>JAQTMV010000046.1:0-10263 GCA_028714175.1 Methylococcales bacterium
AGCATTGGGCATCAATTTTACCAAGATTGGACCTATGGCGAACTATCATGGAAAGCGGTGGCCTGGTTTGATAAAAGTAACTGATCTACTTGATTGCGTAGCTGAAAAAAACCTGGATATATGGAATTTCCTCACTGATAATGGATGTTTTGGGCAAGCCAGGCCTATTGATAAGTGAGCCAACCTCTAAGGCGCACTAGCCGTAGGGCGGATTAACAATAGTGATCCGCCGATTGAAGCATCGTAGTGGATGTACTTTGCCGCCCAGCCAGAGAGCACAAATCAATCGATGGACTGTTATATAGCCGCCCCACACCGTCTGCAGCACTCCCTAATGAAAGCGCTATAAGTCAACAACATGGGGAGGCATCAAAAGTTAACCGACGCTTCAAGATAAAAACTCCTGCCCGGCATAGGCAGATTTTGGCCAATGTTATTAGCAGCAGGCTCACTGTAATTTGTGTCGAATATATTACGCAAGGAAGCTGCAACATTGAGGTGTCCAAACAACTTAGTACCTCGTAACGTTATATCAATGGTTTCATAATCATCCAACGTTCCATTTGCTTTTATCGTATTTATTCTACCGCCAACCCAATTAATCTGAGGCTGTAATTGCCAATTCGGCATAAACTGCCATCTGGTAGCAAAATAAACATGATGTACGGGCACACCAGCCACCTGTTGATGGGTTTGTTCGTTCCTTGAATGTTGCCAGGCGTAATTACCCATCACATTCAATTGTTCAAAGACTTTCCAGTTCCATTCCAGTTCACTGCCATAGCCGTCTTGATTACCGCTATTGTTAAAAGTCGAGTTTGTTACGCCGATAAGATCTTTAATTTGATAATAGTACAAATTTACCCCCGTTCTAAGCGATGAAATGGGCCGATAGTCAAAAGCCCATTCAACGGTATGAATTGTTTCCGGGTTTAAATTTCTATTACCCACTAGTACGGGATTATTTTGATTACCCTGTTCCGCAAAGGTCGGTGCTCTAAACGCCTTGCCATACAACCATTTAGTCGTCAGTTGTTCATTGATATCCCAAACCAGGGCAACGCGCGGATTGACGGTACCGCCAAAATCAGAATAATCGTCATAACGTACGCCTGCAGTCAAGTGCCAATCGGCAGCGATCTGCCATTCATCCTGCGCTACCAAAGACCAGATTGTCCGATGAGTATTCGGTGAATAGGCAAAACGAGTACCCGTTACATTCGTTAATGTGCCATCAATGACACCCTTAGTGTCATTGATTATCCCAAGCCCGAAATTTCTACTGTCACTTGTGGTAAGTCCTTCATATCGAAAACCGGCGCTAAAGCGCAGTATATGATTGTCCAGTCCCTTGTAGATTGAGCCCAATTCAATTGAGGGAATCCTCTCTATTCGACCTAAATTAAGATTTAATCCATCAGGAAACAAAACCAATGTGCTGTTACGTAAGGAGGATGTAATATTGCCATCAGAACCTAAGGGTAATTTAGCGTTGTCCGGGAAAAGTTGCAATCGAGCCTGAAAATCAGCTTGCAGATAACTGGCATGAGCCATCAGTTCCCAGTCATCAAGCCAGTCTTCTGTGGAAAACCGCACATCGCCTAAATAATTTTCACCATCGGCACTACCATTTGGGTCCAATGCTAGAGCACTACCCGCACGGTTGCCTCCGTTACTATTAAATGCCCAGAAACCAATATCCCAATGCTTGCGCTGTAGACTAAGATGTCCGTTGAGAGTTTCATAGTTTGTATCCAGTGCGCCTGGAGCATGAGAGGCATGAGTTCCAAGCGCTCTATCAAAAACAGATTGAGCATCGGCTTTAAGAATACGCCCATTATCGCCATTGGTATGCTGATATTGAAAACTCGTCGCAACATCCCAGCCTGCCCACTGAGCACCATACTGCCCCCATCCACTCTGAGTGCTATGATCACCTACACGAGCCCCCAGGACCGTACCGCCAATATCCTTGGTCTTTTTTGTAATGATATTGATAACGCCCGCAAACGCATCCGCACCATAAAGTGCGGAGCCGGGCCCTCTGATGACTTCCACGCGTTGAATAGCCTCAATAGGCATCTCCAAACCCGTCATTGTTGTTCCACGATAAGGCGTGGTAATGCGTGTGCCGTTTAACAACATCAAGATTTGTGAATTTGTCGCATTACGAATTCCGCGCACACTGTAATTATAATCACCAGTCGAGGCCTGGACACTTGCATGAACCCCCGGCACTGTTTCCAGAACCTCATGCAGTTCAGTCGCGCCCATGGATTTGATTTGCTCGGCAGTAATGACGGTGGTCACCGCAGCAGACTGAAAAATCGGTTTTGGCGTTCCTGTGGCAATAGTAGTAACTGGAATTGCACCCAATTCTTCAATAGTCATCTTGAAGTAATCCGGTTCTTCATCAGCCGTTGCAGCGCCTGAACCGAAGCAGATTATAAGCGCCAGGTATCTGGTAAGCGGAGGTGGGGTAGCTCTCATTTCGGCATCACAACAAAAGGTTTTACAAGTTCAAGTTCATCCAGTGGCACTGGCTTGCCGATAACGTAACCTTGTGCATAGTCGACGCCCAGTTCGTTGAGCAAGTTAAAGGTTCGTTCATTTTCAACAAATTCGGCAATGGTTTTTTTATCCATAATGTGTCCGACTTCATTGATTGATTTCACCATGGCGAGATCCACTTTATCATCTAACATATCTTTAACAAATAAACCATCAATTTTAATATAGTCTACCGGCAGGTTTTTTAAATAGGCAAAAGAAGACAAGCCGCTGCCAAAATCATCCAGTGAAAATGAACAGCCGCGCTCCCTTAACTGATGAATAAATTTAGTCGCGTAAGATAAATTGGCAATGGCTGCGGTTTCGGTTATCTCAAAGCAGATTTTATGCGTTGGCACGCCCCAGTTAGCGAATTGTTCCGAGATATACGCCAGCATGGTTTCATCTGACAATGACAAGCCGGACAGATTAACCGAACACAGTGACAAGTCATTCAGAAAACCGGGTTTTTCAGCAATCCACCTGAACAGATTTCTAATAACCCACCGATCCACTGCTGACGCCAAATTATAGCGTTCCGCCGACGATAGAAACGCACCGGGTGGTATAAGATGCCCTTTAATATCTCGATAACGAATCAGGGTTTCAAAATGCAAACCGTCATCGTTTTCAAAAAGTGGAACTATCGGCTGTCCGTAAAGACAAAAATGATTTTGTTCCAATCCCTGCTGTATTTTTGATACCCATTGCATTTCTCCGTGCCTCATGGCTAATTCTTCATCATCTGGACGAAAAACATGCACCCTGTTTCTGCCTTTATCTTTTGCTGCATAACAGGCAGCATCAGCCTCTTTAAGCAGGTTGACGGCGTCGCGACTGGTGGCGTTTATTGAAGAAATTCCGATACTTACACCAATCGTAAAGCTCCTGTCTTCCCAGGCAAAACGAAAATCCCGAACCACATCGCGTAATTTCTCGCAAACTTGAACCGCCTGACTTAAATAACAATTGTACATCAAAATACCAAACTCATCGCCACCCAAACGGGCGACAAAATCATCGTGTCGCACATGTTTCTTCAACAAATCACCCAGCTGTCTGAGCAGTTCATCTCCGGCAAGGTGCCCGGAGGTATCATTAACCACTTTAAATTGATCCAGATCCAGATAACACAAGACATGCTCGGATTGATCCTTGTGCGCCAGGGCTATTGCTTGCTTGACATAATCGTCAAACTTGTTTCGATTGGCAAGGCCCGTCAACGCATCATGACTGGCTTGATGGGCGACTTGTTCACTCAGCAGGCGGGCTTCCGTGATGTCTTCGCAGACCACTAACAAACTGCTTTGCTGATTTTCATTTTCAACCAGTCTGGCGGTTGCCCGCACCCAAATAATCCGGCCATTATTACAAACCTGTCTTATTTCCTCCTTGTGCACCTGCAAAGGTCTTTTCAAACAACTATCAACAAACTCATACATTATCGGCAAATCCGATGGATGAATAAAATCATAGACAAAACAATCTTGCAGCTCTTCAACGGTTAAACCCAGTTGTTTAGCGCCCGTATGATTAACCGATAAAATACGGCCATCTTCCCCAAGATTGAACACCATCGTCGGATTATCATCAAAAAGCGTCAGATAGCGTCCTTTTTCCCGTATCAAAGCCTGATTTTGAATTTCAACGGTACTGATCAAACCATTGAAGGCATCAACCAGAACGCCTAATTCATCATTATTGACTTTAACAGCTCTCAACGAATAATCCTTGGTGTCACTGATAGCTTTAACCGTCTTTACAAGGTTTTTGACAGGCGATGAAATAAGCCTTAACAGCGGCGCGGATAAAAAGAAAGTGAGTATTGATACACCGACTAACACTATAAACAGCAATCCGGTAAATTGTATTTTCCGCCAATAGGCCTGGGTAAAATCAGCATGAATATAAACAGTACCCAGCATTTCTGAATCAACAACAATCGGCTGAACTACAAATAAATGAACGCTTTCAAATTGGGTCTGTTCATTGCCAATGGATGAAGGACATGTCAAGCCTGCCTGGTTGTTTTTTATTAATTGAGAAAAAACAGCGCCGTGGGCATCATAAAGGCAGGCAACCTGTACTTCCGGCAAGGTATTAAGAACAGCAAGATTCTCCCTGACTAAATCTCTGTCATCAAAAAGCAATGCTGCGGTGCTGCGATTGCCTATAATTGCTGCCAGCGCTGACAAATCATCCCGGGTATTTTTCTGAAACTCTGTAATCTCAAGCAGTATCAGGAATACACCGGCAAATAGTAACGATGTTACACTGGGAAAAATTAACGTCAGCAACAGCTTGTGTTTTATTGACAGGCCGCGGATCTTGTCAATCATTGTTACCTCCCTCAACAATTTCAGCGACTTCCAATAATTTCGCGCTGACTTTCAAATCGCTCTGTTTAATCTTTTTCAGATTAATCTGTAATTTTATTTTGCCTTCCCTGTTTACAAAACCAACCATCCCCCCCTGCACTGCAAAGTCATTATTTTCACCTACTGTTAATGTTTTAGAAATATCACGAATTTCCAGCGTATTATTACTAATGGTATTTTTAACAGCAGAACCAATAGAGGAGCTGATAAAGAGAATATGACAATGAGGCTTTGTGTATGTGTGGCTAAGGGAGTTAAGGCTATCAAATCTGAATAATTTAATAGGCCGTCCAAATGCTGAACGTTGTTCAATGGGATCAATTAATTCGCCAAAAGGATCAGTTCCCAAAATACAAAGATTAAAGGTTTCAGACTTGTCTTCCGGCCAGGTTATAAATTTAGTGAAGTTGTATAAATAACCTGCCTTTATTTTATATTCAACAGAGGATTCATCCGCACAAAGCGCCTGTGAAAACAATAAACAACATAAAATTCCTAATAAGCTGAAGACTTTCATTTCTTCATTTTATGTAGATTGTAAAAAGAATATGATTGTGCAATGTTGTATCCGTTGTATTTTTATTATTGATTACAGTTCGTGTTTTGTTGCCACAGATTCACAGATTATAAAATGACTCTTTTTGTTATTAAGCTCATATTGAATAGCGGCTTTATAAATTATTTCCAATAAACCTCTCCCCAAAATACGATGAACTTCCATACATATCCCTATAATTTGATAGCTTTCTTTTTGTAATGGATATTCCTTTTCTGAATACTTCATAAGTTTAAGCTGCTGAGTAGTTACGATTAGTCCAAGCTTAGTCTATAACGGCCAATCTGGCTATTTGACAAAAAACCTTTTCATTACTCTTATCATATAGTCATGATCCAGTACGCCGGCGCTTTCCCTGATGCTGTGCATAGCCCACATCGGACAACCGGCATCAACAGTCCGAATACCCAATCTGGCTGACGTTATCGGCCCGATAGTGCTGCCGCAAGCCAGATCGTTTCGATGCGAATATTTCTGATAGGGCACTCCCGCCTGTTCGCACCAATCGACAAACATCGCTTGAGAAACACTTTCAGAACTGTATCGATGATTGGCATTGACTTTAATCACCGGCCCCCGATTAACAGTGACTTTATGATCCGGATCATAGGCTAAAGGAAAACTGGGCTGATAGGCATGGGCCATATCAGCGCTGATCATAAAACTTTTAGCCAGGGCTCTGACAAAATCATCTCTATCGGTTTCTGATGCTAAAGCAATACGCTTAAGGACATCAGTAAAAAAACTGCCATCAGCACCTTTATTGCTTTCACTGCCAATTTCTTCATGATCGAAGAACGCACACACCAAAGTATTACCGGTATTTAACACGTCCTCATCAAGCAAAGCTTGTAATGCGGCATGACAAGAGGCTAAATTATCCAACTGGCTATCTGCATAAAATTCACTATTGCCTCCCCAAAATGCGCCTTTCTGTGTGTCGTACACAGCCAGATCCCAGGATAAGATATGCCCGTTATCACAACCTGCTTGCTGTTGCAATAGCGCTGAAAAAAAGGCCTGTGGTATACATTCTTCAGCCAATACCGATAGAATCAACGGCAGCTCATTCTGCTTATGCAGTTTCAAACCTTCTTCATTAACCGTCCTGTTCATATGAATGGCCAGATTGGGTAATCGTAACAATGGCCTATCAAATTTCGCTAACATGTTAACTATGTTGTTTTGATCGTCTCTATAACTGATCCGCCCGGCAAGACTCAAATCCCTATCGGTAAATGTAGCAAGAATGGGTCCTCCATAGACTTCAACACCCAACCTTAATAAGCCATCCATAGCACTGGCTGCATTCGGCTTTATTCTTAATCCGGGAGAATCGGTATGTGCGCCGATAATTTTAAACCCCGTTTCAAGCAACGGTTTTTGACCCTGTACAAAGACGATAATGGAAGAGTCATCGCGGATAACGTAATAGCGTCCACCCGGCTGCAATACCCACTTTGCTGTTTCATCCAGTTTTACAAACTGAAAAGCTGCAAGCCGGGCTTCGACAGTTTTAACCGCATGCCACGGACTGGGACTGGCATCAATAAAGTCCAGTAAATTCTGTACCTGTTGCAAAGCGCTCATGATTTTTCTTTTAAATCCAGGGCAGCAGAGTTAATACAGTAACGCAGCCCTGTGGGTTCAGGACCATCTTCAAACACATGACCCAAATGAGCATCACAGACCTTACACGTCACTTCAACCCTACGCATTCCATGGCTGGTATCGATATGTTCTTTCACGCTGCCTTCAGGCAAATCGGCCCAGAAACTTGGCCATCCCGAGCCTGAATCATACTTGGTTCCGGAATCAAACAAAGGGCTTCCGCAACAAATACAATGGTACATGCCGACCTTTTTGCAATCGGTATATTTTCCTGTAAAAGGCGGCTCGGTGCCTTTTAACCGGCATATACTAAACTGTTCCGGCGTTAATTTATCCAGCCACTGGTCATCATCAGTGTGTTTTTTATCTGCCATAGCCGCTCACCTTTCCCGCCATTTAAATTTTACATTGTACGCGATCAAAACGGCATCGCCAAAAGTTCGATAATACAGGTTTTACCGGCAATACAGAACAACTCCCAGCTTCTTCGGTGTCAACTTCCGAACTTCAGCACCGGGGGGAGTGCTGATGCAGTACAATGTTTATAACGTTTTTATTACCATGAAGGACATGAAGATAATGAAGGGAAGAGAATTTAATGATTTGTCGAATAATGTAAAACTATTGAAGCAAGGATTAAAAAGCTTTGTTTTATGAATCGTCCCAATATCACCCATGGAGTCAATACAGTAAGATCTTCAAGTCCTTCATGGTCATTATAGTAAAAATAAATGACATTTTCTGGAATTAGCAGCCGCGCCGGCATTCTTTAAGTCATTGTAATCTTGGCGCCGTTGCTTCAATCCATCCTGCCTTGTTATATTCTTGCCACCAAGAAGAGATTCATTACAATCAGCTTTAATTGTCTGAAAAATTCAGCTCCGGGCACAGATAAGATACAATGGCATATACGCTAGCCACACGGTATTTGTAGATGTTTCGATTAAGCCAATATATGCGGGAACTGATAGACCCGACACCTTTAAAACCCGCCCGGAAACCTTCCGCACCGGTAGTAATCTGGAATTTAATCCGCCGCTGCAATCTCACCTGCAAGCACTGCTATACAACCTCGGCGGATATTGATTTCCCGAATGAATTAAGCACATCCGAAATCTATAGAGTGATGGATGATTTAAAAGCATTTAAGGTGCCGGTGCTGATTCTATCCGGCGGTGAGCCGTTGTTGCATCCTGATATTTTTAATATTTCCCGCCGGGCTAAAGACATGGGCTTCTACGTCGCTCTATCCAGCAACGGCACTAAAATTTCGGCAGATAATATCGATGAAATTGCCGCTATTGATTATCAATATATCGGCGTTAGCCTGGATGGCATTAACGATACGCATGACCGCTTCCGGCGCGTTAAAGGCTCTTTTGACGAAGCTCTGCGCGGCATTCATTTATGTCTGGACCAAGGCATCAAAGTGGGCATTCGTTTTACCTTAACCCGGGATAACGCAGGTGATTTTCCGGCCTTGTTACGATTAATGAATGACAACGATATAGACAAGTTTTATTTGTCGCATTTGAACTATGGCGGCCGTGGTAATAAAAACCGCAAGGATGATGCTCACTTTGAAATGACGCGCGCTGCTATGGATTTGATGTTTGAAACGTGTTATGAATGGCTTAAAGCAGGTAAAGATCGCGAATTTGTTACCGGTAATAATGATGCCGATGCGGTGTATTTCCTGCATTGGGTAACAAAACATTTCCCGGATAAGGCCGAGCATATCAAAGCCAAACTGGACCAATGGGGCGGCAATGCTTCGGGCGTTAATGTCGCCAATATCGACAATCTGGGCAATGTTCATCCTGACACATTTTGGTGGCATTATGACTTGGGCAATGTCAAAAAACGGCCTTTTTCTGAAATATGGATGGACACGTCTGATCCATTAATGGCCGGTCTTAAACAAACCCCCAGACCCTTGGAAGGCCGCTGTGCAAGCTGTCATTATCAAAGTATCTGCAATGGCAATACCCGCGTCAGAGCCGCGCAAACCACATCAAACTACTGGGCCGAAGATCCGGGTTGTTATCTAACAGACGCTGAAATAGCGGCGCCTGGATAATTTCCTGCTCTGTGTCTCCGTAGTGAATTGATGTTTTTAGATTCATGGTGTGTCTTTATCAATCGCCCAAACATTCATACCGGCACGAAGGGTTAAACTTTCCTTACTACGACAGGCCGGGCGTAATAATTCAGTATCAACAGACTTTGCGCTCTGTTGATTAACCACAGGATAAGCAAAAAACCCAGCAAGGCGCTGCCGGCAATCCATAAATCTGCGTGCAGGGCGTTATCCGCCAGCAGCCAGTCGGCAATTGCGGCACCGGTAAACAGCGCTATTAGCGGCAACAGATACAATAATAAAGAAGCGCGCAGCAACAGGTTTTCATCTATAGCGACGATGACTTCATCGCCGGTTTTCAATTGAATGCCGCTATCAACCGGTACCGACTTTTTCTTGAGAACGCTGCCGAGAGCATTGGCCGTACACGATGCTTTCTGCTGGCAGCCGCCGCAGGCATTATTCGGCCCGCTTTCGACCCAGACTTGCTGGTTTTCTATTTTCACCACGACCGCTAATTCTTCTATCATCGCTATAACCATTCAATCGATCAGTTGCAAATGCTTTTCGGCAAAATAAAGTGTGTCGTCAATTTCTTCCAGACGCAGTGCTTGCAAGCGTTGTCCAAAACAAACCGGGCTTTGGCATTCTCCGGTTTTGGGATCAAAGATAAAGCCGTGCATCGAGCAACGCAGATATTTTCCGGTTTCATCAAAAATCGCATCCTGTTCACAGTTCAAGGGTCTGTGCATATGCATACAATGATTGATATACGCGTAGGCAATGCCTTCAAAAGCGAAGATAATGGCCGAAGTCGGCTGATTTTTAAAACTGATTTTCCGCATTAAATAACCGGCTTCATGCAGTTCTTGATGAGTGCAGACTGGATTGTGTTGTCGTTTGCCCATGGCACTTTAACCCCAAGCCTTTGCCAGCATTTTTAACCAGATATCCAGTCTGCCCGGCGTGAGGTCTTGCTGATTTTCCTGATCCAGGGCCAGACCTACAAAGGATCCATCAATGACTGCCTTGGATGCCTGGAAGTTATAACCTTCGGTATCCCATGCGCCAATCATCGTGGCGCCACA
>JAQTMV010000046.1:10363-26778 GCA_028714175.1 Methylococcales bacterium
CCGGCGTGAGGTCTTGCTGATTTTCCTGATCCAGGGCCAGACCTACAAAGGATCCATCAATGACTGCCTTGGATGCCTGGAAGTTATAACCTTCGGTATCCCATGCGCCAATCATCGTGGCGCCACATTGTTTAAACTGCTCATATAAATAAAATACGGCATCAACGAATTCGGCAGGATAACTTTTTTGATTACCCAGCCCATAAATCGCTACCTTTTTACCGCTAAAATCCTGCCCTGCCAGCGTCGGCAAAAACTCCTCCCAACTTGTCGTTGCATTGCCGGTTGATAAGCCGGGTAGCTGCCCTTCGCCATAAGTGGGTGTACCCAGGATCAATATGTCATACGCCAGCAGATCAGTCACGCCGGCATTGCGTATATTCACCGGCTTTGCGGCAACAGCCGAACCCAACGCCGTCGCAATATCTTTAGCAATCCGCCGTGTATTGCCAGTATCCGTCCCAAAAAAAATGCCTACTTTAGCCATGATTTCTATATACAAAAAGCGACTACCGCTGTTAATTTGCCTTGATTTATAACGGGCATCAACAAAGTAGCTATCGACTGTTCCACCAGATAATTATCGGCTATAGCCGGAATTCCGGTCAGCCACACACGTCCTATTGCCCCTTCACCTTTAGCGAATGTTTTTGCGGCATAAACTGCTGCCAAGTCGGTTGCCTTTTCGCTGAAACCATCTTTAAAAACCAATCTCTCTCTGTTATCATCAGGCAGCCATATTTCAATCTGCCTGGCAATAGGCGTCGCCTTGGCTGACAGGAACGTCATTAAATAGACTTGGCCAGCACTATCAGACAAAGGAATACCGAGGGCTGTAGTGATTCCGGCATTTTTTGCATCCCGGCCTCTGATAAAGGATTCTGATTCGCCAAGATCAGCCATAATAACCGGCAAGCCTTTTTCCCATACCCGCCCCGGCAAGCCAAAACCTTTCATAATTTTGGTTTTTCTTGAAACAAACTCAAAATAGTCCAGCGTACCGTAATACCCGTCTATAACACCCAGCTCATTACCCCTGTCAGCATCATTAGCCCATACTTCAATAGCACCTGCGTGGTCTTCATCATCCCCGCACAGAAACACAATCACTGCCATTAAAAACTCGCCCGAAAACACCGGTAATGCTATAGCACACGTTAAACCGGCTTTTTTAGCCGCTTCCGTACGTTTAAAACAGGAATGAGTGAATTCTGTTATTGCCACAGGGTGAGCCACGGCCCAGGCCGTACCGGGTAATCCTTGATTATAATCAAACCGCGTCTGCTCACTGACCGTTTTAAACTCCTTCAGCGTACCGTATATACCGGCAGCGAGCTCCAGTTGCGTTCTTTCTTTAGTAGGAACCCATATTTCCGTTACTTTTATAAATGTTTTCATATAATCCCAAGTGACGGCAACGCCGTTAAGTTAAGAGAACAGCCCTTTCTCCCACCGGGAGAAGCATGCCCTGAGCAGCGTCGAAGGGGTTAGGATGAGGGGATTAAATAAGCATTTTTTCCTGTGTTTATTCTCCTCACCCCGACCCTCTCCAGCAAAAGAGGGGAGATTTTTTCCTTAACTTAACGGCATTGCTGGTGACTGTTGGGGCAAGCTGCCCGTTATTACTATGTTTTAATGCTGTATTTGCAGCAGTCCTTTATCCTTGTTCATCTGTTTATCCAGCCAATCATCCGGGGTATACGCTTTAACGCTGACAGCGTGAAGTTTACCTGATGCCAGCGGTTCTTTTAACGTTGCCATGACCAGCTGCTGTTTTTTTACCAACGCTAAATCACTAAATTGGGAGCTTACAACAGTAATCAATAAATCACAACCTTCGCCTTCGACCAGAACTTTTGCGTCAGGAATACCTTGTTGCACCATCTTGACAACTTCGCTGATCGTTAATGCGTCGTTGGTGGCTTGCCCTTTTGTTGGCACGGCGTCTGTTAACAAGGGTAATAAACTGCCGTTGTTATACATTTCTTCAATAATATCGCAGCCGCCGACCAGTTCTCCGTTAACAAACAGTTGGGGATAAGTTGGCCAGTGAGAAATGCTCGGTATCTTTTCACGGATAAAAGGCGCTTCCAGTACATTTACATAAGCGTAAGGGATTTTGGCTGCATTGAGTATGCCTACTGATTTGGCTGAAAATCCGCATTGCGGATTAGTCGGTATGCCTTTCATGTAAATGATGATTGGGTTGGCTGCCAGTTGATTGCGGATTTTATCTTCGGTTTTCATAAGTCTCTCAATTTGTTAATATTATGGTGATTTCGACTTGCACCTAATATACTCTGCACGGTCAGGTTTGCAGAATTCTTAATACCACGAAAGACTCGAAGAAACAATATAAAACTTCGTGTCCTTCGTGGTGAAAAAAATGCTTAACAAAATCCGCAACGGTGGCCGCGTTGAGTATATTTATTATTGCCCAGCCTGTTGCCTGCGTTTGCTTTCAGCTTTTTTTATCAACAGGATATCGCCTTCCCCTGTAACGACACCGGCATCAACAATACATTGCTCAACGTCATCGGCGGAGGGAATATCAAACATGGTTTTTCGCAATATCTGCTCCATGATGCTGCGTAAACCGCGTGCTCCGGTTTCACGTTCTATGGCTTTTTTGGCGATTTCAACCAGGGCATCCTGTTCGAATTTCAGCTCCACGCCTTCATAGGCAAACAGTTGTTGATATTGACGAACCAGCGCATTTTTAGGTTCGGTTAACACCTGAATCAATGCGTCTATATCCAGTGGTTCCAATGGCGCCAAAATGGGAAAGCGGCCGATAAACTCGGGGATCAAGCCGAACTTGCGCAAATCGCTGGGTTGAGTCGCATTCAGCATAGCTTCCAATGCCGGTTTTTCTGACCCGTTGTTTACTGCCGCATGAAAACCGATAGCGGAATTGGCCGGCACCAAGCGCTTTTCAACATGTTTTTCCAGGCCCGGAAATGAACCGCCGGCAATAAACAGAATGTTTCGCGTATCCATAGTGGTTTCACCATCCTTGTTACGCTGACCTTTGCCGGAAACTTTAACGTGAGAACCTTCGACCAGCCTGAGCAATGCCTGTTGTACACCTTCACCGGAGACATCGCGGGTTCCGGTTTGCTGTTCGGGACTGCGGGCAATTTTGTCAATTTCATCGATATAAACGATACCCCATTCGGCGTTAGCCATATTGCCTTCCGCAACATCCAGCAATCTGACCAGAATATTTTCGACATCATCACCAACATAACCGGCCTGCGTCAGTGTTGTCGCATCGGCAATCACAAACGGGACCCCGACAATTTTTGCCAGAGTGCTGGCTAATAACGTCTTACCCGTACCCGAGGGGCCTATTAACAGAATATTGGATTTGCCGATTTCCACATCCTTGTCAAACTCGCCCAGGCCGGCATCGCCGCTTTCGTGTCTGAGGCGTTTGTAATGGTTATAAACAGCTACAGACAATATTTCTTTTGCCAGATCCTGACCAATAATGTATTGATCAAGATGCTGTTTTATTTTTACCGGGATCGGCAATGCACCCTGCATTTCGGACAGCTCTTTTTTCCGGCTCCAATTGCTTACGACCTGATTGGCTAATAACACACACGCCCCGCAAATATAAGCTCCGGCGCCGGCAATCAAAGGTACCGATGCGGATTGGCCAACGCCGCAAAATGAACAGTGTTTGATTTCTTTATCACTCATGTGCTTTCCCCTGATTCAGGAGTGGGTAACCCGGCTAACCAGGCGCGCTGACAGGTACGCCGGGCGCGTTCTTTCATTAGCTGGCGTATTTTCGGTGTTGCTTTTGCCAGGGACAGGGTTTCAGGCTTTTGTATGCTCTTGCACAACAGCACATGAAAACCGATTTCCGATTGGACTATATCGCTGACTTCACCCGACTTTAAGCTGAACAGCACCGCATCCAGTTCAGGATAAAGCGTGCCGCGTGTCACTGTACCCAGAACGCCGCCTTGCAAAGCAGTAGGACATTCAGAATGCTTTAATGCCAGATAGGCAAATTTGTGCGGTTTTTTTTGCAGCCTTTCGGAGATTTCCCGGGCGCGCAGTAAAGCCGTCTCAAAAGTATTTTCAGGATAAGCCGGGTTAATACTGATAAAGATATGGGCGGCTTCGCGCCTTTCAGGGCGATGAAATTGATCGGGATGGAGATGGTAATAGATGCCGATTTCGACCTCGCTGATAGCGGGCGCACGGCTGGCAATCAACTCCAGCACCGTATTGACCTTGCACTGACGATGCAATGCCGCCATCAGGCTCGCGGTGTTGAGCTTGTTTTTATCCAGATCGCCGAGAAAAGCAGCCTCATCGTTATAACGGTCGCGAATTTCCTGATAGGCCTGTTGCAATTCCTGTCCGGTAATAATCACTGCTGCCGCTTCAGGCGCATTCAGCACACGGCTCTCAATCCTGAATTCATTCAAGGCTTGAATTTTAGCCTGTTTTAACTCGTCCTCTGCCAATTCACCGGGCGATTTTTTGAATAAGGCTAAAGCCGCCCTTAACAAATTGTAGGTTTCCGGCTGAGCAGGTTTTTCAATTACAGTCATATCAAACCTCCGGTTCATTAAATGACTCAGGGTGCGCTGGGGCAAGGGCTGACTCAGGCACTTGCAGGACTCTGCCCTGAAAAGCGACATGATATTGAATCAATTCGTTATCTCTAAGCACCTTAAAAACTTCGCCTTCCGTGCCTTTTGCAAACAGGATATTCCCCTGCATTCCCAAATCGATGGTACAAACCACCTTGTCTCTGAACTCAAAGCGGCTTGGATTCCAGGGTTCATCAGCACCTATCAATTCTTCGAGCCGGCAACCCACCATCCGTCCCTGATTAAGAAAATGTACGGTAAAAATAACCTGGTCTTGTAGAAAAGTGCCTACTTCAATAACATTGCCGACACTGCCCCGGCGAATCAACAGAGTACCTACTTCCATACCGGGATAAGTACCGTCATTGCGGACGTTTCTGGTGACCCGGACCGCTTCGCCGTATTCAAACCGGCCTTCGTCGAAGCGCTCGGGTTTCATGTTTTTATATCGTTTATGGAAACAAATGCTGTTTGCGGTTCACCCATTGCAAACACTTTAAAAACTTTTTCGGTTTGCGCATCTGATTCGACAAAATCCTGATAGGCTCGCTGCAATAGTTTGCTGTAAACCGCCCTTTTCGGAATTTCATTTTCCGGCATGTCATCGCCGGCTTTTTGTAAATAATCATGAAAACGCTGCAAAATATGCAAGCGGTTAACATGCACCACATTAGGCTCATATTCCAGTTGAAAATACTGCAGAAAATCTTCTGCGGATTCCAGTTCTTCCATTTCTTCTTCAAAACTCATCGGTATTCTCCGGTAATTAAATGGGGCCAACTAATGAGGTATCCTGAATTAGAAGGTAGATTGCCAGAATAATAAAGGCCACTACTGCCACGATGGTCAGTAATGAATCAGTTAACTCTTTGAACATGATCTTGCTCCGATAATAAAAACTTTCTGTTTTCGTCTTTACGCTTGATAACCAATTCCAGCAATCCTTTTGCACCAATACGATCCCTGCTATCCAAAACCACCAGTTTTTCAAACACGCTCTGGCTCATATCCAGATTTCCCAAACGCATATTTAAAAAACCGATGGCTTTCAGTGTAAACAAATATAACCTGACCTGGGTTAATAGAGCTGCAGGGGCATCATTAATATGCCTTGGTTGCAAATCACGCCAATCCACAGGAAAATCTATCAAAAGCCTTATGACAGCCAAGGCCTTAAGGGTCGCATTCAACGCATCTTCGAGCCGATGCTGGTAATAATAAAAACGGTTTAGTGCTACCAGTACGTTCAACGACTCAGGTGCAAGAAAATATGCTTTTAGTAAAGACAGCTCGGCATCGCCATTGCCATAATTTTCTGCTGCTGTTGCTATCATCTCTTTAACGCCTGTAACATCCGGTTCTTCAAAATACAAACCTTGTGCTTCAAAATCCAACAGATCCATCTAAGCCCTCACCGCCAGTTTTACCGGGCTTTCTTTCCTGGGAACGCAGACGTTTTCCGCCTCACACACTTCACAATTCTCTTCAAGCGTTACTTTGCTTCCTGTTTGCCTGGCTTCGAGCTCATCAATCCGTTCAATCAAACAGGCGATAGCCTTGCCAACAGGATCAGGAATCAAATGATGATCCAGATCAATGCCGTGCCGGTTTTGTATTTTTGTTCCCTTGCTTTGAATAACTCGCCCCGGAATACCCACCACGGTACAGCAAGGCGGCACATCTTTAACCACGACTGAGTTAGCGCCAACACGGACATTGTTACCCAGAGTAATCGCCCCAAGAATCTTGGCTCCGGACCCCACCAGCACATTATTGCCCAGGGTTGGATGACGTTTTTCCTTGTTCCAGGTCGTCCCGCCCAGCGTTACGCCGTGATATAACGTGACATCATTGCCAATCTCGGTCGTCTCACCGATCACTACCCCCAACGCGTGGTCGATAAATAACCGTCGACCGATTGTTGCACCCGGATGAATTTCAACATTAGTAAGCATTCTGGCAAACGCGGCTAAAATCCTGGCTGCCAATTTCCAGTTTGCTTTCCATAAACGGTGGCTGATCCGGTGAATTAACACCGCATGGACACCTGAATAGGTCACCAATATTTCCCAAACACTGTGCGCGGCAGGGTCACGGCCAAAAACACAGTAGACATCTTCATGCCATTGGGCTAGAAAACCCTGGGGTATTTGCGCTTTACTTGTAATATCATCTGATATGGCCATAACCATTTTTAGGCTCCTGTTGAATGCGGTAATTTCCAGGGACATCAGAATTAATTCAAGCCCCAGGCTGTTTTACCAAGCATTGGTGGAGCAGGTATTCTGAAAAAAGAACCGGGATAACGATCATCCTGATCGGGTATTTCTAAAGTTTCCTTAACTTCCGGCTCGCCTGACTGCGGTTCAATATGTTCGTTCATGATGAATTGCCCTCTAATGCTAAGTAAGCTGATCAATACCATTAACAGTGTCATCAATGGCACTTGTTGTTATAATTAACATGATCTTGCATAAAGATCATTTCTCCCTATTTAACATATCGGGAGCGGATTGAAACTAAAGATTTTGATGAAAAAGATTTAAGTCCTCAGTTTTTGGTGACCTTTTCGTGTCACTCACAAAAAGCCTGACTTGTGCCAACAATTTTTGCGCCTGTAATCGGGTTACTGCGATGCCTATCTGCTTATAGGCGTGAATCACACCTTGAGTACCCGAATGTTTACCGAGAACCAATTGATGACTGCGCCCCACTATTGCAGGATCAACGCCTTGATAATTATTCGGGTCTTTTAACAGTCCATCGACATGAATGCCGGCTTCGTGGCTGAATACGTCTTTGCCGATTAAACTCTTGCGGCTGCCTATTGCATCGCCGGAGGCGTTGGCTACCAATGCCGACAAACCGGAAAAATGGAATAAATCAACACCTGTTTCAATGCCGTACAACTGCTTTAAGCCAACCACAACTTCTTCCAATGCGGCATTTCCGGCACGCTCGCCCAGTCCATTAACCGTCGTATTGACATGCGTCGCACCGGCCAATGCCGCCGCCAGCGTATTGGCGGTAGCAAGCCCCAAATCATCATGGGCATGCATTTCAATTTCCAGATCCGTGGCCGCTCTTAACTTTTTGATCGTCTCAAATACACCAAACGGTTCCATAATGCCTACCGTATCGGCAAAACGAATTCTGCTCGCCCCTGCCAGCTGCGCGGTTTCAGCCATGCATATTAAAAAATCCACATCCGCTCGCGAGGCATCTTCCATACCGACACATACGTCCATGCCCAGATTCCGTGCTTCCTGCACACAACTGGTGATAGTATTTAAAACCCACTGACGGCTTTGTTTAAGCTTGTGCTGAATATGCTGGTCAGAAGCCGAAATGGATAAATCGACTTTATCCACATTCAAACCTAAACTGCCAAGCAAATCATCGCGGCGCATTCTTGACCATACCAGCAACTTTGCAGGCAATCCTAACGCGGCAATCGCCTTGATTTCTTCCCTTTCCACCGGTCCCATTGCCGGAATGCCGATTTCCAGTTCCGGCACGCCCAAGCCCGCCAGCTGCGTTGCTATCGCCAGCTTTTCATCCAGCGAAAAAGCAACACCGGCGGATTGTTCGCCATCCCTGAGCGTGGTGTCGTCTATGATAATGTGGCGGGTTTGGGTTTTCATTCTTTGGCTCATCAGTTATATAGGTTAGCCCCTTCTCCCTCAGGGACAAATCCGCCGGGAGCGGATTTGCACTTGCCCGCAGGGTGGCGGACAGGACAGTCCGGCATGATTAGGTTGGGATGAGGGGGATTCAAATAAACATTTTGTTTAAGTTGATTTCCCCTCACCCATCCCTCTCCCTTTGGAGAGGGCTTTTTTACGAACTACGCATACGCGGGCGCAAATGCTTTTTCAGGGTCGACCACAGGGCCATTACCATCCCAATAAGGCGACAACTTACGCAAGGTGGCAACGATACCCGGCATCACTTTCAATACCTTATCGACTTCCGCCATCGAGTTATAGCGCGAAAAGGAAAAACGTATCGTGCCGTGCGCCGCCGTGTAAGGAATGTCCATAGCCCGCATCACATGCGAAGGCTCCAGGGAACCGGAGGTACACGCCGAACCGCTGGATGCCGCAATACCTGCCTTGTTTAACAACATCAAAATCGATTCACCTTCGATATATTCAAAGGCTATATCCGTGGTATTTGGCAAACGGTTATTCAAATCCCCGGTCACAAAACAATGCGGAATCTGCTCGGTAATACCGCGTTCCAGACGGTCACGCATGGCTTTGACTTTAGTGTTTTCATACTCGATATACTCTAGCGCCAGTTCACAGGCTTTTCCCAGGCCAACGATAGAAGCGCTGTTTTCAGTTCCTGCTCTTCTGCCGCGCTCCTGATGACCCCCGCGCAGCAAAGGACGATAACGCGTGCCGCGGCGAAGATACAAAACACCGATGCCTTTGGGCGCATGCAGCTTATGACCCGATAATGACAACATATCAATTTTGGTATCCTGCAGCAGCATCGGGATCTTGCCAACCGCCTGAACGGCATCGGTATGAAACATCACGCCGGCAGCGTTTGCCATGGCCGCCATTTCTGCGACAGGAAAAATCGTTCCGGTTTCATTGTTGGCCCACATCACCGATGCAATCGCCACCTGATCAGATAACAAGCTCTTATAAGCATTCAGATTTAAACGTCCGGCTTTATCGACCGGCATTCTGTGGATGGTGTAACCTTCTTTTTCAAGATAATCGCAAAGGCTTAAAATCGCCGGATGTTCGACTGTGGTGGTAATGATTTCTTTCTTGTTCGGCTGTGCTTTAATCGCGGATAGAATCGCTGTAGAGTTGGATTCGGTGCCGCAAGACGTAAAAATGATTTCGGAATCGTGTTCGCAGCCGATTAAGGCCTGAACCTGTTGCCGGGCATGTTTAAGCCCGCGTGCTACGCCATCGGCAAATTTATGTATTGATGACGGATTGCCGTATTGTTCAAGAAAATAGGGAATCATCACATCGACGACGGCAGGATCGACCCTTGTCGTGGCATTATTATCCAGATAAATATCAGTCATGACACAGCCTCTATACTAACGAGTTTTGACATTTCCGTAGCCGGCACGACTTTAATGAATTCGCCCATCACTTCCATCAAGCGCTGTTGAATTCCCGCTATTGTCATGGCTGCCATCTGGCAACCGTTACACGCGCCGGTCATGTTGACATAAGCGGTATTGCCGATGACTTCAACCAGTTCTACGTCACCGCCATCCGCCATAAGCGACGGTCTTAACGACTCCAGCACCTGCTCGATCTTTTTGATGCGTTGCAAATTGGTCAAAGGTGTTTTTATCGCTGTGACTTTTGCCGGTTGCTCTATAGGTGCGGCATTCGGGTCAAATTTCTCACCCTTTTCTGTCAGCACTTTTTCCAGGATAGCTTCAATATCTTCGTGGCAAGCCGCACAACCACCGCCTGCTTTGGTAAAGTTGGTGACATCTTCAACGGTGCGCAATTTATTAGCCCAGACCATTTCCTCAATCATTACTGCATCAATGGCGAAACATTTACAGATCAGCGCGCCTTCTTCATGATCATCTTTCCACTCTTCGCCGCGGTAATTCGCAATCGCCGCTTGCAGCGCTTCACGTCCCATGACTGAGCAGTGCATTTTTTCGGGCGGTAAACCTTCGAGTTGATCGGCAATATCCTGATTAGTGACTTTTAATGCTTCATCCAGCGTCATGCCTTTAATAATTTCGGTCAGCACCGATGAGGAAGCAATGGCCGAACCGCAGCCAAAGGTTTGAAAGCCCGCTTCGAGGATGATTTCACTGTCGTCATCAACCTTCAGGGTTAGCCGTAACGCATCGCCGCAACTGATTGAGCCCACTTCGCCTGTCGCATTGGCATCAACGACGGCACCGGCATTTTTGGGGTTAAAAAAATGTTCTTTTACTTTGTCTGAATAGTCCCACATGGTTTCATCCTCGGATTGGGTAGGGTAGGCAACGCTTTTTGCCCACCCCTTTTATTGCATATACCGCATTTTGGTGGGCAGAAAAGCGTTGCCCACCCTACAATTTAAGAACAGGTTTTAGTGCCGGCACCTTCGGGACTGGTATTAAACGAAGTACCGCAAGCGCAACTTTTTGCCGCATTAGGGTTGGTAAACTTGAATCCCGAACCATCGATGCTGTCGAGAAAGTCGACGGACATGCCGTCGAGCATCGGCATACTGGCCGGATCAATAAACACTTTCACGTCACCGCAATCAATGATGGTGTCTTCCGGCGTGTGAGTGGCTTCGAGTTTCAACCCGTATTGATAACCTGAACAACCGCCATCGGTGACTTCTATACGAAGACCGGCGGAAGGTGTTTCCGAGCCGGCAATAAACCGGCCGACAGCGGTTATGGCCTTTTCTGTTAATGTAATCATCTAAAGTCTCCTGAATGGTTTGGCATCGTTCTTGTAAATAATTATTAGCAACCTGTATGCCATTTCGTTGTTTATTCGCTAATAGCCTGTTTAATCAAGCGTTAATAAAGCAGCCATACAATAAACAGCGCACACTCAAACAGGTTTTGATCACACACAAAACTGACAATGTAAGCTTTGCTACAAACACAAGAGGAAAAGGCATGAAAATAGAAGATTTGGATATAGGCGATGTCGTTTATGCAGCAAAAACGATTATTGATGATGGTTCCATTCCGAATGGAATCGAAGGTGAAATATTGGCCGAAGCAGGAACACGCGGCGTCATCACGCTGATTGGACATGTGGAAGAAGAACCCCATCGCAGCGTTTTTCTGGTGCGCTTTGAAGATAAAGACATGAATCTGGGTAACCCTGTCGGCTGCTGGGTTGAAGATTTGATGGTTGAGCCCAGGCTTGTCAATTAGTAATTATTGTTTTGAATTTATAAACAATAATGTTTATTAGGCTGTCATAATATTATTGAATATGCCTATCAAATACAGTGAATTTAAACGCTGGCTGGAAATAAAGGAGCATCAAAAATGTTATGTTATCCCGCAATCCTTGAAAAAGATCCCGAGACAGGAACTGTCATGGTTTCCTTCCCCGATATACCCTTTGCCCATTCGGTCGGCGATGATGAAGCGGAAGCCCTGCTCAATGCGGAGGCCGCATTGGTGACAGCCTTTGAAATCTGCGAGGAAAAGCGCGAAGCAATACCGATATCGGCATTGCGGCAGCCGCATGGCCCGTTGACACAGAGCTGTTGCGCAGCAACGCCAACAATCCCGTGGTACAAAATGATTGCCTGATGCGCTTGCCGTCGTAACGCCTCTGATTGATTTTTAGATTCCAGTTTACGGTTGAAACCCGAAAACAGCTGCTTATCGGCACGATCGAAATCATATTTAAAAACAACAATCTCAATAGTAATGCAACCACTTTCTATAGTTCGGGCGTAAATCAAACGCAACCGCTTTTCGCTCCAGAAAATCGTCATAACAATGCAAAATATCGGTAGGAAGTTCGATCATTTGGATCTATCCAGAAACTGTATATCTTGAAAATAAGCATAATATACCATTAGAAAATACGGCAAAATTAAAAAAATTAAGTAGGCATTGACAAATTCTAGGCGTAGGGGTTCACAATATACAGAATCTATATATTACTTGTTAGGCGACAGAAAACAAAACTGCCGACTAAAATTGTTGATTTATCCGCAAGATCAAAAATCATTTATGATGAACCTTTTCATGTGCATTTTTGGGAATGTACTCCAGAGGAGTTTTTAGATTATTTGGGCAACCCAAGAGATTTCCTGGGAAAAATAAGAATAAAAATCCCTGAAGATTGCAGAATAGAAACCTCTATTGAGAATCACGATTGGATTGGAGCAGTTGCTCCCGGGTTCAAAAGTTCCAATGGCGCGATAATATGTAATATAGGTGGTGGCAATATAGCTAGGGCCGTATATCGGGTTGTAAGCTAATGTGCGCTATATCATATAAACAGCAAGGCTCCTCTATAAAGTGAGTGGCGAATTCTTAACTCAGAAAAGATTATCCGGATTGCCAGTTAGATTGGATAAAACCAATGATAGTCAGCGGCGCTTGACAATGGGGGCACTTCAATACGGGTCTGGGGCGTGGAGTGATTATTTCAACGATGACCCGTAACACCAGCTGAACGAGTTTTAGCATTTTTTTAGCGTTGCCGTGTAAAAAGCCATAGTCTCAGATACGGCGAAAATCTTTGGGTAAAACGAGTTGCAACACCAGCCAGTAAAAATTCTCGCCTTTGAGCGTACGGTGTTGTGTTTTGCCGGTTTTGCTATCCTCATATTTAAACGTAACCAAACTGTCTTGCACGGACACAATTGTGTTTTCACTGATCACGCCACGGTACAAGTAGCGGGACAAGTATTTCAGTGCAGGTTTACCGTGACCGACATGGGCACAGTCAACCACCCATTTGTTGGGAACGCCCATAGGGGATCGTGAGCCCCGCTTGATTAAAAGCCTCCAGACAGCGTGCACGAAACACCTTAGTCAGAGCAAACTCATTAAAGAGATACTTGCCTTTGACCTTCTTCCACTGTCTCCGAAGCTTATCGATGCCCCCGCCTGGGACAACAACATGGCAATGAGGATGATAATCCAGGCGTCTGAAGTGAGTATGGAGAACCGCCGTCATACCGATATCGATCCCCAGATTAGCCGGATTGAGCCCAAAGTCTTTCGGCGTACTGGCGGCACAAAAGAATAAGATGTTGTAAACAACGGATTGGTTGTGCCATGCGAGAGCTCGAAGTTCATAAAGCAAGGTAAAGGTCATCATAAAATACTCGACGAGCAAGCGTAAGCGAATTGACGGTCAAGCCATTGTGACGTTTCATGGTTTTGACATTGGGGACAACTGCGATGCCCACAGGATCGCGGCTGAAAGATCATCACTGGCCGGGCAGTGGAGCTTCAGCCCCCCTGCCGCCCCGGTTCGGCACCGCAACAAAGCATTAATAGCCTGATAAATACCGGGTACAAGCCGATCGGTATATTTGATCTTCAAAGCGGCTTCGAATTGACGGAGAATGTCATTAAACTTCATGGTAACTTCCCCGGTGGCTGAGATTAAGCGAACGGACCAATTGATTAATGGTTGCTAGCGCGCTCAAGCGCCCGCTCTTTGAGTTCAAGACTGGCATGCAGGTAGATCTGGGTGGTGTCCATTGATTCATGACCCAGCCACAAGGCGATGACTGCGCAGTCGACACCACTTTGCGGGAGCCCCATGGCGGCGGAATGGCGTAGGACATGCGGAGTTACCCGTTATGCTGCAGCGAAGGGCAATGCTGGCAAGCCATTGCAACATGCTTGGTCAAGAGATAGGCGACTCCGTCGCGACTCAAGGGCTGACCCCATGCATTGGGAAACACCGGCGCTTCAAGACGCCCCTGCTGCTCTTGCTGCCATGCCTTTAATGCGGCGACAGTATCTTTGCGAAGTGGCGTGCAACAAGTCTTGCGCCCTTTACCCTGACAGCGCACATGGGCACCGGTGCCAAAAACGATGGCTTGCCACCTTAGCGGTCATGAGTCTCTCCTTGTTCCGAGCGTTGCAGGGCCAATTGCAGCAGTTCCGGCGTAGCCGAGAGATACCAATAGGTATCGCTGACTTTCACATGACCCAGACAGGTTGAAAGCTCAGGGAGATGTTGCTCCACGTCGTCGCCTTCCTGGTACCAGCGTAACAGCGTCTGAACCGCAAAGCGGTGCCGAAAATCGTGCAGCCGAGGCCCATGGCTGTCCGTGGACCCTCGCAAGCCGATCTGGCGTGACAGCTGGACGTACCGTACAAGTAGTCAACCGCGTGCCTTGCTCGGAGACGAAAAAGCCGGAACTGCATGGGATTGGGTGTTGATCACGTCTTTGTGCATAGCGCTGAAGTGCCTGCTGGGTTGGAATGCAACGGCAGCCAGCGCGATTTACCAAACTTGGCGTCGCGGATCGTTAGCTGGCCATGGGCAAGGTCCATGCCTTCGTTATCAAGTGCGACCAGTTCACTGATTCTCATACCGGTAACCGCAAGCAAACCCAAGGCGGTTACGTAAGTGTGTGGGCACGCAATCCTGCGGGCGAGCACAATTGGCCGGCAGCCTGAAGCAGTCGGTTGATTTCATCGTCGTTGTAAATGTAGGGTTCTGCACGCCGTGCGCAGTAAGGCAACAACCCGGTGGGCGGAATTTGCGTGCGCGGATCGGTCGCGCTACGGTAGCGCGCGAAAACACGCACGAAGCGCAGGCGCCTGGCCCACTCGGCGGGCTGAGCAGCGCGGCACTGGGTTGCCCAGCGCACTGCCAGATCCGTGGTGATAAACACCTCGCCTTGATCCTCAAGAAAATCAATGTATCGGGGCAGCAGGCAAGCTTCTGGATAAAGGAGAACTTTGTCCGTTGGAGGTAAAGACCGGCGACAAGGTGTTGTACGGCAAATACGCCGGTAATGAAATCAAAATCGGCGAGGAAAAACTGCTGGTCATGCGTGAAAGCGGCATCATGGCTGTTCTCGAATCTTGACTCATGTTTTTATCCACATCGTATCAATTCAGAGGTAATTAATAATGTCAGCTAAAGAAATTATTTTTGCAGATGATGGCCGGCATAAAATGGCGGAGGGTATCGCTATTCTGGCTAAAGCCGTTAAACAGACGTTGGGACCAAAAGGCCGCAACGTCGTGCTCAAAAAAAGTTATGGCGCGCCGATGGTAACCAAGGACGGGGTATCCGTTGCGAAGGAAATCACCCTCAAGGGCAAATTTGAAAATATGGGCGCACCGATGGTCAAAGAAGTCGCCTCCAAAACCTCAGATGTGGCCGGAGACGGCACCACCACAGCCACTGTTCTGGCCGATGCCATTTTTCGCGAAGGCATGCAGTTTGACCGCGGCTATCTGTCAGCCTATTTTGCCAGTAACAAGGAAACCATGACGGTAGAGCTTGAGGACCCCTACCTCCTGTTGCACGACAGGAAAATTTCCACTATCCGGGAATTGTTGCCGCTGCTGGAAACTGTTGCCAAAGCCGGCAAGCCATTGCTGCTTGTTGCCGAAGAGGTTGAAGGCGAAGCGCTGGCGACGCTGGTAGTCAATAATTTGCGCGGCATCATGAAACTGGCGGCCGTTAAGGCGCCGGGCTTTGGTGACCGGCGCAAGGCGATGCTGGAAGATATTGCGGTACTCACCGGCGGCAAGGTCATTGCAGAGGAAGTCGGTCTTAGCCTTGAAAAAGTTCAGCTTGACGATTTGGGCCGCGCCAAGAAAATCCAGCTCACCAAAGACAACACGACGATCATCAATGGTGCCGGCAATGATCACGACATCAAGGCAAGGGTCAAACAGATTCGCCAGCAAATTGATGATACAACGTCGAGCTATGACAAGGAAAAACTCCAGGAGCGTTTGGCGAAGCTGGCCGGCGGCGTTGCCGTGATCAAAATCGGCGCCGCTACCGAAGTTGAAATGAAAGAGAAAAAAGCGCGCGTCGAGGATGCCTTGCATGCGACCCGGGCTGCCGTCGAAGAAGGTGTGGTTCCCGGCGGAGGCATTGCCTTGCTGCGCTGCCGGAAAGCCATAATAGACATGACCGGCGATAATGCCGATCAGAACACCGGCATTAAAATCCTTAGCCGCGTGATTGAAGAGCCGTTGCGTCAGATTGTTCAAAATGCCGGTGTGGAACCCTCCGTCATTGTGCATCAATGTGCTGACGGCAAAGGCAATTTCGGTTACAACGCCGCTACCGGCGAATTCGGCGACATGTTCGAAATGGGCATTCTGGA
>JAQTMV010000047.1 GCA_028714175.1 Methylococcales bacterium
AAAACATAGACGGAATACTGGTCATTTTGACGCCTCAGGCAATGACCAATCCAACAGAGGTTGCTAACTGTATTATTGAGGGAGCCAAAGCCAGCAAAAAGCCTGTATTAGCCTCATGGACAGGTGGCGCAAGGGTCCAGGAAGGTCGAAACCTTTTTGCCAATAGCAAAGTAGCCCACTTTAATACCCCTGAAACCGCAGTCGATGCCTTTTCATTTCTGGCTAACTATACCCAGAATCAGATCCTGTTAAAACAAATTCCTTCTCCCAGCGATGAACTTGCAACACCCGATGTTGAAGGTGCCCGTTTAATTATCGAGCGAGTACTTTCAGAAGGCCGTCAGGTTTTAACCGCTCAGGAATCCAAAGCCATACTTGCCGCCTTTAATATTCCAGTCACACAAACCATCAGAGTGTCCAGTGCCAAAGATGCGATGATTGCCGCTGAAACCTTGCGGTTTCCTGTGGTATTGAAAGTCAATATGGCTGAATTCAGTCATAAATCCGATATTGGCGGCGTTAGATTAAATATCAACAGTGTCCAGGATATTTCCCGCAATTATGCGGAAATGGAAGCCGCCATTAAACACAATCATCCTGAAGTTACTGAAGTCGGCATGACTGTTGAACCCATGTTCCGAAGTCCCAGCGGCCGTGAACTCATGGTAGGTGTCGTCAGAGACCCTGTATTTGGTCCAGCCATCAGTATTGGACTGGGCGGCACTATGGTCGAAATCTTGCGCGATAAAGCCGTCGCCTTACCTCCACTTAACGCCTATATGGTTGAGCAAATGATTGCCAAAACCAGGGCGGCCAAATATCTACAGGCATTCCGTCAATTACCTCCCGCAGATAAACAAGCCCTGATTGATGTGCTGCTTAATATATCAACGATGGTCAGTGAACTGCCGGAAATTTTAGAACTGGATATTAACCCGCTTATTGTCGATGAACACGGCGTAATGGCTGTTGATGCCCGCATTAAAGCGCAGATATCGCATCAGCTTTCCCGCTATTCGCACATGGCGATTCATCCTTATCCTCATGAGCTAATCCAGCATTATCAATTGACCAACGGTGCTAATATCACCATTCGACCGATTCGTCCTGAAGATGCAGGCATGGAAAAAGATTTTCACCATCGCTTGTCCGAACACACAAAATATTTCCGGTTTATGCAAGCGTTACAGGAATTAACACCGGAAATGATAGTCCGCTTCACGCAAATCGATTATGACCGTGAAATGGCTTTTGTTGCCGTAACCGAGGATGCAAACATGCCTAGTGAATTGGGTGTTGGCCGCTATCTGATGAACCCGGACGGCAATTCGGTAGAATTTGCGCTGGTGGTTGCCGATGACTGCCAGTGTTTGGGCATAGGTACGAGAATCATGAAAACATCAATGCAGACTGCCAAATCCAAAGGCATGTCATTTTTTGAAGGTGAAGTGTTGGTCGTGAACAAACCTATGTTATCGCTGGTTAAAAAGCTGGGATTCAGTATAGAAACAATTCCCGATGAAACTGAAGTCGTAAGGGTTGTTAAAGATTTAAGGCAGTGATGGTGATGGCTTTTCTATCCTAAATTGCCTATGTTTTCTGTTTCTCCTTAATTGCGGCTATTTGGGGGAAAATTAACTAACTTAATCCTGCACCACCCGTGCATTGCCATGACTGAATCGCAAGGCTGATTCTACGTTATAATGGCTTTATAAGGCATTATGGCATCCTTATTTTTTACTGTAAGCTTTTGCTATCATTAATGCTGGTAGCAGATCGAATAATACTGAGGAGAGTTGTGTGGCGAAGGCTAGTGAGTTAAAGAAAGGATCGGTTGTTGATATAAATGGAATAGCACATATTGTTAAGCAAGTCGAAGTTAGAAATCCTTCGTCTCGTGGCGCATCAACATTGTATAAAGTCCGCTTTACCAACCTAAAAACCGGACAAAAACTGGATGAGTCCTTAAAAGGTGATGACTTTTTTAAGGATGCCGATCTGTTACGGGCTAAAGTGCAGTTTTCTTATATCGATGGGGATAATTATATCTTCATGAATATGGATGACTACACTCAGTACAGCTTAAGCAATGATGAACTTGAAGGCAAGATAGACTATTTGACCGAGGGTCTTGAAGGCATTGTTGCATTATTAATAGATGATGC
This sequence comes from Methylococcales bacterium, assembly GCA_028714175.1. Classification (GTDB taxonomy): domain Bacteria; phylum Pseudomonadota; class Gammaproteobacteria; order Methylococcales; family Methylomonadaceae; genus JAGXGJ01. The sequence goes on from JAQTMV010000047.1 coordinate 2,166, forward strand.
AATTCTCGGCATTGAACTGCCCAGCTCGGTGGTTTTGGCAATTGTAGAAACAGCGCCTGCAATCAAGGGCGCAACAGCATCAGGACGCACGAAAACAGCACGACTGACGACAGGCGTGGAAGTTCAGGTACCCGAATATCTGGAGGTGGATGAGCTGATCAAGGTCAATACCGAAACCGGAAAATTTATGTCACGCGCTTGAACTTGACTCCGGGTTTTAATCATCTGATGCCTGCCAAAATAGAAAATTTATTAACTGTTGGCCAGGATGAGTTTAAATTGCATCGCCTGCCAAAACGCCCGTTAGAGCTATTACGCGCATGGGAGCATCCACAAAACAGAACCCAAAATGCCGGTTGACTTCCGGGTTCGGTTTATGAGTTTGTTACGCCGGGGTTACATTCTCTGCTTGTGGGCCTTTTTGACCTTGAGTTACCTGCATGGTAACTTTTTGACCTTCACGTAGGGTTTTGCGGCCTGAGCCGTTAATTGCACTGTGATGAACGAAAACATCCTTGCCACCTTCCTGTTCAATAAATCCAAAACCTTTTTCATCATTGAACCACTTAACGGTACCTACAACTTGATCTGACATAATACACTCTTAACTTAAAAAAATTGCCAATTTTGGTTGGCTTTACAAATTCCAGCTTCATAATTAAAGCCGGCTCAAACTTTTATTCGGTTAAATACTAACATTAAAAATACGGTTAAAGCAAAAACATTTTATTTAAACTTCGTTTATTTTTATCTAACGGGTCATCTATGCCTTTATCTTGCTCATTGCTCCTTGTCTCATAACGCTGCTAAGTATATGCTAATCAGGAGCCGTCATTTAACGTTTGTTCAGACATACATAAAAATACCCCTCTTTAATTATGAGAAACGACCATCATGGAACCTTTTACTAATATTCGCGCACTCATTATCGACATGGATGGTGTTTTATGGCATGGCGTACAGCCGTTGCCAGGTCTGACAGACTTTTTTCAAACACTGCGCGAGCGGCAAATTCGCTTCATTTTGGCGACCAATAACGCCAGTTTAACGCCTTTACAATATGTAACCAAGCTCGCACAAATGGGGGTAACGGTGGCTCAAAACCAAATTCTGACTTCGGGCATAGCCACGGCATTATACTTGAGCAAGCTCGTAAACCCGGCAGAAACCCGCGTGTTCGTTGTGGGAGAGGACGGCGCTACCCAACCGCTTGTTGAACAGGGTTTTACATTGACCGAACTCTATGAAGTGAATAACAGCAACAACGGCACAGCTAAAAAAGGTGCAGACATTGTTGTCTGCGGCAAGGACCAAACCCTGACCTGGGACAAACTGGCAACAGCCACACTGAATATTCGCGCCGGTGCCAAGTTCATCGGCACCAATGCCGATACCACGCTGCCGACAGAACACGGCATCACCCATGGCAATGGCGCAATTCTGGCAGCACTGGAGGTGGCTACTGGCGTAACACCGACTATTATCGGCAAACCGGAACCCATTATTTATCAACAGGCTCTCGCATTATTAGGCGTTGAACCGGCTGAGACGGTGGCTATCGGCGACCGCCTGGAGACCGATATACTCGGCGCTGTTCGTACCGGCATTCGTAGCATCATGGTACTAACGGGAGTTTCCACTGAAGACGATTTGAAAGAAGCTGATTATCAACCCACATGGGTTATGCCCGATATACGCGCAGTGACGCAAGCGTTGCGGAGCTAAACACTGCATGCCCTAGTAGAACCATAAAAACATCAGGAGCCGACATGAAAAAATTCATCAATTCCATCGATACGCTGCTTGACGAAAGCCTGCTCGGGTTTTCCAAAGCCCATACTGATATTATCCAACTCAATGCCCAACCGCACTTTGTCAGACGCATAAATCCCCCCAAACAAGGCAAGGTCGCATTAATTTCCGGTGGCGGTTCGGGGCATGAACCGCTGCATATCGGTTTTGTAGGCTCTGGCATGCTTGATGCAGCCTGTCCTGGCCAGATATTTACCTCCCCTACCCCCGACCAAATGTTGGCTGCTGCACAAGATGTTGAAAATGGCGGCGGCGTTTTATTTATCGTCAAGAATTATGCAGGCGACGTGATGAATTTTGAAATCGCCGCGGAAATGCTGGATTGCCCCAATGCAACTGTTTTGGTGAATGATGATGTCTCCTTGCCGAAAACGCATAGCACAGGACGGCGCGGTGTCGCTGGTACACTGATCGTGGAAAAAATTGTCGGCGCGGCGGCAGAGAACGGTGCGAATTTGGCAACCTGCAAAACACTGGGCGATAGAGTCAACAACGCCACGGCTTCAATGGGTGTCGCGCTGAGCAGTTGCACAGTACCCGCTTTGGGTAAACCCACTTTCGCTATCACTGACACCGAGATGGAAATGGGAGTCGGCATTCATGGCGAGCGTGGCCGTGAAACCGTGAAATTAACCAGTGCCACAGAGATTGTAGAACACCTGTGCAGCGTTATAGATGATGAGTTGAAGCCGAAACAAGATCAATCTGTGTTGCTGCATGTAAACGGCTTCGGCGCAACGCCTTTGATGGAACTGTATCTGATTTATGACCTGGCCGCCCAATTCTGTCAAAAACACGGCATCAATATAGCCCGCTCCCTGGTCGGCAACTACACCACTTCTCTCGATATGGCGGGTTGCTCAATTACGCTGAGCGTACTTGACGAAGAACTGCTACGGCTATGGGATGCGCCTGTTCATGCTGCATCTTTACGCTGGGGCTGTTAACTTCTTAGACAATACGTCAACAATCGCACAAATCATTAATTGACTGGTTTTGGCGCCCGCATCAATATGCCCGCGGGTGCGCTCCTGCATATAAGAAGCGCGGCCCTTGGTCGCCAGCATATCGCGGGTAGATTCCATACCTGCAACTGCAACACGCGCGATGTTTTCCAAAACCTCAGGCAAGGCAACGGAATCCGTTGCAGCTGTTCGCAAATAGTCCGCCACAGGAATTAAAACATCGAGCAGGGTTTTTTCGCCAGCCTCCGCCTTACCCCGTCTTTTAACCGCATCCACGCCCTGAGTAAAAATATCGGCAAAACTTTGCAGGTTTAATGGTTGCTCACGCGCGGCTTTGCTCAACGTGATGAACAATGTGCCATATAGCGAACCGGAGGCGCCGCCCACCGATGACATTAAAGTCATGCCGATTTTCTGAAAAGCGGCAACCCAATCGAGCCGGCTCAATTCGTCATGTTGCGCCATCAGCGCATCAATGCCGCGTTGCAAATTAAAAACATGATCGCCGTCGCCGATAGCCTGATCCAGGGCGGTCACTTCTTCAGCGTTTTTTTCAATGATATTGGCTATAGCTTCGATCATGCTTGGCAATAATGCAGGAATAAATGTCATGTCGGCCTCTGTTAGCGAGTATTTGAGAACAAAGAGGATAACGCACGCGGGACGGGGTTTGCAACCCCGTCCCAAACGTTTGTTGCTGTCGCTATCTTTATACCTTGAAAGAAAACTCTGCGGAGGGAAACATATCCGCTACGGCTTTTTGATACAATCTCACGCGGGACGGGGTTTGCAACCCCATCCCAAACGTTTGTTGCTGTCGCTATCTTTATACCTTGAGAGAAAACTCTGCGGAGTGAAATATATCCGCTACGGCTTTTTTGATACAATTGCTCACGACCCAAGTAAAAAGGAAGCACCATGCCGTCCCGACGCATAGCAGCCGAGCTGAATGCCGGAACTTATTACCTCACTCTAACCGTTCAGCGTTGGTATTATCTGTTTGACCGTTATAACCGCTGGCAGATCATGTCCGATTCTATCCGCTATTGCCAAGATAAAAAAGGGCTGGAATTGAACGGTTATGTTTTTATGTTGAACCATATCCATCTCATAGTTACCTCGCCGGATATGGCGGGATTTTTACGAGACTTTAAACGATTCACTACCGCTAAATTCAAGGCCAATCTCGAAAACACTGAGCCGAGTGTTTTGAAACTGTTTATTGATGCACAGGGAAGTTACCGATTTTGGATGGAAACTAATGCCCCGAAGAAGATCGAAAGCCCTGCTTTCTATCTTCAAAAACTTAACTATATTCACGAAAATCCAGTACGAAAAGGTTATGTTTCCCGTCCTGAACATTGGCTTTGGTCATCGGCCAACCCGGCTTCGCCGATCCTTACCAAATTGCTTGCGACATGATGTGCCACGCTTGACGATTGACAGCCGGACGGAGAATGTTGCCCCGCTCGGAAAGTTTTGCGTTAGATAGGTAAAGCCGCTTTGCTCGGGCATCGTAAAACGTTAGGGACGGGGTTGCAAACCCCGTCCCGCTTGGCTGAGTTCTTTGTAACACGTTAAGCTCCTACGGGCAATTTCACTTCATCGTGCACGCAGCACAAACGAAAACCGATCGGAAAATCGGGGAGCCTGGGGTGGTCACCGTTGCGAATGTCAGTTCGCGTTTGTACCAGATCGCTGTCCCAACCTCCGCCGCGCACGGCGCGCCAGTCGACTGTGGCGTCTAAATCTGCCCATTCGGGCCGGTTCAGCTTGTTCTGACACCATTCCCATAGATTGCCGACCAGATCAAGCGGAACACTGTCGGTTTCTCCGTGAGGATACATGCCGACCGATATCGAGTGCCCAAGTCTGCTCCCTGCAGTGTTGGTCCTGCGCTCATCCCATTCTGAGCCCCATGGGTAGATTCGCTTAGGATCACCCTCGGTCGCGGCGTACTGCCATTCCCATTCGGTCGGCAACTGCACGATTCGGTTCTCCTCCAATAGATTCCGCTCACGAAGGCGTGTGGTAAGCCACCGACAAAAGGCGATCGCCTCAGGCCAGGTGACACCCTCGACTGGGTAATTGTTATAACCTCGATAGACATGAGCATCTTTCATCTGACTGCATTTCTTGATGCCACTCCACCATGCGGCGTTGTCGTAACCTTGTGGATCATCAAGGAAAGCTTTGTACTGCATCCAAGTCACCAAATACCGGCTCAATTTGAACGGTTGCACCTTGATTACCCGCCGAAACTTGTTCACCCCAGGTAGCTGGCCGGGGAAGTCCACCCAGTCCGAGCCCGGGATGCCGCCGTGGCCTACATCGATTCCCCAACGAAAATTGTTCAGCTCTAATTGCCCTCCGAGGAATTCAACCCATTCTATGTCTGGAATAAGGTTGCGCAAACCGATGCCCGGGCGAGAATCTCCGATATTGTCTAGACGATGGCCGATCTCAGCACGCCGCGTATGGCCCGTGTGAGGCTCACGAAGCTCTTTCAACAAGAGTTCCGTCTCCGGTGTCAAAAAGTCTGCGACATCAGCATCTTCCTCCATCTGCGAAAGTAGATCGGCCTTTGTCAAAAGATCGCGAGTGTGATCCAAACGTTCATGCTTCCAGCGCAGTCGGTCGTGGCGACCAGACTTCTTCCAGTCGTGCACTTCTGCTTCTATTTGCGTGAGTGCCCGTAGGGCCTCAGTTCGGTACCCGATCCACAGGCGCAACCGTTCCCAGCCGCTTAGTACGGTTTCATGGGCGAATTCCAGCATGGGTTGATGGTCTTCGCCTTTGCCGGTGACCAACAGCCGCGCTTCGATGAGTGTATCGGCGATAGTATTAATGTCACCTTTCAGCAGAGATTGAGGAGCGTGGCGGCGGGTCACTACTCCTTGGTCATTGATTCCAACCAGGTTGGCAAATAGTTTAGGTAATACGATATTAAGATCAATAGGCAGTCCCTTTAATGCATCCTCCGCACGGGTTTGTATAGCGTGTTTAACGCCGCCAAAGGTTTTGTAGGCATCAATGCTCAAATAAAGTGAACTTTTTGCAGACTGATAAAGCTGGTTTAGTGTAAATGCAATCAATGCCATAGCCCCGGGACCGCTGCCGGCATCATCAAGCAGCTGTTGCGCCAGACCCTCTTGTAATTCCACCCCAGCTGTTTCGGCCGGACGGATAATCATTTCGAGAATAGCGCCCAAGCCGGGCGGGTCTAAGGGGAAAGTTCCGCGCTCCTGGCGCAACAGATTGGCCAGCGTGGGGTCTTGAATGGCACGGGCATAAAAGTCAGCACGTAGCGTAACAATTGCACGTATGCGCGGCAGTGTGACTAGGTGCTCCAGCAAGGCAAGAAAATCGTCACGATAATTCGCCGAACATTGAGTGAACAGCTCCTCGAATTGATCGATGACCAGTAGCAACTCTGCGGACTGCTGGTTTTTCAATAGCAATTCTGTTAAATATTTTTTGGCACTACTTGCGTCACTCTGTAAGGCGCGGGCGATTTCGTTTTCGGTCTTGACGGAGATGTCCAGTTTGGTTTTAAGTGCGAATGCCAGCGGCAGAAATAGATTATCGCCTCGTTCGCCGGGTTTAAAGATAAGATCGTTCCAAGGAGCGTTACCAATGATACCGGTACGTAGTCGCGGCAACAATCCGGCCTTGATCAATGATGACTTGCCCGATCCTGAAACACCAACAACGGCGACGAAACGCACTTTAGGGTCGGCAAACTGTTGCAGCATTTGATCGATTTCCCTACCACGGCCAAAATAAATCGGTGCCTGCTCTGGAGTAAAGGCTTCCAGGCCGGAATAAGGCGAAGCTGCCCAACGTGGGACGGTTATATTTTTGACGGCCGTTTGAGAAACGTTTGTTGCCGGCAATGTCTCCAGCAGTTTGTCCAAGCGGTCGCGAAGATGGTGCTCGAACTGCTGCCGGAAGTCGTCCGGGGTTTCGTACGGATTGATACCTCCAGCGAGCGAACCGTCCGGGTTGGTGAAAGCGGCAAAAAATTTTTTTACTTTGTCCCATTGCTCTACGATGGTTGCAAAATTGGGATCATCGAAGCCAGGATTAGGGGCGCCATTTTTTCGATATACCCAGACGGACGGTTTACGCTTAGTCCGGTACCCCTTTAGGGCATTGAGATATTCCCACTCGGTGCCGGAGAGATAGGGTGAGCCGTCCTCCTTCAATTCAAAGTCGGCAGGCAGCTGTGTACCGATTCGCGACCACAAGATGATCACAGCCAGATCACAGTCTTCCGGTTTGGGTAGCCCTTGTGAGATCGCTTCCTGCGGCGTCAGGCCCGCCTCCATTGCCACTGCTGCTCCGGGTTGAGACCAGGCGATAATTTCAATGTCGATGCGGCCGCGAAGACGCCGCTCGCTGTTGATATGGGTAATAGCCTCGCGCGCCAGCTTGCGTTCGAGTGGTACGTCGCCCGGGGATGCAAGGAAGATCCGAAATTGATGAGGATTACCGTCTGCGATTATCGAATCGTTAGAATTTTCATCTAAAGCCATGACCTGATCTTATTCCTTCGAGTTGTATGTCGTGCGACGAGTTATCGCAATCAGGCTAAAACCTGCCTGTTTGCACGCAAAATATGAATGTAAGCTTTCGGTAACTTCTCATCCTATTATTCTTTGCATATCAATTTTATTCATAGTGCGTCCAAAGCCTGATAACTTTGATGATCTGTTCTTTTTCAAATACCTGATAAACGAGTCTATGCTGGATATTAATTCTTCGGGAATAGGCTCCAGTTAAATCACCGACCAATTTTTCACAGGGTGGCGGATTTTGATATGGATTTTCCTTGATTACATCAAGGAGTTCTTGGGCTTTGCTTTTTAACCCTGACTCAGAAAGTTTTTTTGCATCTTTTTGCGCCTGTTTCGTATACAACAACTCCCAACTCACCAATCAAGCTCCTTTGAGCACTCTGATAAATCTTCATTGAACCCTTCCTTTATGGATTCCCTCATCCCTGGTACTGATAGCAAATGCAACGTTTCTGAAATGGCGTTCCAGTCTTCTTCGGACACTAAAACAGCATTGCTTCTTTTCCCTGTAATTACAATTGGCCGGTGAGTACTGGCTGCCTCATCGATGAGATTATAAAGCCTTGATCGTGCCTCTGTTACATTGAGAATAGTCATATTCATTACCTCCAGAGCCAAAGTTACGGTATAGCGTACGTCATGTCAAGTGGCATTTTGAACATATCGATGATATTAACCGGACGGACTGAATGATGCTGGAGGGGATATGTATATCCGTACTTAACGTTTGCAAGCCAAGTGAGTAAAAACTACCTGCCCTACCCTTTACCCTAACTACTGAAATAATTTCCCATGTACACAGAAACTCCTTGTAAAATACCTGTCTGGTTCCAAAATTTTACTTCACTCATTACAGAATTACATTTGCTATGGCTCGCACCCTTCTGGTTGTTGACACTCTTTCCGATTGGAGCCCTTATTACCCTAGCGATCAGGTTATTACCTTTGAATCCTATCTTGCAACTGAACAAGGTGAATCCGAACAACGTGTCCGGGTTATAAATCTTTGCAGCAGTTATAGTTATCTGTCCGATGGTTATTATTGTTCGCTGCTGGCGGAAGCAAGAGGCCACCACGTTATCCCTTCTCTTAAGGTTATTAATGATCTCGGCAAACAGGCGCTCTACCAGTTACAGCTTGAAGACTTGACACACGCCCTGGCACGCGCGGTTAAAAGTCAGGATAAAGACAATCAAATAACGCTGTTGAGTTATTTTGGCACCACCTCTGATCCGGCTTTTCAGGAACTGGCAAGGCTATTGTTCGAACGGTTTTCCTGCCCCGTTCTGGAAGTGGCGCTGGTGTTTCGACAGCAATGGGAAATCAATGGCTTAAAACCTGTCTCCCATCGTGATCTGGATGACTCCCAGCAAACTGTTTTTGCCGAAGCGCTGGATAAATTCAGCAAAAAAGTCTGGCGCAAAGGCCGCGCGCGTAAGGCCGCGCGTTATGATCTTGCCATGCTGATAAACAAGGAAGAAAAACTACCGCCGAGTAATCGGGGCGCACTTAAAAAATTTATTAAAATCGGCAGGGAACTGGGTATTGAAGTCGAATTGATTTCCCAGCAGCATTATGCGCGCTTATCCGAATTTGACGGCTTGTTTATCCGGGAAACAACCGGTATCGATCATCATACCTACCGCTTTGCGAAAAAAGCGGAGGCTGAAGGTCTGGTTGTTATCGATGATCCCAATTCGATGCTGCGTTGTGCCAATAAAGTCTATCTAGCCGATTTATTTCGCACCCATCGCGTGCCCAGCCCAAAAACCTGGATACTGCACAAGGGTAATGCTGTTCATCTGGATAGACTGGAAATCGAAGCGGGTTTTCCTGCTGTTATTAAAATCCCGGACGGCTCATTTTCCCGGGGCATTGTTAAGGTTAATAATCGCCAGGAGCTTGATATCAAGGTAGAAGAATTATTTGAAAAATCGGCATTGCTTTTGGCTCAGGAATTTCTTTACACGGATTTTGACTGGCGAATTGGCGTTTTTAACAACAGGGCCTTATATGCCTGCCGTTATTACATGGTTAAAAATCACTGGCAAATCTACCGCCACCACGACCGCCGAACCGATAGCGGCAATTTTGAGACTTTACCCACGTTCGAAGTTCCTAAAGCGGTGCTGGAAGCCGCTCTGAAAGCGACACAACCCATAGGCAACGGTTTATACGGCGTCGATGTCAAAGAAAAAAACGGCAAAGGGTATGTCATAGAAGTCAATGACAATCCAAACATAGACAGCGGTATAGAAGATAAATTTCTGGGTAATGAGCTGTATCGACTGATCATGACAGAATTTCTACGACGCATGGAAAATCGCAGCAAAGGGGTGTGAGTGCTAACTAACGTGCATAAAATTATTTTGCTTTCGATCAACCCCTCGCTACGAATGGATGCAGCCAGTTTTTAAAGCTCAAATATAGCAGTTATAGGTGCATGATCCGACCCGAGTTGACCTCGCCGTTCGGCTGGATTATCAGTGATTGAAGGAATGGGATTTGCGATCACGCCACTATCGACTTTCGGTTTACGCCGAGGTTGCCCCGGGAGCATTTCCTCACTAACGAAGATATGATCAATGAGTTCTTTATTGCCCTGGTAAATACGAGAAAATCGTCTTTCTTCCGGAATCAGCGGCGCCAGATTGAACAGTCTGGCATCGTCGCCTTGGTCCGGACGGTTAAAAGCATTGGGGGTTTCAATCTGGCTGCCGCCAGGACCCTGCAGAATCTGGGTTGTAGCAGCATTCACGCCGTCATTCAAATCACCTAGAACAACGAGAGTGTTTTGATCATTATCCTCTAATAATTCGTTGGCTTTTGCCCGCAGGGCGACTGCTTCAGCTGTTCGTCGTAGAAGCGCAAGACCTGCTGCTTGCACGCGTTCATTCTCATCCCTGGGCGTGAATCGAGGCTGACCGGAAGCTGATCGAAAAGTAAGAAGTTTTGACTTCAAGTGTGCATTAATCAGGTTGATCGGCCGGTCCGGGAGCGGTCTAACGCAAATACAAAGAGCGCCCCTGCCAAAGCTGGAAATTTCTTGTGTATGTCCTTTACCATCCACGCCCGATACTTTCGTCAGACCATTTAGCGGGAAAGCCGTGATTTCTTCGCCGCTCTCGATAGCCAGTTTGGACACAAAGCCAACCCGTATTCCGCGCGGGTCAGGATGGGTGGAAAGAAGAGAATGAGGATAGCGGTCTTCGAGTAGAGCCAGCAAATCGGCAAGCGGTTCGGGCCCTCCTACTTCCTGTACTGCCAATACATCCGGGTTAAGGCTCAGGATAGTTTGGGCAAGGCTATTCAGTTTAGCGGCATAGTCTTCAGCGGTGCGTGGTCCAAATTCATGACCATTTCGAAAAAGGTTTTCCAGATTCCAGGTTGTCACTGTAAAAGTATTCATATTGTTCTCCGTGTTTTTGCTGAATGATAAGAGATTTTAGGTAATGCCTGCATGCTCACCGAAATGAGTTGGAAATGATGATCCTAACGGCAATGCACCTTACGGCTCTTTTTCGATTTCGATAGGAAATTTTTTTCCAACCGAGGCTTATCTTTTTAATAACAATCTTATGTCATTTATTGTTTGGTTCTCCAATGGTTAATTACTCGTTATGATCGCTGTCTGTGGTTACCCTTTAGCACTTGGGGGTAGCATAAACAAGTCTGAGCTACACACGTTCTTTTTTGCCAGATTTCAGTAAATATGCGTCTTCTTCAACATAGCCATATTCGCCGGTAATGGCATTGCGGATAAAAATTCTGCGCTTTAGAGTTGAATCCCCTCTAACTTAATTGTGATTCCCGGCAAAGAATATAAGTATAATTTGACTATTTACCTCTGCGGTAGCGGCCTGGGCAGCTCCTGCAAGGTATATTTTTTCTTGGAAATCACATTAAATAATCTTCAATGGGCAGTAAAAAACTAATAGTTATCATCATATCTTTTATAGCAATTGCTGCAATTTTTTTCTTTAGTAAACGACCCAGGTTTGTTGATGTTGAAACAGTTCGCATTGAAAAAGGAGAGGTAAGGGAAACAGTTTCCAATACACGCGTAGGTACTGTTAAAGCCTGCAGGCGTGCGTTTCTGGCACCTGCTGCAGGTGGGCAAGTTGCGGAACTTCATGTCAGGGAAGGCGACAGTGTCAAAAAAAATCAATTGCTAATGGAAGTATGGAACAAGGATCTCAAAGCGCAGGTAAAATTACAGGAGTTTCAGATTATGGCTAATCAGGCGACTGCCGAGCAGGTCTGTCAGCTTGCAGCCGTAGCAGAACGCGATGCTCAGCGCACATCTCTCCAGAAAAAATATGATATTGTTTCTGAAGAAGTGCTTGATACAAAAGAAACCGATGCAAGAGCCAAGCGGGCATCTTGCAGTTCGTCCCGCAAGACCGTTGCCGTTAGTGAGGCAAATCGTGATGCCGCTCGGGCAGCTGTTGAACGCACCTTCGTTTTCGCGCCTTTTGATGGAAGAGTTGCAGAAATCAATGTCGAACTGGGCGAGTATGTAACCCCCTCACCACCCGGTATTGCAACTTTGCCCGCCATTGATTTGCTGGATGTCAGCTGTTTATATGTGTCGGCACCGATTGATGAAGTGGATGCGCCGCAAATTAGAACCGGTATGTCCGCCTGTGTATCGCTGGATGCCTTTGCCGAAAAACGCTGCTCGGGAACAGTAAGCCGTATTGCCCCCTATGTGCTGGAAAAAGAAAAGCAGGCGCGCACCGTTGAGGTAGAGGTTAAATTGACTGATCCGAATGAGATTAAGGACTTGCTGCCGGGCTATAGCGCTGATATTGAAGTCTTGTTGGCCAGCAAGCAAGAAGCGCTCAAAGTGCCTGCCGAGGCGGTACTGGAAAACAACCGGGTCTTGCTGATGCAGTCCGACGGCTTATTGGTAGAGCGCATATTCAAACCGGGTCTGGCCAACTGGAATACGGTGGAAGTGTTATCCGGACTGAATGCCGGCGATAAAGTGGTACTGTCAGTAGGCCGGGAGGGCGTGGTTGCGGGCGCTTATGCTCGTGAACAAAAATGATTCAACTTAGAAATATACACCGCTATTTTCAAGTGGGCGAACAAACAGTTCATGCGTTAAATGACATTTCAATTGCTATTAACAAAGGCGAATATGTTTCTGTCATGGGGCCGTCAGGTTCAGGGAAATCGACCCTACTAAATGTTATTGCCCTGCTGGATCAGCCGTCATCGGGCCATTATCTGTTAAACAATCAGGATGTGACGCAGCGTAGCGATGATGAACTCGCCAAAGTCCGACGCGAAAACATCGGCTTTGTATTCCAGTTTTTTCATTTAATCCCGCGCTTGTCGGCCGCTGAAAACGTTGAAATGCCGATGATTCTGGCTGGCATAGCAGTCAAAGAACGCAAACAACGTGTGGCACAGGCGCTAGCTTCCGTCAATTTGCAAGATCGATCCAGCCACAGGCCGGATCAGCTTTCCGGCGGACAACTTCAACGTGTTGCCATCGCCCGGGCCATGATCATGCGGCCGGAAATATTGCTGGCAGATGAGCCGACCGGCAATCTTGACAGCAAATCCGGTATGGAAATTATCGAATTACTGGAAAGTCTTAATCAGCAGGGTGTAACGCTGATGATTATCACCCACGATCAGACCGTGGGTAAACGGGCTCAACGCCAAATTCGTATCGTAGACGGCCAAATTGCGCAATGAATATATTTTTCTGGCAGGATTTTAAAAATGAAGTTTGGAAATCAACAGTCTTATAACAAACAATAAAATCTGAAAAAAACGCATACTCAAAATCAGTCAGGCCGAGTTTTTTTGCCTCATCATCAGATTCGACAATTTCCTTACTAATCCGAACGTGCATCATTTGTTAGTTTTTTTACCGACAGAACCTTTACTACATAATATGGTTGAGTGTGAGACTGAACTTTTTAAGCTCTGAGGTCAAATCGACTAAAAGTTTTTTCCGCTTCTTTTATCGTCACGGTGTTTTTTTGAATGATCTTTGCCAACCAAAGCCCATGGAATAGAGTGCGTATAGATACTTGGAAAACAGTTTGATATGCCGGCGTGTTGACATCCGTTTTTTCAATTGGCGTGCCGGTAAAACCCAAATAAGTGGCATTAGGCAGGCATCGCGCAGATACTTGGCGAAGCCGTACACCACTTTTTTGCCGATCACCTCACCTTGAGCATCTTTCTCGTCGATGGTTTTAGCTTGAAAGCCGTATACTGTCAAAGCGTGGCTGTATTTTTCCAGTATCGCCAAAATGCCTTGCGACTCGTTAATCGATAAATCTTTGTTGTGAATCAGCCGGGAAGACAAAGCAATCGCCTGTCATAGATCGGCCAGCTTTTCCTGTTGCGCCTGGAGTTTTTGTTCATTCAGCGCATAGCCTTGGATCAGGTATTGCTTGAGAATATTGCTTGCCCAAATGCTGAATTGGGTGCCTCGCTGCGATTTAACCCGGTAAACTACAGAAATAATCACGTCAAATCACTTCGCGTTGGCGCAAATTCCCTAACGCCAATTCACCACGTACAAAGGGATGGCATAGCACGCTATTCTGCGCCAGCAAACGGACTAATGGTGGCTCATTAACCCGCAGGTGATCAATCCAAACCGAGGTGTCGACCAATACCATCATGCGTTTAGGAGATGGTTTGCCGGCGCGGAATGGCGTCCAGTTGCGGTTCGCTACCGCCCAAACTCGCCAGTCTTTTTGCGCTTTCCCGCTCGATCAGGGCTTTCAGCGCCTCTTTTACCAGACTGGATTTCTCCTGCACATTGGTTAAAGCCTGTGCTTTCGCCAGCAATTCATCATCTAACACTATCGTGGTTCTCATGGCTTATCTCCTGATTTATCATCGAATGATGCGTTTTTTTGTGCATTTAGGCAATCCCTCCTTTATTACTTCCATCTCACTCTAAAACCGCTTAACTTTAGACCGTGCTATAAAATCGAGTAGCTTGCGCATTTGTTGATCGTTCATGGGCGAAGCTCGCGCCAGTTGAGCTCTTATGCGCTCAGCCATCGTCAGGCCGTTATCTGTTAAATAACCAGGATGTTACACAGCGCAGCGATGATGAACTCGCCAAAGTCCGCCGCGAAAACATCAGCTTTGTGTTTCAGTTTTTTCATTTAATTCCGCGCTTGTCGGCCGCTGAAAACGATGAAATGCCGATGATTCTGGCTGGCATAGCCGTTAAAGAGTGTAAACAACGAGTAGCGCAGGCATTAGCCTCCGTCAATCTGCAAGGTCGATCCAGCCACAGGCCTGATCAGCTTTCCGGTGGACAACTTCAGCGTGTAGCCATTGCCCGAGCGATGATCATGCGGCCGGAAATAGTGCTGGCAGACGGAGCCGACCGGCAATCTTGACAGCAAATCCGGTATGGAAATTATCGAATTACTGGTAAGTCTTAATCAGCAGGGTGTCGCTGATGATTATTACCCACGATCAGACTGTCGGTAATCGCACTCAAAGAAAAATCCGCATCGTTGACGGACAGATAGCGCAATGAGTGTATTTTTCTGACTGGATTTACAAAATGGAGTTTGGAAATCAACTAGTCTTATTACAAACAATAAAATCTGAAAAATTACACTGATTTTGAGCAGAAATATTTTTTAATGTCGAAACGCTGATTGCAGTTGAACTCAGAACAGAATACTTGAAACATCAACCGGGTATTCTGACCGGTATAGGCATCATTGGTATTTTTCTCGGATTGTTGCGGGGTCTCTCAACGTTTTCTGTCAGTAGTGATCCGGAAACTGTCCGTGTTAGCCTGGATACTTTGATTCATGGTGTACGCTAAGCCTTTTATGTATCAGCTGTTGCTATTGCTTTGGCAATGCTTACTACATTCGCTGAAAAGCTGATAGTCACGCGCCGTATCAAACAGGTTGAAGAGCTTTGCCAGTTATTGGATAGCTTGTTTAAAGGTGGGGCGGGTGAAGAATACTTGGTAAGGTTAGTCAACGCTGGTGAAAGCAGCACCACTCAAACCGCTCAACTCAAAGATGCTTTGGTTTCAGACCTGAAGGAAATGCTGGCAGAAATGACCCGCCAACAAACCGAAGCTATTGCTGCTAGCTTCAGAGAAAGTTCGAAAGCCCAAATTGAAACCACTGAACAAAGTGGAGATCGCATCGCCCAAGCTATTACAGAAAGTTTAAGTGAACCGTTCCAAAAAATCGCCGCTGCCGTTAATAGCACCACCGATACCAATGGTCAGGTAGTAACCCGTGCACTGAATGAGGCATTGGTGACTTTTTCGCAGAAAATGGAGGATATGTTTGGCGGGCAAATTGGTAACATCAATTAGTTGCTGCTACAAACCACATCAGCCATGCAGACTACCGTTTCCCGCTTTGATCAGCTTGCCGGCAATCTCAGCGATGCAGGCAAAAACGCAGCTGATGTAATGAGCGAGCGCTTGAGTAATGCTCTTGAATCAATGGAAGCCTGGCAACTTGCATTAAATAACACCATGACGGAGTTTGTCGGCCAGTTACGGGATATGGTCCAATCGTCACAATCTGAAACTAATGACCAGCTACAGCAATCATTAAAAATAATTTCTGAAAAGGTAGGCTCAATGACGGGACAGCTTGAGCAGCAAGCAAATAACGCGGCAAATACACATAGAGAACAACAGGAACGATTGGCACAAGTAGCTTCTGCATTAACAAGCGATTTAACAGCCCGGGTTCAAGCCATGATTGAACAAACCAATAACGCCGTATCTTCCATGCAAGCCTCTGTGGCTTCTATGAGAGATGTCATCAAAGATAATACCCAACGCATGGAAAACAGCGCCGGAACACTCTCTTTGGCTGCCGATAACTTTGCAAAGGCTGGTAGCAGCGTAGCTGACGTTATACAGCAGACGGGCACAGTAACTGATAAAATGGCTACCACTTCCGTTGCACACAATACCGCCGCCAGCACCGTGCAAACCGCGCTCAGTGATTACAATAATGCAGGTAAAATTATGTCGCAAATGGTAGAAGAATTGAAAGCCACTGTCGAAGCCGCTAAGCAAGATGCTACCGTTTCGCAATCGTTAGTCAATCAAATCAAACACTCTGCTGAATATTTGCAACAGGCGCAATCATCTGTTGATGGCATTTTTAAAGATGTCTGTGAAGGATTGGCGAATGCCCACGCAGAATTTGCCGGCAATGTAGTGAAAGGACTGAAATCAAGTAATACTGCCTACCAAACGTAACTGAAAAATGCTGTGGATTATTTGAAAACCGCCATCGAAGAATTAGGCGACGTGGCCGAACAAATTCCGGCACGGGGATAAACCATGCTCGGTACTCGTATCACTATTGGCAAAAAGCTCAAGGACGAAGCGGAAAAACCGTTCTGGATTTCCTTTGCCGATTTAATGACTGCTCTAATGGTTATGTTCTTGCTTGTTATGAACGTGGCGCTGTTAGCAGTTACCAAAACCGTGTCCGAAGAGCAACGCACCTCCGATGCTCGCAAAGATGCCATCGAAAAATTAATGGACAAAGTAGAAGAGGCCACGCTAAAAGACCCGCAAAAATACTCTCAATGTTCCGGTATCCACGTCAACCGGGATCGTCAGGTGATCGATTTTGGAGACTGCGCTCGTTTTGATACTGCCAGTCATCAACTCAATAACAATCAGGAGCGATTATTACGCGCCTTTATTCCTCATGTACTGGAAATTGCCAACAGTGATCTTGGCAAGGATTGGCTGACACGTATTGTTGTGGAAAGCTTTGCCGACAAGCGCGGCAGCTACTTACTCAATCTTAATTTGAGTATGCAGCGCAGCCGGCGCGTACTATGTGTTTTATTGGCTAAACCTGATGCGGGTGAAGTTGAACTTACACCTCAACAACATGAAGACATTCGGCAACTATTTCTTGTAGGGGGCTATTCCTCCAACTCGCAAAAAGACACGCTGGAAGAAAGCCGCCGGATTGAATTGCGCTTAGAATTTCGCGGGATTAAAGAAACCGCCCGCTCAACAACCCAGGCTAATGGAGAGAACTTTGGTAACTGTGCTCTTTGAAGAATCGACACAAGCTAATGATATTAACACCAAGTGTCCCGCAGGATAAAACATTTAAAAGCATTTGACTCTGTTTGCCCAATAGGGATATAGTAAATGTATATAGCAATAGCGGAGCAACATATGACAACCAGTACCGTTTTCACCAATAACCGCAGTCAGGCCGTTCGCTTGCCCGCCGAAATGCGCTTTCCCGATTCCGTCAAAAAGGTTAATGTGAGAGTAGTGGGTATGGAGCGCATTATTTCCCCTGCAGAATCGGCTTGGGACAGTTTCTTTTTGGGTGGGCAAACAGTCAGCGATGATTTTATGAGTGAACGTGCCGACCAGCAGCAAAATGAACGCGAGAACCTTTAAGTGCTCATCACATGCTGAAATATTTGCTTGATACCAATATTGTTATTTATGTCATCAAACAACGCCCGATTGAAGCGTTGGCGATGTTCAATAAACAGCATGGCCGTATGGCAATATCCGCGATTACTCTTGCCGAGCTGGTACATGGCGCAGAAAAAAGTCAATTTCCAACACGCAATTTGGCTGTTGTTGAAGATTTTTGTAGTCGTTTAATCATATTACCTTATGGCGACATAGCGGCCTATCACTACGGCAGTATCCGCACAATTTTAGAACAAACCGGTAAAACCATTGGCGTAAATGATCTGCATATTGCCGCTCAAGCTCGGAGCCAAGGATTGGTGTTAGTCAGCAACAATCTGCGCGAATTTGAAAGGGTACCCGGATTGTTGCTGGAGAATTGGGTAGCATGAACCCTACCGCTTCTTTTCGTGTCCGTCTGCAGCAAATCAATACGGAAGTATCGGATTCACCTTTTCCGGAATTGTCCGAAGAAATGGCGCAATCGACTCGGCGCTTACGCACAAAGTTATGGCGATATTTCGCTGCGCACTGACGATCAACAGGGCATTGCGACTGCGGTGATGAGCTTGCCAAAGTCCGCCGCGAAAACATCGGTTTTGTGTTTCAGTTTTTTCATTTGATCCCGCGCTTGTCGGCCGCTGAAAACGTTGAAATGCCGATGATTCTGGCTGGCATAGCAGTGAAAGAACGCAAACAACGTGTGGAGCAGGCGCTAGCTTCCGTCAATCTGCAAGATCGAGCCAGCCACAGGCCTGATCAACTTTCCGGCGGACAACTGCAGCGTGTTGCCATTGCCCGAGCGATGATCATGCGGCCGGAAATATTACTGGCAGACGAGCCAACCGGCAACCTTGACAGCAAATCCGGTATGGAAATTATCGAGTTACTTGAAACTCTTAATCAGCAGGGTGTAACGCTGATGATTATTACCCACGATCAATCTGTGGGTAATCGGGCTCAACGGCAAATTCGTATCGTAGACGGCCAAATTGCGCAATGAGTATATTTTTCTGCCTGGATTTTAAAAATGAAGTTTGGAAATCAACAGTCTTATAGTGAAAACGGTCACAAATTGCGCTTTCATAAAACCCTCACGCCGGCCCTATCCCAGAGGTAAAGGGAGATAAAGCCGCAATTTATGCCCGAGTTGAGCAGATGACAAAAATATTGTTCCCAGTTACCCTAAGATATTGTAAAAACACCTAAACTAACTATCCCAGCACGAAATATACTTTCAACCAAGTGACGCTGGATTGTTTTTTTGGCCTGCTTGAACACGGTTGAGTCACTGTTGATTATCTCGGCTAACTGGTAATACTTCCATTTTGAGCGATAGTGGTTTATCGTCAGTCAACATTCGCATAAGATTGCTGGCTTGTGCAGAATTTGATCTCACTTTGTTCTGATCGCAGGATATCAATTGTTCAATGATACCCGCTCTTATAAACGCTTTGGAACCAGATGCCATCGGATAAAATGAACAAAGAGTCGGATAGATATGATGTTTTCCTGTGCCATAACAGTGAAGACAAGCCTGAAATCCGCCGTATTGCCGATGACTTAATAAAGCTGGGCATCAAACCTTGGTTAGATGAAAGAGAAATAATGCCAGGTGCGTTGTGGCAATCAACGTTAGAAGAACAAATTTCTAACATAAAATCAGCAGCCATTTTTATTGGGAAAAGCGGAATCGGTCCATGGCAAAACATGGAGATCAAAGCATTTATCAATGAGTTTGTTGAGCGGCAATGCGCAGTCATTCCGGTGTTTTTAGCTTCTGTATTAGAAACACCTAACTTACCTATTTTACTGAAGAATTTTCATTCTGTAGATTTCCGAAAGCCAACTCCTGACCCGCTGCAACAACTTTTGCGGGGTATCGAAGGAGAAAAAATCAGCGTTTCAGCGTTATTTGCTAAAGAGCCAGCCGAAAGCGCAGCGCCTCTTGCAGAGCGGCCTGATTTAAGAATTTATCACCCGCTTATTGAGGCGCCACCTCCGGATCAACAGTCACAACTTCTTATATTATTGGATCGAGTCAAAGAAATTTGGGTCGATGGCGTGTTAAAACAGTCGCTCAATAATGAGGTACGCATTTCGCTTGGCAAGACGGTGAAGGACGAGGCCATTGAAACCCCTTGGCATCGGATCATCGAATTACCAAAACAACGAAATCAACTTTCAAATGATACTCCAATTGAAACTGTGTTTGACGCAACAGGCTTACTTATTATTTTAGGAGAGCCAGGATCTGGCAAGACGACAACACTGCTACAACTGGTTGAACACTTAATCAAACGAGCCGAAGCTAATTACCATGAACGTATTCCCGTTGTTTTAAACCTTTCACGCTGGAAAAAAAATGAATTGCTGTCTGAGTGGATGGTGAATAGTCTGCATAAGCTCTATAACGTACCCACCAAGCTGGTACAGAGCTGGATTGATAAAGGTTATCTTATTCCTCTGTTAGATGGTTTAGATGAGGTTAGCACTGAGCATCAAGCCGATTGTGTTGAAGCTATTAATACCTATATTGACAAGGCTGAACCGCCCGGTTTGGTCGTATGTAGTCGACTGATGGAATATCAATGGCTCCCGGAACGTCTCAAAATGAATGGTGCTATCTGCATAGAACTGTTAAGCCGAGATCAAATTGACAGTTACTTGAATGCTATAGGGGACAAATTTGAATCATTGCGAATAGCCGTTAAAGAAGATACTGTGCTACAGGAATTGGCAAAATCCCCCCTCATGCTAAATATTATGAGCATTGCGTATCAATCGGCCAGCCAGGAGAGTTTAACTTCTGAAAGATCATCAATAGAAGCTCGCCGAACACAAATTTTTGATACTTATGTGGATACGGTATTTCAGCGTAAGGAATCTCTGGGTCAAGTTTTCTCCAGAGAAAAAGTCGTTTCTTGGCTCAGTTGGTTGGCAAAAAAAATGCAGGAAAACTCACAATCAAGCTTCTTAATTGAGGATTTGCAACCCGGTTGGCTGGATAGCTGGAAACAGAGAATATTCTATCGAGAAGTATCCTCTATCAATTTTGGGTTAATAGTCGGGATCGTGAGTGCGTTAGTGACATTGGTGGAGAATGAACTGAAACCAGAGCCTATTTACGGGCCGATATACGGATTTATTGCTCCTTTCCTGCTCGGATTCCTGGTTAGATCGGATTCCGCTATTACGAACGGTATTATTTGCTGGCTATTTTTTACTCTGCTTGGCATTCTGGAAAAAGGGATGGAAAACACGACAGATTGGCTGTTTGAAGGGATTTATTTTGGACTGATTGCAGGTATTGGTATTGGTACACTGAACAGCATAAAGACCGTTGAAAGGATGACCTGGTCGTGGAAATTATTCTTTAAAAAGTTTTTAGGGGGCTTATCGGTTTGCGCTCTTTCAGGTGGGCTGCCAAGCGGGTTAATTTACGGATTGCAGCACGGGCCGATGGATGGGGTACAATTCGGATTGTTTATCGGGCTGCTTTGCGGGCTGTTGGGCGGGATGGTTTACGGAATTTCCAGAGGATTCATCGATAAAATCAGGGAGGATAAAATCAGGCCTAATCAAGGTATTAGATTAACTTTAGCCAATGGACTTTTTGTTTGCCTCATGGCTACATTGATCATAGGGCTGGTTTCTGGGTTGTTTTATTGGGCTACGGGCTCTCTGATTGTGGGCTTGATTACGGGGCTGATTATTGGTCTGAGTAATGGGTTAATTATAGGACTCAACCGTGGTTTGGCAGCCGTGATCAAACATTACTCCCTGCGCCTGGTACTTTGGCGCAGTGGAAAAATCCCTATTAAGTTTATTCCCTTGCTGGATTATTGCGCCAAACTCATTCTGCTCAAAAAAATCGGCGGCGGCTATATCTTCATTCACCGGATGCTGCTGGAGTATTTTGCAAGACTTGAAATTTCGGATAGCAACTCAACTAAAGTTAGCATCACCAAGCATAGCGAACGCCACCACTGATAAAGTGCGCCTGCTGGCCGCTCCATATTTCTCCGTTGTAATCCAGATAGAAATTCAGCTTATTGGTGGTCAGCACCGAGAGACTCGCGCCCACGATGCCTGCGTCGCGCTGTGTGGGCCGGTCGGAGGTACTGAGCAACCTGAGCCGCCCGTCGGAAAGTTGGCCAGCCACCGACTCCTGGAGCGTGCCGAAATCATGGTCGTAGAATGTGCGTAATTCAAACTGCGCCTTGAGATCGTTGTTTATCGGTAGCTCATGACGTGTCCGCAACCCTACCAAGGTGTCCAGTGTATACAGCGTCCGCCCGTTAACGCTGATGTTCTGCGCAACGCTATTGGCTCCTGTTTCGTTGAAACCGTCCCGATGCATCCAACCCAATTGCAAGCCGACAACCGGCTGCAGGGTCAGATTGCCGGATTTGAAACTATAGCTGGCTTCCGTATAGTTGTTGACATGGTTAGCATAGGTCTTGCTTTGCGCTTGACGAGAAGATAGGCTGCTGACCGCAATGTTGCGTTGAGCCTTGTAGGTATCGTTGTCGTACCCGATCACACTCTTGAACTGCCAGGCTCCCAGGGTATACGCGCCATAGAGGGTAAAACCTGCGCTGTCCACAGTACTCTGGTTATTGGAGCGTTGATACGTGGTAGCATCGGTATGGGCGGTGAAACCCGCGATTCCAAGCGAAAGATGTTCACCGACCTGGCCATCGACACCCATGATGGACCCAGCGGTACCGCCGTCATAGCGGGGCGCATCCCCGTTGGCATCGGCCGATGAAATCATCCCCACTCCACGCGCCCAGAAACCTAAGCTGTTTTTGGGGCAGCTTGCGCCGAGCGGGGTGTTTAGCCGCCCGCCTATTAAATTTTGAACATTCTTCACTAATCGATTCGCGATGGTTAAGCCCGGTCCATTGGGATCAGAAACTGCTTCAAGACTCAAGTCCACCCGATTGGGGAAAAATTGCAGCGAGGGCGTCAGCAATTTCAACGAAGGAATCGATGCCGCATTGACAATATTGACGTTGTTAAAAAATCCCGAGACGGAATTAGCCTGGAGAATCGTATAGGAATGCGGGTTATAGCTGCCATTTTCCGCCAGGACACTGACGTTGGCATTGCCCAGCGATGCCAGGCCGCTGACGTTCAGCAGGCTCGCCTGCTGAGGGCTAATTTCAACATTGAAGGTCGAACTATTGTTGAAATTGACATTGCCGTTCACGGTAAGTGTGCCGATCGAGCCGCCCGGCGCAATGATGCCGGCGTTATTGACATCGCCGTTGATGGTGCCGTGACCGCTCAGAATGCCAGCGGGATCGATCATCACCGGGCCAAAGATGCTGGCTCCCGGGTGGGAAGCGTCGCCCACCTGCAGGTTGCCCTGGATGACCTCCGTGCCGCCGGTATAGGTGTTGGTGTTATTGAAAACGAGCAGACTGGTATTCTCCTTGATGAGGTTGCCTTCGCCGGACATCGTGCCTGTGTACGTGCCAGTGTTGGCCTGATCGAACACGACGGTCGCGTTGTTGGTGATGTCGCCCTGCAGGCTGTCGGTGTTGCCTTGCAACACGCCGGCCGAGACTATGGTACCGCCGCGGTAGCTGTTATCGCCGGTCAGAATCAGCGTGCCGTCGCCCTGCTTGGTAAGGCTGCCGGTACCGGCGAGCGACTGGCCAACCGTGAAGACGTTGCTGGCGTCGGCGATATCGAAACCGCCGCCCACCGCGCCCCAGTTGAGCGTGCGAGGCGTGGATGTGAAGCTTGTGCCGGTAACCTGGAGAATACCGCCATTGAAGGTCAACGGCCCTGGAGTAGCTACCAGAAATCCCAGGCTGCTGTCCAAACCCGCGCTCAACGTGCCACCGTTCAGGTTGGTGCCGCCGCTGTAGTTGTTAACGCCGGTCAGAATCAGCGTGCCGTCGCCCTGCTTGGTCAGGCTGCCAGTGCCGGACATCACGTCCGCATAGGTCCCAGTGCTGGTCTGGTCAAAGACGACGCTGGCGTCGTTGGTGATGTTGCCCTGCAGGCTGTCAGTATTGCCTTGCAGCACGCCGTCGGAAACCGTAGTGCCGCCGCTGTAACTGTTATCGCCGGTCAGAATCAGCGTGCCGTCGCCCTGCTTGGTCAGGCTGCCAGTGCCGGACATCACGTCCGCATAAGTCCCAGTGCTGGTCTGGTCAAAGACGACGCTGGCGTCGTTGGTGATGTTGCCCTGCAGGCTGTCAGTATTGCCTTGCAGTACGCCGTCGGAAACCGTAGTGCCGCCGCTGTAGTCATTATCGCCGGTCAAAACCAGCTTACCATTGCCCTGTTTAATCAAGCTGCCGGTACCGGCGAGCGACTGGCCAACCGTGAAGACGTTGCTGGCGTCGGCGATATCGAAACCGCCGCCCGCCGCGCCCCAGTTGAGCGTGCGAGGCGTGGATGTGAAGCTTGTGCCGGTAACCTGGAGAATACCGCCATTGAAGGTCAAAGGCCCTGGGGTAGCTCCCAGAGCTCCCAGGCTGCTGTCCAAAGCCGCGCTCAACGTGCCACCGTTCAGGTTGGTGCCGCCGCTGTAGTTGTTATCGCCGGTCAGAATCAGCGTGCCGACTCCTTGCTTGGTCAGGCTGCCAGTGCCGGACATCACGTCCGCATAAGGCCCAGTGCCGGTCTGGTCGAAGACGACGCTGGCGTCGTTGACGATGTTGCCCTGCAGGCTGTCAGTATTGCCTTGCAGCACGCCGTCGGAAACCGTAGTACCGCCGCTGTAACCGTTATCGCCGGTCAGAATCAGTGTGCCAACGCCCTGCTTGGTCAGGCTGCC
>JAQTMV010000048.1 GCA_028714175.1 Methylococcales bacterium
CACTCATCCTCGATTTGCCGAAGCGATGCTTGCGCCATCTGCTGTTCGCCGGTGCATGATGAAATGTGATAGTCGGAGATAGCATAAAAAGAAACACCCCACAAAAGCGACATGAGGCATTGAGCCACACGACGCTTTTGTAACGTTTTGGACGCAAGCAAATTGCGTTTAAGAGCCAACGACAAACACCACAGGGCGAATATCATAACTACCCGTACCAGCCTGCACCTTGTACTCAATGACATAAGTCCCTCTGGGCATTTTAGCGGGTGTGGGTAAATCAACCTCCGCGCTACTACCGCCTAATGCCCGTTTAATAGGGCGATCAGGGAAAGCTTTTATCACTTTTCCATCATGCTTAAGAAGCATGGATTCGGTTACATCCACGTTCTGGGTACCCTTGGGCGCCATTACCGAATAGTCCAGCACCAATTTTACTGTATTCCCTGCCTTGACCATCTCCGGTAATGCGGCAGCATTGCGTATTTTTACTTCAGCTTGAGTACCTTTCATAGGAGTCGCGTAACCATAGAGTTTCTGATCTTGTTGAGCAGTTCGAGTTTGAGCGGAGCGGTAGAAGATATCCGGGCGCGCCTTGGTGAGTATCTGCTTAGATTCAACCTGTTTCTCAATCCGGGCAAGTGCTGCTGCAATCCTCTTGTCCGGCGTTTTCGACAGCTTATCGGCACGGATAAAATAGTCACGGGCATTCGCCTCATTGCCGGATGATTCTTCGCAAAGGCCAATATCGTAAAGCAGAGGAGCGTACTCATTCTCTATAGGCTCCATCTCTTTCCATATCTCACAAGCCCTGTCCATGCGGCCAGCCTTGGCGAATTCAAATCCGCTGGCAAATTTTGGTCCCGATTCTTTTGATTGCATTGAACCAGCCTCGTCAAACCAGGAGCCATCAGCCTCCATTATTTCAGCGGCAACGCGACTCTCGACAGGGGCTAGGGCGACACGAATTTGTGCAAGGACGTCTTTACGAGCCTGGGCCAATAAGCCTGCCCCATCCTGGATCGCCTGGCCGCTATCCGAACACCCCTTGTCGGATGCGGATCCGTTTAGCGTGGCAGAGAATATCGATCTGTCTGTTGCAGTCTCTATCAGGCGTGGCGCAAACTCAAATCCGGCATCACGCTTAATGCAACCTACCGTATATTTTGACCAGCTTACGCAAACTGAACCTATCGCTTTGCCCTTTTTATTGTATCGTGTCCGTGATTGGGCGCATCGCGATCTTGTTTCTTGATATGGGCTTTCCGTAACGCCCGATCGGACAATACTTCCAAGAAAGTTGCCGTCCGCGTTCACGGATGAAGAGACAATCTCGAAGTAAGGCTTTCCCTGGATACGTACCGAGGTAAGCAGATCGCCAACATCGTGTGCGAACGTAGACGCTTCATGCGGGGGGCCTTCAAACTCTCCCATTGCTATGCGCTTCAATTTGAGGGCCTCCGCGACGGAGGGCGGAGCCACGACAGTCATTTGAATTTTCGGACCAGCGCAACCGGACAGCGCTGAGCCAAACACTATCAAAACCGCGAGGGTAGTAGCGTGATATGTCATCGATACCTCCTCAATTGATTGGCAATGCGATTGCGCTATGATTTTTAACATTTTATTCCTCTTACTTTTATGTGCCAACAACAAACACCACAGGGCGAATATCGTAACTCGTTCCAGCCTGCACTTTGTACTCGATGACATAAGTCCCTGGGGGCATTTTAGCAGGTGTGGGTAAATCAACCTCCGCGCTACTACCGCCTAATGGCCGTTTAATAGGGCGATCAGGGAAAGTTTTCATTACTTTTCCGTCATGTTTAAGAACCATGGATTCGGTTATATCCACGTTCTGGGTGCCTGTGGGCGCCATTACCGAATAGTCCAGCACCAATTTTACTGTATCCCCTGCCTTGACCGTCTCCGGAGATGCGGTAGCATTGCGGAATTTTACTTCCGTACTGTTCACAGGAGCTGCGTAACCATAGAGTTGCTGGTCTTGTTGAACAGTACGCGTTTGGCTTGTGTGATAGCTGTAAATACCAATCGCCGCAAGCGCCAAACAGCCCGCTGATGAACCGGCCCCAATAGCAGCATTATTCGTCAGCACACCGGTTAATATGCCAACACCAGCACAGCCCAAAGTGGCAAGGCCCGCGGATTGCTCCATGGTGGCGCAACCAGAGATTAGGGTTCCAGAGCAAACGGCGGCTATGAGCTTAAATTTCTGTTTGTTCATAATATTCACCTTATGGATAGCGTTTGCACATCATTGTCGTTTTTTAATATCTCCTCACCCTCACCCTCTCCAGCAGGAGAGGGAATAAAGGTGCCGACAATGAGGTGTGATGGGTATAGTCAAGCACTATTGTGCAGTTGTAGCGGCTTTAGGAGCACCTGCGGCTACTGCCGGGCGGTCAAAATACGGAGCCGCTCCTGCTGGTAACGGGGGAAACAGGCTATCCATGCGTTGCATTTCCTGCATAATGGCCGGAACCGGCGGTGCTTCGATGGCTTCCATTTTAGCGTTTTCATAAGTGAACTTTCCGCTGCCGCTGGGATACTCGACACCTACTTTTATTGCATGCTCTTCGCCATCGACCGATATGATCGAGCGGAACATCAACACATAATCGCTTTGAATGATATTTTGAATCTTCTCGACAGTCTGTTGCATATTATCTACGGCTTCACCGATCAGATAGTAGATACCAAACGAGTTTTTGGAAAGCGACTCCAGATTTTTGAAATGCTTACTTTGCTTCGTATAGGCCAGCGAGTAAACCGGTATCGGAATATTCAGAGCGGTAATACGGCCATTCAGCTCTTCACGAGATAACGCGCTGCCTTCATCGAAACCATCCGAGAACACCACGATAGAACAGGACACGATATAGTTCGGTGTAACCGAGTCGCCCTGCCCGGTCATGCCGCACATTTGCATGGCCGCGCCGATGCTGTCATAGATACGGCTTTTTTTGCCGTCCGCTTTAACATCCACCAATCTACGCCCCAATGCGCCGGGATCCCGCTCGAATTCCGATACGATGTCATAACCGGTTTTGGTATCGCGAATCGAGAGGATAGCCACTTCGTCTTGCGGGCGTTTACTGTCGATATAACGGGCAGCAGCCAAAAGGCGCCCCAATCATTGACTTGCTGGCATCCAGGATCAAAACCGAACGCGTGGCTTCCTGACGCTGACGTATCGAATTGATCTGATATTGGCGCTTCATCGGATCATAAGCTTTTCCTTTGACCATCAGTCCAATATTCATGGCATTGAGATTTACCAGCGGCTGCTGGTTTTGATCGAAGGTCCGGAAATAAACCTGAACATACGGATAAAGTCCCGAATTCACCTTGTAAATCTTGAGTCCATAACCGCCCGGGTCGGAAGCGCCTATCGCTGGTACCGATACAACGGTGAACAAAACAGCTAACATAGCAATAAACTGACATTTTAGAATTTTTTTCTTTTGAGCGATGGTTTTTAACATTTTATTCCCCTTATTTTTAATGGTACGTTAAACATGAAAAAATATTTTCATGATTTTTAAAGCTTTTATATCCCTGTTTTTGTAACTGCATAATCCCGACATATTTCTTCAGAATAGTTTTATTGCCTTATTATTGGGTTAAAATCTTTTATCCAGGCATCTGGATCACTTGGGGAATTTTTCTTTTCTACCCTCTTCACCGGTGGTCTAGGTTTTTCTTTTGGTTTCACGGTTTGATTTGCCTGAACGATCTCTCGTCGTTTTCGATCTTTTTCTACTCTTCTTTTCTCTTCCTCACTGGCTTTTCGTTTGTCTTCATCCGGTATGGCCTTACCACCCTTCGTGCCCACCTCAATCGGGTTTGTCCCCGGAACTTCACGTCCCCCTAGCCCTTTTTTCAATTCTTCAATGGCAGAACTTTTACTTGCGTCTTGAGGCGTATTTTTTTCCTCGCCAGTTCTTATTTCCGGGGTTGATACAATAGGAGCCGTTTTATCCGAAGTTGACTTTTCAGCAGATACAACTCCTCCCTGAACTGGTCCGGTCGTAGTTGTATCAATCGGTGTTATCCCGACAGGGGAAATCCCTCCGGCAGGTGAACCGTTTGCTGTTTCCTGTTCCGTTGATGGTGAAGAAACTGTCTTTTCTGCTTCCGGTCCAGCCTCAGGCCAAAGCAAATAGGCTGCTTTTAATGTGGCTACGAAAACAACGGCAATTCCCGATAGCAGGAGAATGAAATTACGCCTGGAAGCTACCCGTGATGCTGATTCCGATAATGGAGTCGATTTTATGGAAGTAATCCGGCCGCTGGGCAATTTGATACTGGGCGTATGAAATCCGGTTAAGTCAGTCGCCCCCGTCGTCCTGCTCACCATCACTGTGCGTTCGGTGTATTCATTACTATGAGTGACGGGATTATGAATATCCGGATTTATAGCCTCCAGGGCATGACTGAACTCCTTCATCGTCTGTTGGCGATGATTGACGTTGAGGTTGAGCGCCTGCAGGATCGCAGCTTCCAATCGCGGCGAAATATAAGGAACAATTTGCGACGGCGGCACGAGTTCCTTGCCCGCCACCCGCTCATGTGCTGCCGGTGGATTTTCGCCGGTCAATAAGGCATAAAAGGTTGCGGCCAGGGCATAAATATCCGAGCGTTCATCGGTGCCTGTACCCATAGCCTGTTCAGGCGGACTGAAACCATGCGTTGCTGCACGGCCTATGGTGCGGGTCATGGTGGCGGGCTTCGATTCCTTGGCTATGCCGAAATCGATCAACATGATGCGCCCGTTTTCATCCAGCAGGATGTTGTCGGGTTTAAGATCGCGGTGAATGATGGGCGGGTCTTGTGAGTGCAAATAAATCAGCACCTCGCAAAGCTGGCGCATCCAGTGCAATAGCTTGGCCTGCGGGATGCGCCGATCCTGGTATTGCTTGCGTTCGCCGCCCAAAGTCCGGCTGCCGCCGAATTCCAGCACCAGATACACCATCCCCTCTACTACGCCGCGATCAATGATGTCCGGGATGGACGGATGATTCAACCGGCTTAACAGCGTGGTTTCATATTCATCGAACAGCAGTTCCGGCACTTCCTTGATAGCACGGCGCTTGCCGCTCAGACGGAGATCCTCGACCAGATAGGTAGCGCCGAAACCGCCCTTGCCCAACACCGATTTGACTTGATAACGGTTTTCAATAGTGTCACCCGCACCGCGCAGCCAGCCAAAAATACCGCGTATCGCGCCATTGGCGGCAACATCCAGGTGCGCCAGTTCCAGACTGCATTGCGAGCAACGATATTCGCGCTTGGTCAGTGCGTCCAGTTCATTGGCTGTGCCGCAAGCCTGGCAAACATGCAACTCCGGTTGTCCCGGTGTGGTCATTCTATTTCCTCCAATGGATTATTCATTTCCTCTGATCCTTTAATTTAAGACCCAGCACAGCTAAGCCAAGAAATACACAGCCAAGCACAGCAACCATCGCCAAATCAGCACCGTAGGAACTCAAAATTGGCTGACCGGACAAACCTAGAGCCGAGCGGCTTTCAGCACTCAAGGTGGTTTTCATCGCATCCAGCGCCCAAAACGAAATCATGCTGGACTTTGCCACTAATAAACCCACATCACCCAGGCGCACGACCGCATTCGATAACACAACCTGCGGGATCAATAAAATCGGCGCCATCGCGACAGCCTTGTCATTGGAATCGACGAAGGCACTGACGGCCAGTCCCATGCATGTCGCCGCCATGCCCGCAGTAAACAAGGCGGCTACACGCCAGGTATGACTGCCGGGCAATGCAACCAGCAGGGATACGATCCCCATGAGTAAAGCACACTGAATCAGACACAGAACGGCCAGTGGCAGGAGCTTGCTGATAAGGTACGGCATGATGCCCAGATTCACCGAACGCTCACGCAAATAAATGGGTAATTCCTTGACCAGTTCACGCGCCGAATTAAGCGTGCCAAACCAGATGGAAGACAATACGAGAATAAAAAATATCTGGCTCTCCGCCGCTGCACGCTGTGCTGGGATGCCTTTTGTGTCAAATACCAAACCGATAACGACAGCAATTAATGGCGCCTGAAGCAGCAGGATCAGAAGATTTTTTTTGTCGGAGACAATCAGATCAAGGTAGCGGCACATCAGAGTAATTGTCTGCCGCCAGTCGAACCAGCGGCTACGGTTTTTGACCGTATTGAATTCCGTAAGCGTGTGTATTGTGCTGTTATCGGAATCATGGCTGGACAGCCGATCCAGGATATACGTCTGGTAAAAAACTGATTGCCGGTAAGTTTCCTCCCAGAGATTCGCGGGACTGGACTCCAGCAGTTCATACACATCCGATAGACGCTGGACACCAAAGTGACCGGCAGCCTCTTTGGGGGGACCGAAAAAAACCAGCTTGCCTTTGTGCAGCAAAACCACCTGATGACAGACATCGATATTCTCCAGCGTGTGGGTGACACAGATCACGGTTTTCTGATCCGCCGCCAGATCGCCGAAAAGACGCATTATGCGCTTGTCGGTACCGGCGTCCAGACCGCTGGTTACTTCGTCGAGAAACAGAATATTCGGATTGGCCACCAATTCTACCGCCAGGCTTACGCGCTTGAGCTGTCCTCCGCTGAGAGGAGCGGGCGTATCAATCGGTAATTCAGCCTTCTCCTCCAACTCAACCTTGTTGAGCACTTTACCAATATAAGTGTTGATCTCCTCTTCGGAAGTGTCAGGCGGCAAGCGTAAATGCGCCGTGTATTCCAGTGCATGGCGGACACTGATTTTGCGATGTACGATGTCCTGCTGGGGTACATAACCGATGGTGGCCCGGAATGCATCGAATGACGCATATAAATCCGTTCCGTTATATAAAACCTTACCGCCGGTAGCCGGACGACGACCGTTTAACGCGTCGAGCAAGGTGGATTTGCCTGAACCACTGGTTCCGAAAATAACGACAAACTCGCCCGGTTCAATTACCAGGTTGATATCGTCCAATAAGCGTCTGGTTTGTTTGGTGGAACGGTCAACGATTTCTTTGTATATACCTCGCACTTCCACACACACCCGGCCGGAGGTGTCGATGGGTTCCAGCGCTTCGCCGGTGAAGATAAAGGCGAATGAAGCGATGGCAACACGATCGCCCTGTTTTAAACGCACCCGCCCGCTTAATGGTTGTCCATTGACGAAAGTGCCGTTGGTGCTGTGCAAGTCTTCGATTTCCACTCCGGCAGGCCCGCAATACAACTTGGCGTGCTCGCGGGAAACCAGAGGAGAGGCAATTTCAAGATCGCACCCGGGCAGCCGTCCGATGGTTAAAATCCCTGATTGGGTTTGGGGCCGGGATGGTGGCGAAGCGCTTTCGGCAACTGCGTGGGGATGATCAGGAAAATTGATCTGGAAGAGACAGGAGCCGAGGGAAAGCCAGTCGCCATCGTCAATTAGGGTCGATTCATTAACGGGATGCCCGTTAACCGAAATCGGGGATTGTTTAATTGGCGTGATACACAAACCTTCCGGTGAGAAGGTTAGCTTGGCGTGCTGCTTCAGAACATCCTGACCTTGAAGGATAATTTCATTGTCATCGCCACTGCCGGCAACGTATTCCTGACCCACCGTCAGAGACACAGCTGTCCGCGTCCGGGTGAAAGAGCTACGGAATTCTATGGTCTGCTGTTGAAGCACATTGCTTTCCTTTCATTGTCATTGCAAACGGAAAAACAGGGTACATCAGCTTGGCTTTTGTCTGGCAATCTGTGCAACACTTGCTTGCCTCTATAAGCCATGTGAACAGATAATTGACGGAAACTAACCCTTCGCGCGGAGTGTAGCATAAATAATAAATAGGCGGAGTATACCCAGTCAACAGTATGGCTATCAGTAAAGAAAACAGCTTTTCATTTTATTACCTCTTATCGAGACCTAGTTATAAATTCAGCCACATAAATGACAGGATGAGATTATGAGGACAGATTTTGCAATGTAACATCTATTCTCTACAATTGAGGAAATGTAAACGTCCTTTTTGCTTGATTGCAAGACCTGATACCGGCTGTGCAATAGCGCTCTTTAAACAAACTCAATGCCGGTCTGCGTTAAACCGAGTAGATTGATGTTGGCCAGGTTGAGCTCATGATCCGCGGCAAATATCGTGAGCGAATCCTGTGTGAATTGGCCCGTGATTATCAAATTCACGTAAGAATTGGTCGTGGCCTCATCCGGCGCGCTCCCAGCCACATTCGTATATAGCAAACGAACCAAGTCTTCGTTCGAAGGGCTGCTTCCCAGTGCCGCATGCAGCGCAAAATCAGCAACCTCAGCATAGGACTTGCCGGCATCGAAGAACTGAAGTCCGATCCCCACATAAGTCTCATTTTGTACGCTTGCCGGGGCAAAGAGGACCCCCAACAGCTTCGTTGTATAGCCAGCTGAGCCATCCAGGTCGAAGGCGAGTTTTTTGTCGGAGAACTCAAGACGTTCAATGTTCGAGAGCGTATCGCTGCCATCTGGCCCCGATACCGTTAGATTGGAAACCGTGCCTTTTAACCCATAAGCAAGGTAGTTGCCGGAGTAAACCGCCGTATCAGTTCCTGGACCACCGCTAAGGGTGTCACTGTCAGCGCCGCCATACAGCAACTCACTGTCGGAACCGCCCGTGAGGGTATCATTGCCGCGTCCCCCGTAATAGACGTCATAATCGTGCCCAAGGATATCAGTAAGAATGTTGTTGCCTGCATCGACTGGGGTTGGGGTATTCGTTCCACTCAGTAGCCCATCTACAATGAAATTCGTTCCGATAATCCGCGCACCAAGAAAAACTTCCGGGTCTCCGGCCTGCGCAAGAATTGTCGTCCAGGCAGCAGGATCGACGCTCTGTGTTATTTGTCTGTAATAGTCCATCGAGTGGTTCGCACCTTTCGAATACCAAGTGTCATCGTCTCCTTGAAAGTGGATAGTTCGCCCGCCATGCGCTCCCAAATCTGGCGTAAGATCGCCATTTATCTCAATATGGGTTACCCGATCACGATCTGGATAATTTGTGGTTGCATACCCTGGCGCGGCAAATGTCACAGCAGAATACTCGGGACCACTGTGTGTGCCCATATACTGAATAGCCATTGCACCACCCAAGCTATGGCCAGTTACATAGATCTTGCTGATGCCATTGCTACTGTCTGCAACATAATTATCAATAGCGGTGATCAGTGGCTGAAGGAGAGCATAATGATCGCTCATATTCTGGTTAGAGCCATCAATGGGACTGCCCCACTGGTCTTTATCCGGATGAATATTGTTTCCGGGGTCAAGCGGGTTGTCATCACCATTATCATTTGTGCCTCGAAACGAAATAACGACTGCATCGGCAGAATGCGCCACAAATGCAGCAGCATTGCCATTGGTGAAATAGCCGTTGGTCATGGTGACGCTATTGGTAACAGTTTGTCCGGCGATAGTGGATGAGTTACTTAAGGAAGGGGAGGGAGTCAGGTTTAGCGGTTCCCATCCTTGACCTGTTACTTCGGCATAAGCACTGTCAGCGTTGGGACTGTCATCATTGATTACGCGATTGCCCCGCACCACTTCCCAGGATTGTAAGGCATAGGCTGCTTTAGAAAAATCAGCCATGACCCGGATCGTTCCGACATTTTCTACTTCTCCTTCCGATCTGAATATCTCGCCGCTTGTCTGGGCAATCCGAGGGGGCGGCGTCGCACCATCATTGTCCTGGATGGTGAAGCTGGCGGTAGCAAGAAATATATCGATCGGGTCGCTCGGCGCGGTCTGCACGATCAGGCCGAAGGTTTCATCGCCCTCGGCTACAGTATCGTTGGTACTTGCAACGGTCACCAGTTGTGACAACTCCCCAATGGCGAATGCCACCGCCTGGTTAGTTAGGCCGGTATAATCGCTGGCGTTGGTTGCACCGTGGTTCTGCACCGTACTGGCGTAGACCGTCTGTGCGGTGCTGCCGTTCGAACGCGTAACTGTGAAGGTCACGGTTCCGACGTCCTCGATCACTGTGGCATTAGGTGGATCGATGGTGTAAGTTACCGGGGGTGGTGCTCCATCGTCATCGACAATGGTCGCAGTTACATTGCCGGTGCCGATGTCGGCGTTGGTCGGGTTGATCAGTTTGAGGGAGAATGACTCGTTGTTCTCGGTCGTGGTGTCATCCTCAAGCCCGACGCGCACCGTTTTGGTCGTTTCGCCCGGGGAAAAGCTCAGCGTTGTCGTGTTGACTACATCGTAGTCGGACAGCGAGGAGGCACTGCCGGAAGATGTATAATACTGCACTGAAACCGTCTGCGTGCTCGGCGCACTCAGCCGCACTACGAATTCGGCAAAGCCGGCACCTTCTTCTGCGATGATGTTCTCGGCGCTGACGACTGGTGTAATCACGCTCGGCTGATCACTGACGCCGATGAGAGCACTGCCGCTGATATCGGGCAGCGTAGCACCGGCCGGGTTGGATAGCACTAGGTTAAAACGCTCGGCACCCTCGGCTAGCGTATCGCCGGTGATGGCGACTCGCACCGTCTTCACCATTTCGCCGGGCGCGAAGGCGGCAGTACCGCTGACAGCGGCGAAATCGCCGGTACTGGCGGTATCGCTCGCCGTTGTGTAGGCGACGCTGACCGCCGAGGTGCTCGGCCGGTCGAGACTGATGACGAAGACCGCCTCGCCCGACGTCTCGTCCACCACCGTATCGGAGACTCCGATCACCGGTGTGCCGGGCGCTCCATCGTCATCGACAATGGTCGCAGTTACATTGCCGGTGCCGATGTCGGCGTTGGTCGGGTTGATCAGTTTGAGGGAGAATGACTCGTTGTTCTCGATCGTGGTGTCATCCTCAAGCCCGACGCGCACCGTTTTGGTCGTTTCGCCCGGGGCAAAGCTCAGCGTTGTCGTGTTGACTACATCATAGTCGGACAGCGAGGAGGCACTGCCGGAAGATGTGTAATACTGCACTGAAACCGTCTGCGTGCTCGGCGAACTCAGTCGCACTACGAATTCAGTAAAGCCGGTGCTTTCGTCGACAACAATACTGCTGGATGAAACAACTGGAACCGGCATGACCATATACTCCTCTTGATGAATAAATAAATGCGAATTTCAACCGTATTTTCGAAAAGGCACAAAAAAAGCCGAATCACCTATTGCGACATTTACGTTGTCGCTCTCGGCAATTCGGCTTTCCTTGTAATAAGGACCCTAAATTTTCTGTCCCTACCTTTCGATAGGTTTAGCCTTTAAAAACATTTTCAATAAGGGTATTCGATCATATATTTATAAAAGTTTCTACTGAGCATTTTGATCATATTTAAAAAGTTTACAGTAACTATTCAGCGCTTTCTCGGAAGGCGCTTGATTGTACTGTCTTTCCGACCAACGGGAGAAATCTTAAGTGTTGGAGATAAGTACAGATTTAGGATTCCTCCCCTTGGTCGAAAAGACAAAGCACGCTTAATAGTTACAGCTTACATACAATAAAAATAATGATAGACAGCATTATTAGTCTATTCCTATAATCCAAACTCAGCTTCATTTATAATAATCAATATGGTTTTAAAGCAAGACTTATCCATAAAACAACCTGACTAAGGAGGGATATGTTATGAAAAAAATATTAATTCCATTTTTTTGTGCTGTATTGGTCAGTTCTTGTGCAACACAAAGTCAACAGACGAAAACAGAAGGCACTGCATTGGGGTGCGCTGCTGGCGCAATTGTCGGAGGGCTTGCCGGCTGGGCTATTGGCGGTTCGACTGGGGCAGCAATTGGCGCCGGCACCGGTGGACTTGCCGGTTGCGCGGTTGGTTACTCGTACGCCGATAATCTTGATAACCGGCGTAAGGAACTGGCGGGTAAAGAGAATGACCTGGATGCCCAGATACAGTATGCAAAAGGTGTCGGCGCTGACACACAACAGTATAATCAAACCCTTAAAACAAAAATTGAGGATTACGATCTAAAAGTATCCGAATTGAAATCAAAAGCCGTAACCCAGCAAAGCGCCCGTAAGGAACTCCAAACCGAAAAGCAAAAGATTAATAAAGAGTTACAACAGACCCAGCAAGATTTGGCGAAAGTCCAGAAAGCCTTGAATACTTCAAAATCCTTTCGTTCTACCCAGACTACGCAGTCAGCTGAATTGGATGCTGAAATCAAGAAACTTGAAAACGATCTGGCACAGTTGCAAAAAAACAGTAATGCCTTGGCATCGTTGAGCCAACGGATTTAATTATATTTCAAAGTAGTTTTTATTTTCAACATTATTCGAGCCTTAAATGCTGCGGAGGTAAGATGCGAAAGGAAACTTGCGTGTTGATCCTATTGTCCTCTTTTATCATGATTGGTTGCAGGAGCGCTTTGTTGGATACAATGCGGGAAAACGAGGAGAGAGAGCAGCGCTTGGTTGTTAAAGATGAGCAACTACGCGCTCTTGAAGATCAAAATCAGTATCTGTTGCAGGAAAAAGAAAAGCTGGCATCCGATTTAAATCAAAAGACTATGACTTTGGATGAGTTGAATTCCCGATTAAATGAATTAATAGTAGAAAATTCCAGGATTAAAGCAGCCACTGTCGCAGAGAAAAAAAATAAGGCAATGGCAGTGCGCAATCTGGAACGGTATTCCAAAGAAGTTAAATCTCTGAGTGGTGATAAAGACCTCAGTATTTCGGAAAAAGAAAAAAGAATTAAGCAGTTAAAGCAACAAATCATAGAAAATCTACAACAATAATTCTAAAGAGCGACAACTTTTTTTCGGTATATACCTGGTATCAAAAGCAATAATGGGTTTCCAGCTCAAGACAGGGCAGTTTAAGGTAGGTTGCCAATAAACTGATTTTCCAGGCTCTTTCAATGCAAATCAGACAGGTATGAAAGCAGGGTAATTGCACTATACATTGCAACCCCCTTGAACTATTGTGAATACAACACACACCCGTGCGTCGACATATCCGCATCTGGAAACCACAATGCAATTACCCTGGGATGGAAGACTCATTTATTGAATGCTGCTCCCGTGTACATCTCTTTATTACAATAGAGGCCACGACAAAATTAATAAGCGTTTTCGGAGTGATTGAATGAGATGGCTTTTGACTATTGCATTGCTTTTTATGACTGTTACTGTAGCTGTATGCCTCTGGTACGGTGACCCCTCGTCTGATGCGATAATAAGAAAAAAGCCAATTTCCCCGGATAAGGATTTTTGGTCAGAAAATGATGATATTTTAATTTATCTTGAGGCAATCAAGCGCATCAAAGACCATGCTTTATACTTGAAACCCGAAATCAAAAGGCAGGAGATAATTCAGGGGACACTCAAGTCTTATGTTGAAAAAACAGACCCATTCGCAGCCTATCTGACGGCAAACGAATTTAGTAAATGGAAAAGAGCTCAAGGCGACCATTATGTCGGTATCGGCATGGAGATTGAGAAAGACAGAGAAGGTCAGGTTGTTTGTCTTCCGTATCCCGGCAGCCCTGCTGAACAAGCCGGTATCCGCGTTGGGGACCGGTTGATGAGCATTGACGGAGTGACGGTTCGGGACAGGTCCATTCTGGCAATTGGGGCCATGGCAAGGGGTGAACAGGGGACAATAGTGAAGCTGGTCATTTCCTCAACGGGTGGAGAAAAAAGGCAAATCAGTGTAAGTCGCTCTGCCGTTTCATTAGCAAATGTAACAATTGCACACAGTGAAAATATCCCGGTAATCAAAATACTCGCTTTTACTCGCGATACAAAAATCAAGCTTGAACATGCGCTCGCCGGTATTGACAATAACAGTCCTCTTGTAATTGACCTGCGAGGTAATGCAGGCGGTGACTTGTTTGCCGCCATTGATGCTGCAATGCTGTTTTTGGAAGATG
The DNA here is from genome assembly GCA_028714175.1 of Methylococcales bacterium. GTDB lineage: Bacteria > Pseudomonadota > Gammaproteobacteria > Methylococcales > Methylomonadaceae > JAGXGJ01. The sequence continues at coordinate 13,889 of JAQTMV010000048.1, forward strand.
ATAAAAAAATCGTATCCATTAAAACACGGCAGGGCGTTGAGAAATTTGAGAGCGGAAATGGCGCCGTTAATACCGGTTCACCTTTGTTTATTTGGCAGGACGAAGGGACGGCAAGCGCGGCAGAAGTTTTTATTGCGGCATTGACCAGTAATAATCGGGCGGTATCCATCGGCAAGAAAAGCTTTGGCAAAGGCACAAAACAGGAAGTTTTCGAATTAAGTGATGGATCCGCGCTATTCATAACAACCGGTTATTTGCAAACCCCCGGTGCACTATTTTTTGACGGTAAAGGATTAAATCCGGATTATCCAGTCGATTCCGCCAAGCCGGAAACTCTGGATTTCATGTTCAAGGTTAACGAATTGTTAGCAGCGAATAAATAATATTGAGGGCAAATTACATCGATAAAGCAGACGAATTGAAAGTGCGTTTTTATCTCATTCTAGCCAATAAAGCTTTATATCTGGTTAATAGGATTAACGGTTTATTTGTCGACCGTCCATGTGTTGCAGCAAAAATTTATCATAAGGTTCAGCTATGGCAGTCATCACAAAATCAGATAGCACGAAAAATCGTAACGCCTTCTGGAATTCATCCACTGAACAAAAACTTCAGCAGTTATCAACAACCCGGCAAGGGTTAACTAATGAAGATGCCAATTTACGCATAAAACGCTATGGAGCCAATCGTCTAAATAACAAAAAGGAAGTTGGCAATGTTCAACTGTTCTTTGCCCATTTTAAAAGCTCTATTATCCTGATTCTGCTATTTGCCACCGGCTTGTCATTCTTCCTACATGACCGGGTTGATGCAGCCATCATTTTAACTATTATTTTAATCAGCGGCTGTTTGGGGTTCTGGCAGGAAAAAGGCGCGGCCAGTGCGGTTAAGAAATTACTCGCCATGGTGCAAATTACAGTCAGTGTCTTGCGCGATGGCATCGTAACGGAGATTGCCAGCGAAAACCTGAATCCCGGCGATATTATATTGCTCAAGGCCGGGGATATTATTCCAGGGGATTGTTTGCTTCTGGAATCGGACAACCTGTTTGTTGATGAAGCCATACTGACCGGAGAGAGCTATCCGGCAGAAAAACTGCCGGGGGTATTACCTGCGGATACTGCATTAAGTCAGCGGACCAACGCCTTGTGGATGGGCACGCATGTACAAAGCGGTAAAGCCACCGCAGTGGTAATCGCGACAGGGCAGTCAACAGAATTCGGCAAGTTGTCGCAACGCATCAAACTTAAAGCGCCTGAAACAGAATTTGAACACGGTGTCAGGCGCTTTGGCTACCTGCTCATGGAGGTAACGTTAATACTGGTCATACTCATTTTTGCCGTGAATGTTTATCTTGCCAAACCGGTCATTGATTCTTTTCTGTTTGCACTGGCGCTGGCCGTTGGCTTAACCCCGCAATTATTGCCAGCAATAATCAGTGTCAATCTGGCCCACGGCGCCAGGCGCATGGCTGAACAGAAAGTCATCGTCAAACAATTGGCCTCCATTGAAAACTTTGGCAGCATGAACGTACTTTGTTCGGATAAAACCGGCACGTTGACGGAGGGTATTGTCCATCTGCATGGTGCATTGGATTTGTCGGGCAACCCCAGCGATAAAGTGGCTCGATATGCCTATCTGAATTCAGTTTATGAAACCGGATTTAACAATCCCATAGACGAGGCGATCAGACAAACTCGGCAATTCGATTTAAAAGATTGTAAGAAGCTTGCGGAAATTCCCTATGATTTTTATCGCAAACGCTTAAGCCTGTTAGTAGCGGAGCAGGATGAAAACATTTTGATAACTAAAGGAGCGCTAGCCTATGTCCTGGCCATTTGCTCCGAGGTAGAAATGACTGATGGCACTCCGGTTGCTATTGACGAAAAGTGACGGATGTCGATTTATTCACCGAAGTCGAACCGAATCAGAAAGAGCGCATTATCATTGCCTTGAAAAAAGCCGGATTTGTCGTTGGCTATATGGGCGATGGCAATAATGACGTATCTGCCCTGCACGCAGCTGATGTCGGCATTTCTGTCGAAAGCGCCGCGGATGTCGCCAAGGAAACAGCACAGATTGTGCTGCTGGAAAAGGATCTGGGCGTGCTCGTGCAAGGCGTTCGGGAGGGACGCATTACTTTTGCCAATACCTTGAAGTATGTCTTTATGGCCACCAGTTCCAACTTCGGCAACATGTTCAGCATGGCGGGTGCATCGTTATTTTTACCCTTTCTGCCGTTATTACCCAAACAAATTCTGTTGACCAATTTGCTGACTGATTTCCCTGAAATGACAATTTCTTCGGATAATGTCGATGCGGAAATGGTCGCTCAGCCCCGGCGCTGGGATATCAAGTTTATCCGCAAATTTATGATTACCTTCGGCATTGTCAGTTCTCTGTTCGATTTTATGACCTTTGGACTGCTTTTACTGCTGGATGTCTCTGCCGAACAATTTCGTACGGCCTGGTTTCTGGAATCGGTGGTTTCGGCGGCTCTGATTGTGTTTGTAGTGCGTAGCAGCAAGGCTTTTTTTATTAGCAAACCGGGTAAATATCTGGTTGCGGCAACCCTGACTATTGTCGCCACCACGCTGGTTTTACCCTATACACCTGTCGCGTCTTTAGTGGGATTTGTGCCACTGCCATTGTCTTTATTGGGCCTGCTGGGCGTGATTGTATTGCTTTACCTGTCAACGGCTGAAATAGCCAAACACATTTTTTACCGGCTGGTAAAAATGTAGGTTATATAGCCGTGTAGTATGATTAAATTTAATGAAATATTGCCAAGGAGATCAAGTAAGCTTTAACGATTCATTGGGAGCCGTCCCACCCTGAGGACTGATTTGTTAATCAGAGCCTGTCTGGTAGATTGGCCCCCGTCCTACCTAGCTTTATGTTAAAAGCAGCCAGTTTTAGCCAGCCGCTATTTCGGTTAGTTTGTTATTTAAAGCTACCCAGATAAGCTTTGTCCCGCATACGTAGGGCGTGCTGTGCATGCCTTAATTATGTGTTCAGCGCAAACTATAAAGCCAGGTCAAAATAGCGCATTATCGTCATGCAAATCATAGTCGTCCTCAAATACTTCTTGCCATGATAACGCGGTTACTGTGGATTTTTTGCTCATTTCTGCGTGTGCATCACGATTAGCGATGATGAAGGCTTTATCCCATAGTTCTGCAAGCACGTTGTTGTTTAAGCTGGGCGTTTCTTCTTGAATATCGGCAATTTCTTCGCGCGCATCTTTGATGCTGGCAATCCAGCTTAAAGAACGTCTTTCCGGTTGTGATTGCCATTTGATGATGTGCAACATGAGTCTAATCAGTTGGCTTTTTAGAGCGCGTTTTTCTGAGCGGGACAAGGCTTGTATTAACTCCTCTATGCCGATACTGGCTTCGGTTAAATTACCGATGGCGATTTCATCTTTCACTGCCATAGCGGTTTTATAGTGTGATGTGCTAGATAGTTCCTGCCAATTCATAGTATTTTCCATGAGTTCAAAGGATGAAAAAATGCGATTAGTTTTAGGCAAAGTTTTTGATGGCTTGGTTAAAGGTAATTGCTTGCATAAGTTGTACTCGGTAGATTATTTACCAAATCAAAGGGATTTTGTAGTCTTTAAAAATAGAATCTTTGCTGATTAAGGCTAGATTTTCAAGTTTAGCCTGGCTAATCAGCAAACGGTCAAAGGGGTCTTTGTGAATAAGTGGCAATGATTCTAAAGTAAAAATATGCACGGGCATTATCGGTAGAATGCGTATGCCGTTAGTAGTCTGTTGTGAAGTAATCGTTTCTTGCAATGTGGTGTTGAGGTGTAATTTTCCAAGTTGGATTTTGATTTGCATTTCCCAAATGCTTACGATGCTGAGAAATAAATCGACATCGCTTTGTTGTATAAGACTGCTCGCTGTGGTTGATAGCATAGACGGCTGAATATCCAACCAAATAAAGGCATGTGTGTCTAGCAATAAGTTCATTCTTGCAACCAAAAGTCATCATCTAAAGGTGCGTCAAAGTCTTCACTCATCCAGCCTAGACCTTGATGTAGTCCTAAAACACGTTGTTTTGTGATGAGTGTTGTATCAGGAGGGATAGTTTGTTTTTTTAGCCCAATGCCTTGTTGAACGAATTGTAATACTAGCGTTTCAATGCTAACTCCGCGTTGTTTGGCTTCGTCGGATAACATTTGTTCCGTGGTGTTATCCAAGTGTAAAGGAATGAATTCAGCCATTTTTTTTACTCCTTAGTCATTTTAAGTATTGAATGTTGATAAAAAGCGACTCGTTTTAGCCAGTCGCTTTTTCGGTTAGTTTGTTAATTAAAGCAAGTAGCCCGCATGAAGCAACGCGGAATGCGGGAGAATTCATACCACGATTCCCAGTATTTCGTTTCACTCCATACGGCTACTTGCTTCATCTAAATATCACTCAATTAAAGCAGAGGAATTTTGTTTTACTCTGCCCTTAATTATTCCAATTACTTGGTTTACCTTAGAGACCGCCTCCTATAGATCTTATAATACGCATCATCCGAGATGCAACCTTCTCAGGATGTTTCATCGCATGCTCCCAAAAGCGAACTACTCGCCATCCTCTCCTCTTTAACTCTTTATTCACAGCTTTATCTCTAAGCTTGTTGCGATGAATCTTTTCGTACCAATAATCTTGGTTAGTTTTAGGCACAAGTTGGCATTCGGGACAGCCATGCCAAAAGCAACCATCGATAAAAACGGCAAGGCGGCTAATTCTAAATACAAAATCCGGTTTGCCTGGCAAAGGGTAGTTTCTTCTCCAGCCGGTTATGCTATACAGACGGAAGATTTGTATCATTTTCTGCTCGGTTGATACATTCCCCCGCGAGCGGATCCTCGACATAGTAAAGGATCGCTGTTGCGGGGTCATATTGTCGGTCATGGTAACTAAAGCTTAAGTCATTTACAATAATTTTAGGTAGTGCTTAAGCCAAATTCTGATCAATCCGCCTGAGCTATACACTCTTCAAGAATGTTCATGATCCTGCCTTCCGGGAGCGCTCCAAGTAGCTTCACGCCACCTTGAAGATTCAGGCCCTTCATAATTGAACGGAACTTCTCCCGATTAAACAACGCCTTGTCTGATTTGTACGATTCGTTGAGTTTTTTCAGTATCGCCGAGAAAACAAGAACATTCTGCGAGGTTGTCGGACGTTCGACGATATTTGCACGCACATCCGACTGGTGAAGGAAACAGGTGAGCGCCTCTTCTAGCAACATGCCATTTGTTCTATTACACAAGGCCGCCATCCACCATAGACGGGAGGCGACGTTGTCTCTCTCCACTCCCCGAGCGCCCTCACAGAAAAAGTGTTTCCTGATATGCTTGATGGCTTCATCGTCGTCTGCCGGAATGGGCCATCGGGTCCGAGCGTAACTCAGCAAGAAGGTATGGGATACATATACCCACAGGCGCTCATCTCTGGCCAAGTAATGGGTCAATTCACCCATAGCTTCATACATCAGCATGCAACAATCTACTTCTTTAAAATCACCCTCGTCGCAACTGATCGCCGAAAGCGTTGCCTCCTGGATATCCAAGTTGGTTTCAAAAAATTGGGCGGAGTCATTGATTATGAAATCAAAATCGCCAGTACGGTAGGATTCTAGATTTTCGCCTATTTTAGAGTTAAGCTCTTGGACTTTTACCGCTTTTAAAAAGCGCGCTTTCATTGGTTCACCCCCTTAAAAACATAGGCATCTAGTAGCTTGATGGGTTGCTGCATCAGATGTTCAGTAATGAGATAGGCGTCATGGCTTTCCAAATTTAAACCTTTGTTATGCGCCTGACGTCGAATGACCTCCGCCCACTTTTTTCCTTCAAAATTTTCGTTGGGGTCCTTCAGTTTCTGAACGGCCTGCATCGCGGCTGCAAAATAGATGGAATTCGTGAGTATGGCCCTCTTTTTGTGGTTATTTCTTGCTGCATCAATCGCTTCTTTCATTTTGGGACTAACTTCGATTTGGATGTGATCCTCCTGGAAACCCACCGTCCATATCCCGTCACTCAGATCATCCTTCTTAACCAAGTCAAACACCGACGTGATGGGCTTGAACAGCTCGCGATCGATATAAAAAACTTGAGCTTCATCTTGTGCCAGCACGTCGCCTACCACAAACTGAAAGGGGCCGGGGCCGAATTCAGGGTTAATGTCGGGTGCAGTGAATGAGGGGATGTCTTTCATGACCACTACATAGGGATTAACCCGAACCTCTCCACGCAAGGCGCCGATATCAAAATTCGCTTCCATTTTTCTTTCAGAGGTACTGATAACCTGCTGGAAATAGGTGTCGCGGCAAGAAATCATGCAAACGTATTCGGCATTCCCTTTGGTTATCTCATTTGTGATTTCTTCAGCCGATAGAGCATAGCCAATGGAGGCTTTGATGTTGTTCTCAGCTATGACGAACTCCACAGTAGCCTGAAATTCGCCATCTTTGTAATTGTCGCTCTCGGGGCGTAAAACCGGGTATGGAAACGCCTTGTATTTATCAAATTTCATGGGCTACCACCTTCAATGCTCCTGAAAACTCTTGATTTAATTCGATATCTATGTTGATCCGTGTGCCTGCCTGCACGTCCAGAACCACGCCGCCCTTACCCAGAATGCCTTGCCCCGACTTCACAATGGCAACATCGTAGTCGCTGTCGGCACCGGCTTCCTTCACATGAAGCACAATTTTGCCCGATGACACCGGGGTGAAGGCAATTTTTCTGGTCTTTGTGCCGGACAAGATGGCGCGAACATTGTTGATGTCCACCATGACTTTCTGCGATCCACCACCTTCACCATCGCCCTTACCACCAAGCCCGTTTCTACTACGAGCGCCGTTTCCACCACCAAGCCCATTACCACCAACAGCGCCGGTTCTACCAACAAGCCCGTCTCCACCACTAGCAACGGTTCCACTATCGCCACCTTCACCATCACCGCTCTCATAGCCATCTCCCAATTTCTCACTGGCCTTCACTCTGGTCCGGATGGGTTTGGCGCGAATGACGACCTCGCCATACGGGTTGATTTCTTCAGTGCCTTTTCCGCCGTCCCCGTCACCTTCATCACCGAAGAAATCCTTCAGCTCATCAATGACTGTCACTTCGGATACCGGGTCTTTGGCATGCTTCTTGAGCATTTCTTTCAACCATGCGGATAGGTCTTCCAGCGCTTTTTTGCCACGCTTCTTTTCCTCTTTTGTTGCAAGGCGCGCTGGCTCAAAATCATCGTGCCTTGGCGGTTCCATCGACCGTAGCAATTCATTGCCCTTAGTGCTTTGGCAGTGAAAGACCGCCACAAAGTCCTTAAAGTCGGAAAAAATTTTGAGGCGGTTCAAGCTGTCCGTAATGAACATCCCATTGCGTAGCGCGCAGACTTTCTTGGGTAAGTTCTCGCCGATCAATATTTTTACTTGGCATAGCCCAAGTTCGCGCTGTTCGGTTTCTTCGGTGATGACCTCGATACCGCCAATATGCGCTGCAAGATAATTTTTACTGTTGTCAAACTGCTCGGGTTCGTCTTTCAGATTTTTAATCAATCCTCTGATGGTATCGTTTTCGAAGAATCCATAGATGGTGGTCTGGTCCAGTGTGTATGTGTCATCCACTACAACTATAAGTTTTCCATCGCTAATAGCGCCGAAGAAATTTTCTGCGACGGAAACTGCCAGATGTGCCTGCCAGTTCTTGGCTGCATCGAAGCCCAGCACGGTCAACTTGCTGCCTTTGCTGGCCGGCAGGTCCGCTTTACTGTTGGTCCGTTGTATCCATTTAGGGAAGTCCGGAGATACACCGCTAACCGGCTGGCATTTTTCTCTAATGCCCCAAAAACCCACACCCTGCTTGCGTTTGCCGTCTCTGTCGTGAGACATCAGAATCGACTTGCCCTGAGTTAATTGAGTGTAGACCCCTGAATCTTCCTGATATACGGTCGAGATAAAAATCGTCCTGATTTTCGATACAGCGTAGGGTGCAAATTTTCCGATGCCGTAAGACCCCGTAGCCGTGTCATTGCCTTTGCGAGACTGTCCCTTTGCTTTCATGAAAGCAAAGAACGGCGTTCCGTTCTCGGATGGCCCCCTTATTCCAAGCGTGTTATAGTCCGAAATCTCCAGCACAGAAATTTTGTGCTTATTCAGTTCAGCCTGCGCGGCTTCGAAAAATATCCTGGCCTTCTCACTTTCCTGTAGTGATGCTTCATGGCAAGAAATTAGGTTGGCCTTGAGCTCAGCTAAGTGCGGTATAGATGACACTTCGACTTCATGGAGTCGTATTTTGACGACAACAATGTCGGTATCACCGGCGTCCAAGGCATTTTGATTCACTTCCCGGGCTAGGTGTTGAATTGGACTCCCTGCAAAGTGCTCTATCCCTGGTTCGTTGAATCCGTCCCACTGGTCGGATTCATCCACCGGGTGCTGCCACCCAATATTCGCTAAAAACGTCATAGTCGCTCCTTCTCAATTTTTTCTTTTACTGCCTGAGCCAGCTGGGCTGCCACAGGCACCGCGATGGAATTCCCCACCTGGATGTACCTTTTTGCTCTGAGCACATCATCGGGGAATGTATAACCTGCCGGAAAACCCTGAAGCCTAAGACATTCAAACTCCGTCAACTTCCGCAAACCTTTAGCGTCATGAATGAAGGGGACATTATGGCCACCCAAGCCCATGTTCGCCGTCAGGGTCGGACATACCCCCGGCTCTTTCACACGCACCAGAAATTTCCGCAGTTGGTAGATGCAGGTTTTGTCCTCCAATTCATTACTGATCATCTTGTGATAACGATTTTCTTCGGGCAGGTAGTAGCTGTCGTCATCCTGAGTGCCGGAAAAATCTATGTAATCGGCTAGATTTTTAGCACTCTTATCTTTCTGATCGGGAAAGTTGATCTTGCCATTCTTAAAATGGTTGATGGAAAACGCCACCATGAAGAGTCTGTTTCTTTTCTGAGGTAGGGGTGTCAATAAATAGGGGTCAAGTTCCGCGCAATTCGTATCCCTGAACCAATAGCCTGCTTTCTTTATCTCCTTTGTCAATTCAATGAACCAACTCCCGCCCTCGCCATTCCGTATATGCGGAGAGTTCTCTAGAACGATGACGGACGGTTTTTGGTCCTTGAATTCTTGGACAATTCGGATGATTTCATAAAAAAGCTTCCCACGCGGATCGTCGAATCCTTTTCGGTCCCCAGCCTGAGAGAAGCTTTGGCAAGGGAATCCGGCGTGTAAAACATCCACGGGTTCCAGGGAGGCGTTCTTCACGCTGACATCCAAAATGCTGGCCGGATTGCCCTCTGTTTTTATCACACGCACATTTTTGATATTGTGCTCATAGGTTATTACAGCTGACGGATTGTTTTCGACGGCCCATGCCGTTTTTATACCTACCTGCTCAAATCCCAGACAGAATCCGCCAATACCGGAAAATAAGGCTCCCGCTTTTAATGGTTTATCAATCATCAGGACTTGTCGCCTTCCTCATCTCCAGAAAAAACTCCTTACGATCTGTTTCTGCTACGGTGTTGAAATTCTGCTTAACGGCATCTACTTCCTGTTGAAGTGCCCGCACGATTTTCTTGGCCTGATCTTCTGTAAAGTCATAATTTTGGCGGTTGGCTAGATTACCGATCAGCTGTATATCTTTCAAAGCCTTGTTGACGCGCTTGTTCGCAAGCTCAACGAATTTTTCAGCCTTATCTCTGCTAGCCATGACGTCCTCTTTTGAGTTTCAAAAACAAAATATAATAATAAATACTGAATTTGTAAAATACAATTTTATTATGTAGTTTAATTATCTGCGATTATTTTAAATAACACAATAGAAAAAGATGGGATGACCAAGTAGGTAACCTCTTTTCTGCCCACCACATTGAAGAATTCAGTGTTTGGTGCTGTAATAAAATGGGTAAAAAAGCCTGCATACCCTATCTGGCTGATCATATGCCACCCTCATAAGCAAAGCAACTGAGTGAATCGGAGCCTGCGGGTTACAAGATAAACTTTCGGGCAAAAAACAATCATTACAAAACTGTATAGTTTTGGAAGTCTTCTCGTAATGTGATTTAGGTTATTCTATTTTTGAACTCAGGCATTCCGCCTGGTATACAAAGAGGATTAATCAATGAACAAACAACACAACAAAATTCTGAAAGCCCTGTTTGCAATGGTCATAATGACAAGCATTACTGCTAACGTAGCTCAAGCAGGTGAATCGAAAGACGAGGAAGCCAAAGAGTTAAAGCTTTTTAGCATGGCCAAAATCACGTTGATCGAAGCAATCAAGGCAGCGGAGCATAAAACCGGCGGCAAGGCCATGGAAGCTGAAGTGGATGATGAATCAAACTCAGTGCAGTTTGAGGTTGAAATTCTTAAGGACGGCAAGATTCATGAAGTCATCGTCGATGGCAAAACCGGCAAGGTCCTTAAAGTTTCCCTTGATGATGAGTCCAGGGAAAGCACTGAAAACGAGAAAGAGTAAGTTCAATGCCGGGGAATTGCTCGCCGGCATTCTTTTAATACTATTAATACTATGAAAATATTAATTATTGAAGATGATAAAGAGACCCGGGATTATGTCTCGGCAGGTCTGAAAGAGGCAGGCCATACTGCCGACCCGGCAAGGGATGGTTACGAAGGCCTGCTCCTTGCCAAAGAGGGAAAACATGACCTGCTTATTGTCGACCGAATGCTGCCCGGGCTTGACGGACTTACGCTGGTAAAAACGTTGCGCAGTGCAAGCTGTCATGTGCCGGTGCTGTTCCTTACCACGATGTGCGGAATTGATGATCGGGTTGAAGGCCTGAATGCAGGCGCCGACGATTATCTGGTCAAACCCTTCGCTTTCAGTGAGCTTGGCGCAAGGGTTAATGCGCTGCTGCGCAGGCCGCGGGAAACCGTGGAACAGAAAGTTTTGCAGGTTTCAGGCCTTGAAATCGATCTTCTCAAACGAGAAGTCAGACGTATTGGACAACTCATCGATCTTCAGCCAACCGAGTTTCGCCTGCTTGAGTATCTTGTCCGTCATGCCGGACAGGTGGTAACTCGTACGATGCTGCTTGAAAACGTCTGGGATTTTCATTTCGATCCCAAAACCAATATTGTCGAAACCCACATCAGCCGCTTGCGCGCCAAGCTGAATGCCGGGAACAAGTCCGATCTTATTCATACCGTTCGTGGCGCAGGCTATATGATTCATGAAGCTGCCTAGCATCGCCGGTACCATCAGTTTTAAACTGTCAGCTTTATATTTGCTGCTTTTTTTGTGTTCTTTTTTGTTCCTTGGCATAACCGTTTATTTGTTGACCAACCATACACTGGAGCAACAACTTAAGATCAGTGTCGAGGCGGAGGCTGTCCGGCTGAAAGTCGAATATGATTCAGGCGGAATAGCCGAATTGAAAGACGAGATTGACGAGGTTGAGGGTCAAGGATCACATACCCTTCTTGAATACGGGGTTATTGATCAGAATGGCAAGTTGATAGCTGGAAATCTCAATAATTTTCAACCTTCCGAGGGATGGCAGACCGCTATTCGGCCACCTACGGCCAATAAAGCTGAAAAAGAATTTCTCTACATCAGGGTCATGGCTCTGCCCAATCATGTTTGGCTGGGTGTTGGTCATGGCGGCGAGTATATCCGGGATGCCGGCGAGGCGATTATTCAGGCTTTTATCTGGGGCTTCGTCCTGGTTATTTTTCTGGGCGCAGGCGGTGGCTTGTATCTCAGTGGTGCTTTCTTAAGAAAAATCGAGAGCATTACAAAATCAACGCAGACAATTATTGCGGGCGATCTGAAGCACCGGCTGCCCGTTTCAAAAAACCGCGATGAACTGGATAACCTGGCTTTATTGCTCAACCAGATGCTGGATAAAATTGGCGCGTTAATCGAGAATCTTCAGCAAGTCTCCAATGACATTGCACACGATCTGCGTACGCCGATCAGTCATTTAAAATTCAGGCTTGAAGACGCTCTTACCAGGAATCTCCCGGAAGAACAATACAAGGAAAGAATAGCTTTCGCCATTGAGGAAGTCGATACGATTCTCGATACCTTCTCCGCCATGCTGAGAATTTCCCAGATTGAATCCGGCACCCGACGCAGCGGTTTCAAAACCGTTAATCTCAGCGATGTCATTGTTTCAGTGATTGATGCGCTGTATCCGGTAGCGGAGGAACAGAGTAAAACCATCCGCACAGACATTGACCCGGACGTAACTCTAACCGGTGATAAAGAGCTGCTGACGCAACTGACTTTTAATCTGCTGGATAATGCCATCAAGCACACGCCCGAACACACACAGATCAACGTCAGTCTGCGCTCTTCAGGTACTCAAGCCGAATTTATTGTTGCAGACAACGGCCCCGGATTTGCCGAAGCGTATCGCCTGAGAGTATTTCAGCGTTTTTACCGGCTTGAACAAAGCCGTACCACGCCAGGTAACGGCCTTGGCCTCAGCATTGTGGCAGCCATTGCGGATCTTCACGGTGGAACAATAGCGTTAGCTGATAACAATCCGGGGCTTAAAGTAATACTAAATTTCTGCAATAAACCGGGCATTGCA
>JAQTMV010000049.1 GCA_028714175.1 Methylococcales bacterium
TAAGGTCTGATCGCCCAGCGATCTAATACCGGCGTGGAAATTTTACCATACCGGCTCCAGCGGAGCCCTCCCAACGCCAGTTAGCACCAACCATGACTCGTTGGTCTGAGGCAAAGCCTCGTTAGTAAGTAGGTTCAGATCGAGAATCCATAAACCCAAAAGTGAGGAGAGAACAATGAGCAACGAAAAAGAACGCAGAACCGTTTGCTTGTGTGTAACGGTAAACCTGCTCGAATCGAAAGGTGCCAAGAAGATCCCAAAGGGAGTGGCCTATGCGTTTTCTTCCGGAGGACGTCTTCTTGCCCGAGAATCCTTGGATGAAAAAGGCACAGCGAACCTCAGCTTCGCCGTTTCTGAAGAGGCAAGGTCAGTACGAGTCATGGTTGGCCCTGAAGTCGAGGGAAAGGAAGTTCTTATTACTGACCTCCAGCGACGAGGAGCACAGGAACGCCTGCTGCGGATTGATCCTGGCGATCTCACGCCGGCTGTAGAAATTGCGGTCATCCCAAATGTCTGGCGGTGCTGGTTGCTGGGACTATGCTTCGTCCGGGGTACCCTGCTGAAGCGTGTAGTGAGTGGGGGAGTGAATATTGATCTGCCGGTTTGCAATGCCTCCGTCGAAGTCTACGAGGTCGATCCGATCTGGATTATTATCCCGCGCCTGCCCGACCACATCATTGAAAGAATCCGAGATGTGATCATCAATCCACCACCTCCGCCACCTCCCCCTGATGGACCGATAGGGCCATTTCCGCTTCCTCCAGGACCGGGTCCAAGGCCGGTACTTAGCGGCTTGGAGATGGCGTCCACGGCCAGAAGCGCGGCAGGCTCGCCCGCGGGAGAAAGCGCAGCGCAAGCGCTGTCCACTGTGACCGAGCTTCAGTTCCTGGCACGGACCAGCAACACGGTGCAATTTCGGCAGGTTCTGATAGACCGTGCGGCCATCATCCGTCCTATCCTTTGTCTGTTCTTCCCGCCCTTGGTAACGACGCAATTGGTTGCGACAGCCACAACGGATGAGTATGGGCACTTCCAGACCTTCTTCTTCCGTGGCTGTAACAATCCAGATACTCCAGACCTGTACTTCAAAGCCAAGCAACGGCTGTTTGGCTTCTTCAACATTACGATTTACGCGCCGACACCGATCCCATGCTTCACCTACTGGAATTACGTGTGCGGAACAGAAGTTACGCTGTATACGACCCATCCGCTCGCCATAACCTGTTCACCATGCCCACCCATCATCGCACCTAATAACTGGGTGCTGGTGATGGCCGTGGGCAACTTCCCATTGAGCCGGATTCGCGGAACCGGCACGACCCTGCAGGCGACGACCAATGCCACCAACATTGGATTGACCGACAATGGTGAGCCTTTCGGTGGGCTGTTGCGATTCCGCATTGAGTTCGACAGCAGCCTCCGCGAGGATTTGAATGTGACGTACTACCAAGTCTCCTGGCGCAAGGGAACCTCCGGCAGCTTCACGCCCCTGACTGATGAGGTGCACCGTCACTATACGCATGAGGTTGGAGGCGACCTGATCCTGGAGGTCTACCCGGTTGGCCCGCTTGGTCCCACATCCACGCCTCCGGCGCCGACACCGAACCTATTCAGGATTCCTGAAGCTCTTCCCCCGGTGGGCCAGTGGAGTTTCCCCGATCTGCGTGAGGACCTGACCAGCGGGAAGTTCCCGTCGACAGTTCATGCGCCCGGTCTCAACCCGCCCTCTGTTCCTGTCGACCAGGCCGGCAAGTACCAGATCAAGCTCGACCTGTTCCACGCCGACGGTTCACCTGTGGACATCGTAGCAGAAAGCATCAAGTACCGTGTCCCAACCTCGACCGACCTCAATGGAACCATCGAAACCGAGGACGCAAACATGCTGGGACTGGTCAGTGGCAACAGCTTCATCATGACCCTGCACATTGACAACAACGTCTGCAGCGCGAGTATTGCCGCTCCGACCCTGAACGCCATTCCTGCCGACGACAACTGCGGCGTTCTGGAGTACGACTCCGCTGCGCCGGGTTCGGTCACGATGGCCTACACGGCATCCCATCTCAACGGGTTTGCCACGCATAATTTTAGCTTATTCCGGGGGGTAAACCTGCTGACACCGCCAAGCGTAAGCGGTGTGCCCGTGGGTACGGGCAATTTCTCGACTAGGTCAACTACCTCCTCGGTGGCTGCACTGTGGCGGGCTTCTCTGAGAACCTGTATGTGGCGGCGATGGCTACCGACGGTTGGGACAGGCTCAGTGGGTATGATGCTTCCTCTGTCCGTGCCTTTGTGCTCGCCCCGCAACCGCCAACAGAGTAAGCATGTGTATCGGCGGGCCGTCAGCCTAATCATCGCATGGAGAGGGACGCGCATTGATCGGCGCGCCCCTCACGCAAAGTTGTTAGGCATGTGAAATTGTAAAATAGTCAGGAGGTTTAATGTGAAGATTGGATCAGCGATGAAGAAGCACGAAGAGCAGGTGATGCAGTTGCCCAATGTTACGGGCATTGGTATCGGAAAGAAGGCGGGGAAGGACATAATTAAGGTATTTGTGACGCAAAAGTTGCCGGAATCCGCCTTGCAACCAGATGAAATCATTCCGAAGACGCTGGAGGGTTACCAGACCGATGTCGAAGAGATCGGCATCGTGACGGCCCAGGCGTTATAACCCTATATTGAAGGAGATATGCGATGAACCCAAAACAAGATGAAGTCAAAATGGCATTGTCCGTAAAAGCCAGAGAAGAGACATGCAAGGCGCATAGCGCCTGTGTCGAGGAGTTTTTGGAGAAGCCAATGGCCAATGTGATCGGCTTGGCGGAAGGGATCAAATGGAAGAACGGCAAGCCTACCGGCGAGCCGGCTCTGCTCGTGCTGGTCACCCATAAGCTGGAAAAAGGTCAGGTAGGCTCCAGGGACATGGTGCCGGTGAAACTGGGCGAGATGCAAACCGATGTCCTCGCCGTAGGCTATCCTTTCGCAGGCGGCGAGGCAGAGTCCTCGGGAGCCGGGATTCAGACTCTTGGCAAACGCGCCCGGCCGGCGCAAGGCGGTTACAGCGTAGGACACAAGAATATCACCGCGGGTACGATCGCTACTTGCGTCTATGACATTCTGCCCGGCGGCTCGGTCAGCCCACCCGTGCATGGCGTAGGAATTCCTGGCAAATACTATATCCTCAGCAATAACCATGTGCTTGCCAACAGCAACGCCGCTTCCCCCGGTGATGCCGTGCTGCAGCCGGGGCCTTTCGATGGCGGAACGGATCCTGCGGACCGCATCGCTACCTTAACCCGGTTTATTCCGATCACCTTTAATCCGCCGACTCCATTGGCTAGCCAAAACAATCTGGTGGATTGCGCCATTGCCGAAGGTGAGTTCCATGATCTCAACCGGCTGGTCTACTGGAACGGCCATGTCCGGGGTTGGCGGCGCAAGGCCAACGTCACCGTGGGTATGCTGGTGAAAAAGACCGGCCGCACCACCAATTTCACCACCGGCAGAATTACCGCGATCAACGCGACGATCGATGTCGGCTATGGCGGCGGCAAGGTAGCACGCTTCAAAGACCAGATCGTAACGACTAATATGTCCGCCGGTGGAGACTCCGGTTCCTTGGTATTGACGCTGGATAACATCGCTGTGGGACTACTGTTCGCCGGTTCTACCATATCAATGATCGCCAACCATTTGGAGAATGTGCGTTCACTGCTCAGGGTGGAGGTTGCGGAGCAGATTCTGTAAACGGCCAGGATTCAAGTACCAGCGTAGATTGTACGCCTATACCCTGACGTTTAAAGAGGACGTCGCTATCAATTGGCGCGTCCTCTAATTCACACGTTGGAAACGGGTAAAAGAGACATCGGGAAATAGAAGAACATGCGATGAAAGATACCTATTGTTTCTTGTTACTGGCAGCGGTGTGGGTTCCCATAACCGGCTGCGAAAATAAATTGAACCGGCAGAACAACATGGCGTGTATTATTGTATTTATTCAGTATTGTACTGCGAGGATAGACCGAGAGATACCGGAAACGCTTGACTGCTATCTCGTCCAAATCGAAGTGAGCGGACCAATTAAAGTGCTTCCGCAATGACAGATATAGGCAGGTTGGGTAAGGACACGGACGTTTATCTCATGCAGTCCGAAATACTATTCGGAATGTTTGCACGGGACTGTCTGCAAAGCGCCATGGGGCAAGTGGAGTATGAGAGCAGTATTGATATAGAATTCTTCGACAATCTCTAACGCTAACTCGACCCGCATTCGGTAGAAAAACAATCAGGACTCAACGCCTTGATCCAGTTTAAACGCTGCATGTAACGCTCTCACGGCAAGCTCCAGATATTTTTCATCAACAACAACAGAGATTTTTATTTCCGAGGTTGAAATCATGCGGATGTTAATGCCTTCAGCCGCCAGTGTTTTAAACATGGTACTGGCAATACCGGCGTGAGAACGCATGCCTACGCCAACAATTGAAACCTTTACAATAGTGTCATCGCCCGTTACTTTTCTGGCGCCCAATTCGGCACAGGTTTTTTCCAGCGATGTTTTGGCGCGTTGATAGTCATTGCGATGCACGGTAAAAGTAAAATCAGTGGTGGCATCGTCAGCAATATTCTGGACTATCATATCCACTTCGATATTGGCATCGGCAACAGGGCTGAGAATTTTAAAGGCAACGCCGGGTAAATCAGGCACTCCGGTGATAGTTAATTTTGCCTCATCCCGGTTAAAAGCGATGCCAGATATTAAAGCACTTTCCATTTGTGATTCCTTATAGGTAATAAGTGTGCCACACCCTTCTTTAAATGATGATAATACGCGTAACGCAACGTTATATTTGCCGGCAAATTCTACCGATCTGATCTGCAATACTTTTGAACCTAAACTGGCCATTTCCAGCATTTCTTCAAAGGTAATGTGATCGAGTCTGCGGGCTTTTGGCTCTACTCTGGGATCGGTAGTATAAACGCCATCGACATCGGTATAAATTTGACACTCATCGGCTTTTAATGCTGCGGCTAAAGCGACAGCGGTGGTATCTGACCCGCCGCGGCCCAGTGTCGTAATATTGCCATATTCATCTACGCCCTGAAAACCGGCGACAACCACCACTTTTCGGTCTTTGAGATCGGCGTGGATTTTGGCATCTTCAATCTCGCGAATCCGCGCCTTGGTATGACTGCTGTCGGTAAGAATTTTTACCTGCCCGCCAGTATAGGAACTGGCATCGCAACCCAGATTATGCAACGCCATGCACAACAGGGAGATGGTAACCTGCTCGCCAGTAGACAGCAAAACATCCATTTCCCGCTCGGTCGGTTGCGTCTGCATTTCCTTCGCCAGCGCCACTAGCCGGTTAGTTTCGCCGCTCATCGCCGACACCACGACGACAATCTGATCGCCTGAATCATGCGCTTTTTTAACTTTTTCAGCGACCGATTTAATACGTTCTACTGAACCGACCGAAGTACCGCCAAATTTATAGACATATAACGCCATTCACTAAAACCTTTGTTTATGCGCCAAGTTGCGCTTGTATCCAGGCAGGAACCTTGGCCAATGCCGCCGTCAATCCCGACGGGTTATTACCGCCCGCCATTGCCATATCAGGTCTGCCGCCGCCTTTGCCGCCAATCTGAGTGGCAACAAAATTGACCAGATCACCGGCTTTTATCCGGCCCATAACATCATTGGACACCCCTGCGATTAAACTCACCTTATCGCCCTCGACTACCGAAAGCACTATAGCAGAACTGCCTAATTTATTTTTTAACTGATCGGCCATGTCACGCAGGGATTTGGCATCAACATCATTAAGCTTGACCGCCAATACTTTAATGCCGTTGACATCGACGGCTTCAGCGCTGAGTTCACCACCGGCTGAACTGGCCAGTTTTAAGTTTAGGCGCTCCAGCTGTTTTTCCAGTGATCTGGTTTTTTCCAGCAGTTGTTCGACTTTTTCAGCGGCTTTTTCGGGCGAGCTTTTTATAAGTCCGGCAATTTTGGTCAATGTCTTATCACGGCTGGCTATCCAGTCGATACAGCCGCTGCCTGTGACGGCTTCAATACGCCTGATGCCTGCTGCAACACCGGTTTCACTGATTATTTTAAAACAACCTATATCGCCTGAACGCTCGACGTGCGTGCCGCCGCAGAGTTCGGTTGAAAATTCACCGATCTTTAAAACCCTGACTTCAGCGCCGTATTTTTCACCAAACAACGCCATTGCGCCGGCTTTTACGGCATCATCTTTGGCCATGATTTGTGCAGAAACAGGATTATTTAAACGAATCTGCTCATTAACCAAGCGCTCGAGGGTGTCAATTTGATCAGCTGAAACCGGCTCAAAATGTGAAAAGTCAAAACGCAAGCGCTCGGCATTGACCAGCGAGCCTTTTTGTGTAACATGATCACCCAGAACCTGTCTTAATGCGGCATGTAACAAATGTGTGGCTGTATGATTCAGTTCAGTCGCCTTTCTGTCTGCCGCACTTACCCGGGCGTCACACAACAGGCCATTGGTCAATGTGCCTGAAAGCAACTTGCCTTTATGTAAAAACAGGTTACTACCCTGCTTTTGGGTATCGGTAACTGCAAATACAGCACCCGCCGCTACAATTTGCCCGCAATCGCCAATTTGACCGCCGGACTCTGCATAGAAAGGGGTTTTATCCAAAACCACAATGCCTTCATCGCCTGTTTTCAAACTGGCTACCGGATGGCCTTGTCTGTATAGCGCCACGATATGCACCCGATCATCCAGACGGTCGTAGCCGGTAAACTCGGTCTGGCTATCCAGTTTTATATCCTGTTTATAATCTGCACTAAAACTACTGGCCGAGCGTGCCCTGTCGCGTTGTGCAGTCATGGCCATTTCAAAGCCGGCATGATCGACAGTCAGATTATTTTCACGCGCAAAATCAGCCGTTAAATCGACGGGGAAACCGTAGGTATCATAAAGCTGGAATACCGTTTCACCAGGGATGACAGAGCCTTGCATTTTGGCGACGCAGGCTTCCAGAATCTTCATGCCTTGCCCCAGTGTTTCCGCAAAGCGTTCTTCTTCTTTTTTTAAGACCCGTTCAACGTGTGCTTGCGCTGCTTTAAGTTCAGGAAAAGCCTCGCCCATTTCCAGGGCCAGTGGAGCTACCAGTTTATAGAAGAAAACGTCACGGATACCCAAATGATATCCATGCCGAATGGCGCGGCGAATAATCCGGCGCAACACATAGCCCCTGCCTTCATTGGACGGCATCACACCGTCAGCGACCAAAAAGGCGCAGGAGCGAATATGATCGGCAATCACGCGTAATGAACTTTGGGTTAAATCAGCAGTGCCCGCAAGCCCAGCGGCTGCTTTTAACAGGTTTTGAAATAAATCGATTTCATAATTGCTGTGCACACCTTGCATGACCGCGCTTATCCGCTCCAGCCCCATACCGGTATCGACAGACGGTTTAGGCAGAGGCGTTAACGTGCCGTCAGCAGCGCGGTCATACTGCATGAATACCAGATTCCAGACCTCGATATATCTGTCGCCATCTTCTTCAGGCGTACCCGGAGGACCACCGGGAATTTCAGCGCCGTGATCGTAAAATATTTCGGTACAAGGTCCGCAAGGCCCGACATCGCCCATCGACCAGAAATTATCTTTCGCGCCAATTTTTGAGAATCGGGTTGGCAAGATGCCGATATCATGCAGCCAGATGCTTTCTGCTTCTGCATCTTCTTCAAATACCGTCACCCATAATTTCTCTGCGGGAATCTCCAGTTCCTTGGTTAAAAAATCCCAGGCAAAATGAATTGCAGCCTTTTTGAAGTAATCACCAAAGCTGAAATTGCCCAGCATTTCAAAAAAAGTATGATGTCTTGCGGTATAGCCGACGTTTTCCAGATCATTATGTTTGCCGCCAGCCCTGACACAACGCTGACTGGTTGCTGCCTTGTTAAATGCACGCTGTTCCCTACCTAAAAAAACATCCTTAAACTGAACCATCCCGGCATTAGTGAATAATAGCGTCGGATCATTGACCGGCACAAGTGAACTTGAAGGCTCTACAGAATGCCCGCGCTGGCGAAAAAATTCCAGGAAGGCGGCGCGTAATTCTGCGCTAGTCATCTTTTTCATAATAAAAAATGTTTTTAAAACTTATATAAACTTAATATTTAAATGCTCAAATAAAGCATTAACCATTGCACCTGAAAAACCCCGGTGCAATAAAAAACGGCTGCGTTTTGCCCACTCATTACGATCCAGGAGCGTATTGTGGTTATATTTTCTGGTATAAACCTGTTCCAGCAGTTCCATCCAGCTACCCGCTGTATGCTGTACAATATCTTCAAGATTGGCTGCAACTACACCATTTTGCCGCAGTCCGTAAATAACAGAAATAGGCCCAAAGCCTTTTTGAATTCGGTGCCGGGCATAGCTTTCTGCGTATCTCAAATCGCTCTGCCAGCCTTGCAGGGCCAATTCTTCAATTACTGCGAGTATGTCGTCCTTGTTAAAGCCTTTTATCAGTAATTTATTCAGCAATTCTTTTTGGCTATGCTCTCTACGCGCCAATAACCGAAGGCAGGATTCCCTGATTTCAGTAGAGATGCAAGTCATCGCATTCTGATTTCCGTCCGTTCCATAAAAACGGGAATTATGCGTTTCTACACTTCATCAATCACAGACTGCTCAATAACAGCAATAGGCTTTTTAAAAGCCTCTGCCCTTATTTTTGCTTCGATTTCCTTCGCTTTTCCGGGATGCTCTTTCAGGAAAGCTTTGGCATTATCTTTGCCTTGGCCGATTTTTTCATCACCGTAGCTGTACCAGGAACCCGCTTTTTGAATGAAGCCGTAACTAACGCCAAGATCAACCAGCTCGCCCAGAAAGGAAATACCTTCCCCGTATAAAATCTCGAACTCAGCCTGTTTAAAAGGCGGTGCGACTTTATTTTTTACCACTTTTACCCGCGTTTCATTACCGATAACTTCTTCGCCTTTTTTTACGGACCCAATACGCCGGATATCCAGGCGTACCGATGCATAAAACTTAAGAGCGTTACCGCCGGTTGTGGTTTCCGGGCTACCAAACATGACACCGATTTTCATCCTGATCTGGTTAATAAAAATAACCAGCGTATTGGAACGTTTGATATTGCCGGTTAATTTCCTTAAGGCCTGAGACATCAACCGCGCCTGCAATCCCATATGGGAATCGCCCATATCGCCTTCAATCTCGGCTTTGGGCGTTAATGCCGCTACTGAATCGACGACAACCACATCTACTGCACCTGATCGCACCAGCATATCGGTAATTTCCAATGCCTGTTCCCCGGTATCCGGCTGGGAAACCAGCAATTCATCGACATTAACACCAATTTTTTCAGCATAGCCGGGATCCAGGGCATGTTCAGCATCAACAAATGCGGCCGTACCACCAAGTTTTTGCACTTCGGCGATGACTTGCAATGTCAGCGTAGTTTTACCAGATGATTCCGGACCATAGATCTCAACAATCCGGCCACGCGGCAAACCGCCACAACCTAGCGCAATATCCAAACCCAAAGAACCTGTAGACACGACGTCAATATCACGAGAAGCAGCCACATCGCCCATACGCATGACGGAGCCTTTACCAAACTGCTTCTCTATTTGCATCAGTGCTGCACCTAGTGCTTTCTTTTTGTTCTCATCCATTGTTAATGCCCGGTAGGTTAAAAAATGTCGACCAACTAATTTGTTATTATCACATAGACATTGGGGTTCGGATAGTGTTGATTAAGGAAAAGGTAATGGATCTTCTTTGTGATGGATTTAATCGCAAATGTTGCTGTCGATTCAAGTCTATCGGGGGAACTATTGTCGCAATTACTATCCACAACATTAACCATGGAAGATGCGTAGGTGGAAAATCAGAAAAATAGATGGCGGGCAGCCCGAAATAAATCTGCCTATACGAAACTGTAGTAAGTTAAAGCTGCCTTTGCTAACTCCAATTTACCCAGTGTAAATGGGCCTATGCGTGCATCAAAAAAATTGCAGCATTCTATGATATTAGGAAATTCCGCCCGCGTCTGACATTACTAAATCAATACGGCGAGTGAAGCCTGGATTATGAGAATATATGAATTAACATATCAGAAAGGAAGAGGTAAAAACACCCCCCCGCCGAAGATGTAAATGCGGGGGGGATTATAATATTACTTGCCGGCTTTTTGTGCCTCAGTGCTGACATTTGAGGTATGTCTTTTCTCAATATTTTTGAATGTTTCTGCTTGAAGCTCTGCAACAGCACCACTTTCCAAATGCCTGGTTTCATCCTTTTTCAACAGTACAACCAAAAGAATAATTGCAGCGATACATACGCCAACAATTATCCATGTGTTATCTTTTTCTTCTTTTACTTCAGCCATTTTTAAATCCTCTATTAGTTATAAATATTTATTATTCCCTCTCCTCAAGGGAGCAACTCAACAATAAACTATTTGTGAGCTGGTTGTCGAATTATCTTTAAACAACGGTGTAATTTTTATCATGAGATACCGTCTTGTGTCAAAGCTATAAATAAAAAAACACCTGGATAGCATTAAATATTTGTTGATAAAGCCTTTATTTATCGTACGGACTCTGACCAATTATGTTTTAACTTATTGAAATTAAATGCTATATATTTTTCTTAAAGATAATATACAGAAAGTGACACGAAACTGTTTTTAGCGATGTAGTGTAGCGCATTAAGGTATGTTTGTCTGAGTAATTTAATACATTTACTCTCCATTTTGTTATGATCGGATCACTTGTCTACCGTTGTTATACAATAACTGTCTGTTCCGGCATTTGCTTGTTTGTTATTATGAATAAATCCAAAAAACTTCTCCGTTCTGATATTCGTTACGAATGCGGCGATACTTCTTATGAACGAGGACGAAGCTATTTTGAAAATGGCAGGGTGGCTCATCTCGCTATTACCAATGAAGGAGCTCTTTTTGTACAACTTAACTCAACAGTCAAAGGCAGTGCAAGCAATCCGTACAAGCAGAATATCCGCATTGTCTGGCGCCCTGATTATAGTGCAGCAGAGATTGAGGGTGATTGTTCATGTCCGGCTGGCTATAATTGTAAGCACGTTGCCTCGGCCTGCCTGATGTATCAAAACGCCAATCAAACCCTTTCAAAGTCGTCGCAGGGTGCAGGATCAGGCTGTTTAGACTGGCTGGATAGTCTAACCGAGAAAAAACCTCTGCAGTACGATACCTCCCGGGACTTTATCGCTTATATCCTTAAGCCCACAAATACAAGATATGAGTTTACCGTTGATTTTCTAATCACCAAAGAAAAAAAATCCGGCGGCCTGGGTAAGGGGAGAAAAACAACATTAAGCAATCTTCGTTATAGCTTTTCCTATCTCGGTTATGTTCAGCCGCAGGATGAGGAAATTGCAAAATTAATGATTGCGCTTAACACTTACAAAGGCGAGCCAATACTCGCCGGTGCATTAGGTTACGTCGCCTTATCAAAACTGCTGCAAACAGACCGGTTATTTTGGCAGGACGGTGAGAAGCCACCGTTAACAACAGGAACTAACCGAAATTTAAGCTTTGACTGGCGCCAGCAGGCTAATGGTGATTACCAATTAACGGTTGCAGTCGAACCTGCGGCAATGCTGCTGTTGACCGATCCGCCCCAGTATCTGGATACTGTCCTGGGCACAATAGGCTCGTTCAACAAACCCGTTCCTGCCGCAGGCCAATTAAAAAAAATCTTGTCCGCTCCACGCATTCCTGCTGAATATGCCGATGAATTCAGTTTTAAATTGACTGTTGAACACCCGGGCTTACACCTGCCCGCGCCGAAAAAAATTGAATTAAACGATCTGGACGAGCTGGAGCCTACCCCCGGGTTATTGTTATACGGTCAGCAAGTGGATGCCCGGCATTATGTACATTTTATGGCCGTAAGTTTCAATTACGGCGAATGGACGCTTTCTGCCGTACCCGCCGAAGACTATAGCATTATAAAAACCGGTCAGGGACTTTTGCGCATTAAACGCGCTCTGGAAATTGAACGCCAGGCGATAAACTATCTTGCGGAACTGGGCTTCACCGCCGCCCCTAGCGAAAAAAACAATCCCCGAGAACTGGTTCTTTTCAGCGAAGCAAGAACCCTCATTGATAGCGCCATACGCTGGCGAGACTTTATCCAAAATACGCTTCCGGAATTGGAACAGAAAGGCTGGAATATCGAAATAGCTGACAGCTTCAAGCTTACCTTTCAAAGCGCTCAAAACTGGGAAGCCGAGATCAGCGAAAGCCAGAATGACTGGTTCGAGATGCGCTTTACTATAGAAGTTGATGGCCTGCCACTGCCTTTATTACCATTGATTATGCCGGTGCTGGAACATTACAATCCGGAAAATCTCCCCGAAAGTCTCAGTATTCCACTCGGAGATCATAATTATCTGACCTTACCCAGCGACAAAATAAAACCGTTTTTAGACATTTTGTTTGAATTATTTAACAGCACTACGCTGGAAAAGGACGGCGCTCTTAAATTATCCCGCTTTAATGCTGCCAGTCTGGCGGATATCGAAGAACGAAGTTACGGCCTGTTTTCCTTGACAGGAGGCAATGAACTCAGGGAACTGGGGCAAAAATTAAAAAATTTCACCGGCATTCAGGATGTCGCATTGCCTGCCAACTTGCAGGCGGAGCTGCGGCATTACCAGCAACAAGGACTTAACTGGCTGCAATTCCTGCGCGAGTATAAATTTGCCGGAATCCTTGCCGACGATATGGGTTTGGGTAAAACCATCCAGACGCTCGTCCATCTTTTACTGGAAAAACAAAGTGGCCGGATGACTTTACCTTGCCTGATCATCGCACCCACCAGTTTGATGAGTAACTGGCGACGTGAAACCGAGCGCTTCACGCCTGACTTAAAGGTGCTGACTCTGCAGGGTACGGAACGTAAACAGCTGTTTGACAAAATTAAAGAGTACGACTTGATTCTTACCACCTATCCCTTGCTACCCAGAGATGAAGAAACACTGCTGGAGCATGAGTATCATTATTTGATTCTTGACGAAGCCCAAACCATTAAAAACCCGCTTTCCAAAGCTGCCCAGCTAGTGCGCCAGATTAAATCCAGGCACCGCCTTTGTTTGACAGGTACGCCGATGGAAAATCATCTGGGCGAACTGTGGGCGCAATTTGATTTCCTGATGCCCGGTTTTCTGGGCGACAGCGCAAGCTTTAAAAGACACTACCGCACGCCTATTGAAGTGCATGGCGATAGCGAGCAAAAAACACGATTGTCACGGCGTCTTGCGCCTTTTATGCTGCGCCGCACGAAGCAGGAAGTAGTCAAAGAACTGCCTGCTAAAACCGAGATTATTCGTTCCGTGCCTCTTTATGCAAAACAGGCGGCTTTATACGAGAGTATCCGCCTGACGATGGAGAAAAAAGTCCGCGATGCGATTGCCGAAAAAGGCCTGTCGCGCAGCCACATTACCATCCTGGATGCCTTGTTAAAACTGCGTCAAACCTGCTGCGACCCGCGTACACTGCCGTTAAAGGAAGCGCAAAAAGTAAAGGAATCGGCCAAACTCGATCTGCTGATGGAACTGTTGCCGGAACAGCTGGAAGAAGGCCGGCGTATTCTGGTCTTCTCTCAGTTCACCCGCATGATTGCGTTGATTGAAGATGAATTAGACACCCGGAAAATAGCTTACAGCAAGCTGACCGGCCAAACCCGCAAACGTGACGAAGCTATCGAACTGTTTAAAAGCGGTGAGGTGAATGTTTTTCTTATCAGCTTGAAAGCAGGCGGCGTCGGTTTAAATCTGACCGAAGCCGATACCGTTATCATTTACGACCCGTGGTGGAATCCTGCCGCAGAAACCCAGGCGGCGGATCGCGCACATCGTATTGGCCAGGAAAAGCCGGTTTTTATTTACAAACTTATCACTGAAAACACTGTTGAAGAAAAAATTATTGCCATGCAGGAAAGAAAACGCGCATTGGCCGAAAGTATTTATAAAGACGGCGCTAAAGAGGAATCATTAAAACTCACTGCTGACGACCTTACCGCCTTGTTTGAGCCTTTAAAACAATGAAATTCTCCTGTGAAGACGGATTTGTGCAGCGATGGGCGACTAAAGCCGCCTTAGCATTCAAGTTTAATACTCGCAAAAAGGTATCATGGAAACCATAATCCGTTTAACGGCAGCTCTGGGCATCTTTGGCATCATGATTTGCTGGGAATATTTTAGCCCTAAAAGAAACCAACAGATTGATCGCAAACAGCGCTGGCCGGTTAATCTGGGGCTTGCCGCCTTGAACATGGTTATTCTGCGTTTAACAATCGGCGGATTGGCTTATTTAAGCGCCATTGCCGCCGCCAGGAATTCCTGGGGGCTTTTAAACCAGCTGGCCGTCCCTGAATGGCTGTTAATTGTTGTCACTTTGTTATTTCTCGATTTTGCCATTTATTGCCAACATATTGTTTCGCACAAATGGCCACTGCTTTGGCATCTTCATCAAGTGCATCATACCGATCTGGAATTTGATGCCACGACGGCCGTACGCTTTCACCCTCTGGAAATCATCATTTCGATGCTGTACAAAGCGCTGTGCATTTATTTGCTAGGCGCTAATCCATCGGCAGTTATTGCTTTTGAGATTATTCTCAATGGTGCCGCGACGTTCAATCACAGCAATATCAGCATTCCACCAGCGCTTGATAAAAAGTTACGCTGGCTGATCATCACGCCGGATATGCACCGTATTCATCACTCAACCCTGCCGGCGGAAACTGACAGTAATTACGGCTTTTCCATTTCCTGTTGGGACAGACTTTGTAAAACCTATACGGCTGAAGCCAGACAGCCTCAAACAGTCATGTCCATTGGCTTAAGGCCCTTCCGCCGGCAAGCTGAACTAGGATTTAAGCAGTTATTACTGTTGCCGTTTAAAGCTCTGCGGACCCGATAAATATGATTCACCGGTATATCCCGATGCTGTCGTAATGATTTACTGTAAAGCGCCTGTTGCGGGTCAGATTAAAACCCGTTTGACATGCGAATTAACCGCCGAACTAAATTAAAATCAGCCCTGTGCGCATTATTGGTATTTCTACATTGTATGAACGATCTTTTTGCTCTATCCTGCAACCTTTTTTACTATCCCGGTTGGTTTTTTTGTTGAAGATATTTGGACATAGTTAGGTATGCAGAGAGTATGAGGGTGTAAACTAGCAGGCTGTTATTGGCAACAAAAACGTATTCAGCTATGAATAATAGCTAAAACTAAGGTATGAAAACAGAAACAATTAAGCGGGGTCTTCGCATTATTTGCCTGCTGGTGATTTCAGGTTCATTATCCGGATGTATTTACTGGATACGGGCTTATCAGACTTATCTGCAGATGGATGAATTTGATCGTTACTTTGCTGTTGTTACCAGCGATGAGTTTACCTTGCAATTTAAAGAGCCCATTCTTTATAGCAAGGATTTTGTTTCCTTATCCAAGCTGTATGCCAGTCAGGATACCCCTACAGAGCAAGGCAGACGCTGGCGTTACTGGTTTCGTAAGGTTGATGGCAACAACAAAGTGATTGTTCCGGAAATAAAGTTTTATTCTGATTTGAACTTCAATAAGAAGGGGCGAATAATTGCCTGGTCATTTTCATCGTTATTTTTGCAAATCGCCCCACCCAAGTTTTTAGAAGTTTCCTTGCGCTCAATAGGGGGCGCTGAAATCGATAAAGAAAAAAAACAGCTTCGGGCCAATAGCAAGTTGATAGACAAGATTGCTGAAGATTTACCGGATAAATCAGCCGTTCTGGCACAATTGGGCGAGCCTTTGGAGATTAAAGATGAAGGTGATCAGGAAGTGTATTTATACCATTTTCTGCTGGAAACGCACCAAATAGAAAAAGGTTATGAAGATCGTGCGCTAAGTGAGGTAAAGATCAGTTTTGATAAAAAAAACGCGGAACTGGTTAAAATGAGCGGTCGTTTTGCCGGCCTTAAGGTCTCGATAAATTATCGAAACTTTCTTGACGGGGCTTCCGATAAGTCGTCTTAAGCATCAGAAAAATCAGTGTAGATATAAAACCATAGAAACATCCAGCAGCGAACGGGAAAAAAATATCATGACTTAAGTATAATCACTGGCACAGCTGGTAAATTCATAAAGCCGCAGGGCAATACTGCGATAATAATTATTATTAAAAAAACATCGTCTTATAACCAATTTAAAAAAATAATTTATGATAAGTGTGCTACTTGTTGATGATCATGAACTTGTCCGGACCGGCATTGAAGTGTTGCTGAATGCCGCTGAAGATATAACTGTTGTGGGCGTCGCCAAATCCGGTGAAGAAGCTGTCTATGCTGTGGCTAATCTGTCGGTAGACGTTGTAGTAATGGATGTTAATATGCCCGGCATAGGCGGCGTGGAAGCCTGTCGTAGAATTTTGCAACATAATTCCGAGGTAAAAATCATTGCCTTATCCGTACATAATGACGGCCCTATTCCTCAACAATTATTCAAACTTGGCGTTTTAGGCTTTATATCCAAAGGTTCGCCAGTAAACGAGATGATTAATGCCATTCGAAAAATAATGGCAGGAGGCCGCTACCTGTGTTCAGAAGTTGCCAATAATCTGGCCTTTCAAGGTTTGCACGGCTGTCATGAGTCACCTTTTGCAAAACTTTCCCAGAGAGAAGCCGAAGTAGTGACTTTAATTCTTCAAGGTAAAACCATCCAGGAAATGGCCGAGATGTTGATATTGAGTGATAAAACAGTCAATACTTATCGCTATCGTCTCTACGATAAACTTAACATCAAAAATGATGTTGAATTAACGCGCCTGGCCATTAAATTCGGCCATATTGATACGGCTTTAATTTAGCAGTGCCAGTTAATTGTTGCCACAAAATTGATAAAATATCCCAACATTTAACACGGACAACGAGTACGATGACAACACAACCTGCCAAAGACCTGGAAACTTTCGATAACCCGCAACCAGGCCGCGATTATACGATACGCATTGATATTCCCGAATTCACCTGCCTTTGCCCAAAGACCGGACAACCGGATTTCGCAACTATCCAGATAGAATATGTGCCCGCCGCACTTTGCGTGGAATTAAAAACCCTTAAACTGTACATGTGGACATTCCGTGATCGGGGCGTATTTCATGAGGCGGTTACCAATGAAATTCTTGACGACATCGTTACAGCCATAGCGCCCAATTTCATGCGTATCCGGGCTGAATTTAATGTACGCGGCGGTATCTATACAACTGTTATCGCAGAACATAGAAACAGCGACTGGCAAGCGCCGGAATTGGTTAATTTGCCTTAATCACTTTAACCCGAAGGGCGACAGGCAGGATAGTCTATCGTAAATCCCTGCCGGAATGGCGCGCATTTTATAAACTTGTGTATAACGTGAGCGCTGATCTACAGTTGTCAAGCCATCCCTGACCCGTCTTATAAATAACAGATTATTAATGACTATTAAAGAAGCTCTAACCACTTTGCCCCAATACGCTTTACCCCACCATGCCTTGTCCAGAATGCTGAGCATACTGACACACTGCGAAAATAAGCCCTGGAAAAATCTGTTCATCAAACAGATCATCAGATATTATGGCGTCAACATGGATGAGGCTCTGGAACCGGATATCAATGCCTACAAATGTTTTAATCATTTTTTTACCCGTGAACTCAAACCCGGTGTCAGACCTTTAACCACCGAAAACAATGCTATTGCCAGTCCGGCTGATGGTACAGTCAGTCAGGCCGGAGATATTACTGACGGAAATATATTTCAAGCCAAAGGCAAAAGCTTTAGCACTACCGACTTGTTAGGCGGCAGCGCAGAACGCGCAGAACCGTTTAATAACGGTATTTTTACTACTATTTACCTGGCCCCCAAAGATTATCACCGTCTGCACATGCCATTGACCGGCACATTAAGAGAAATGGTGCATATACCAGGGCGATTATTCAGCGTAAATACCGCAACTACGAATTCTGTTCCCGGCCTGTTTGTCAGAAACGAACGCGTCGCCGCCATTTTTGATACCGATTCCGGCCCCATGGCATTAGTGCTGGTCGGCGCCATTTTTGTATCCAGCATTGAAACCGTCTGGCACGGCGTCGTCACACCGCCAAGCATTGAATCGGTACAAAGCTGGCGCTATCAGGATAATGCACCCACACTACAAATAGGTGAAGAGATGGGACGTTTTAATATGGGCTCTACCATTATTGTTTTATTCGCCAAAGGCAAGGCACAGTGGGATAGCGAGCTTAAAGCCGAAAAAGCGGTTAAGCTGGGAGAGGTGATTGGCAAGACTCTTGTTTGATCCTAAGTAACATACATAAAAAAATTTAGACACTTGAAGCACAGGTTCCTCCTGTGCCCTTAGGCTACGCTCAACGCCGTCAAGTTAAATTAAGTTAACTCCCTCTCCTGCTGAAGAGGGGCAGGGGTTAGGAGAATAAACACAAGAAAAATGCTTTATTTGATCCCCATCATCCTAACCTTCTCCCGTCGGGTGAAGGGACTGTCTACCTAACTTAATGCGGCATTGCAACTACGCTCAGGAGAAACTTGCAGAGGATGTGTTCGTCGAAATTATAGTGGGCGCCTAATCCCTGAAATTATCATACTGCAACGGCTGTTCCAGCTTTTCATCTTTCAGCATTTGAATCACTTGTTGCAGGTCATCGCGTTTTTTGCCCGTTACTCTGACTTTATCACCCTGAATTGCTGCCTGCACTTTCAGCTTTTTGTCTTTAATTAATTTGACGATTTTTTTGGCTAATAGCTGGTCCAGCCCTTGTTTCAGCGTAATTTCCTGGCGCATACTTTTACCGCTGCCTTTAGCATCGCCTACGTCCAGGCAGGCAATATCGACACCGCGGCGGCTGAGTTTTGAACAGACAATGCTGAACATTTGCTGTAACTGAAACGTTGATTCAGAAATCATAATCAGTTTATTGTCAGTCAATTCAAAGGTCGAATCCGAACCCTTAAAATCAAAGCGCGTGGTAACCTCTTTATTGGCCTGGTCGACAGCGTTTTTAACTTCGTGTGCATCAAATTCAGAAATAATGTCAAAAGAAGGCATAAAATTGGGTTCAAGGTTGGTTAATAGTTAGTGCCTGAACGAAAAAGCCGATTTTAAAAAAGTCAACATCTTCGTTCAGGCACTATTTACAAAAGCTTCAGCTTGAATGTTTTTACAAAGGATTCCAACAAACCACTAAATCCCTCTGTAACCCGAAGTAATCGGGTAGCGCCGGTCACGTCCGAATGCCCGGGTTGTAATTCTGATGCCGGGTGGGGATTGCCTGCGTTTATATTCATTTCTGTCTACCAGAGTAATGGCTCTGGCTACATCTTCGCGTCTGAATCCTGCGGCAATAATTTCTTCAGCGGATTGATCCAGTTCCACGTAACGCTCCAGTATCGGGTCCAAAACCTCGTAGGGCGGCAAGGAATCCTCATCAACCTGGTCTGGTGCTAATTCGGCCGATGGCGGTCGGGTAATAACCCGCTCCGGGATTACCTTGGACAGTGAATTACGGAAACGGGCCAACTGATAGACGAGCAGCTTAGGCACGTCCTTGATCGGCGCAAATCCGCCTGCCATATCGCCATATAGCGTTGCATAACCCACGCTCATTTCGCTTTTATTACCCGTAGTCAGCAATAGTTTGCCTTGTTTGTTGGATAAAGCCATTAAAATTACTCCGCGGCAACGCGCCTGAATATTTTCCTCAGTAGCATCTTTAGTTGTCCCTGCAAAAACTTCGGCCAACATGCCCGTGAACGCATTAACGGCGGGCTCTATGGAAATAATATGGTATTTCACACCCAGAGCTTGCGCTTCCAGTACGGCATCTTCGATACTCATTGCCTGTGTGTAGCGTGACGGCATTAACACGGCTTCAACTTTATCATGTCCGAGTGCATCAACCGCCAAAGCTAAAACCAGCGCCGAATCAATGCCGCCGGACAAGCCTAAAATTGCTCCTTGAAAACCGTTTTTACGCACATAATCTTTAATGCCCAGCACCAGAGCCTGATAGTCGCTGGCAATCTCATTGTAAAGCGGAACACAGATGTTTGTTATGGGCTTGCTGCCGTCAAACTCAATTACACTGATTTGTTCTTTAAATTCTTCTGCCCGAAATACAATATCGCCTTGCGAATCGGCGACAAATGAAGCGCCATCAAAAATCAACTCATCCTGGCCGCCTATTTGATTAACATAAACCAGGGGAATCTGCGCGGCTTTAACTTGCCGGCAAATAATGGCTTCGCGTTGATGGATTTTTCCCGAATTATAGGGTGAGGCATTGATGGTCAGCAGTAACTCTGCCCCAGCCTGTTTGGTAGCGTCAATAAT
This sequence comes from Methylococcales bacterium, assembly GCA_028714175.1. Lineage (GTDB taxonomy): Bacteria > Pseudomonadota > Gammaproteobacteria > Methylococcales > Methylomonadaceae > JAGXGJ01. The sequence goes on from JAQTMV010000049.1 coordinate 20,438, forward strand.
GCCGCTTTGCCAAACATCTTCGCAAATCGTCAGTCCAATGAAGGTGCCGTTAAACTCAAACACACACGGCTGATTGCCCGCAGCAAAATAACGCTGCTCATCAAACACGCCATAATTTGGTAACGCCTGCTTACGGTAACATGCAAGCCTGACACCTTGATGCAACACTACTGCACTGTTGTAGATTTTATCGCCGTCATGTTCAGGAAAACCCACTACCAGTGCAATGCCGGCAACCTGGTCGACAAGCTGATAAACGGCGTTATTGGCTTCTGCGATAAAATCAGCGCGCAATAACAGGTCTTCTGCAGGATAACCGGTAATGGTAAGTTCAGGGAAGACGATAATATCTGCGCCTAACTCATCACGCGCATGGTTAGCGGCTTTGATGATGTTATTAACATTGGCGGCAATATTACCAACCAGGAAATTGGTTTGTGCGAGGGCGATTTTTAGGGTCATGTGAGAAAGTTTTAAAGCTATTATTTATCAAAAATTCACTAAACCAGTAACGGTTTGTATGAGGAATTACGCTAATCCAAGATAGCATCTGGTTTACTGATTTTTAAATTTAATAATTTCCCGCTTCTAATAAATTTTTCATCAAACGTATAGAATTTTTCAACGCAAGTATTCGCTGAATAATGAAGCGCATCAGCGAAATCCAGGCCTTTGCTATAAAGGTCACATGCCTGAGAAACTTGCCATGCGTTTTCTACAGCTAAATTAGGCAGACCGCAAATTGTCAAAATTGAACGCAAAATCGATTCGCGTGGCAACTGATACGCCGACCTGAGTACCCATTCAAACTCCAATAGTGTTGTTTTACTGATAAAGATTGCTTCGGCATTTTTGAGTAAAGCTTTAGCTTGCTGCGATTGAATAGGCTCATCATTTGCTGCATAGCGCACTAAGATATTGGTATCAACAGCGATCATGATTTATGCCATTGCTGTCTGATGTCATCAACAATAGCCTGTTCCATATCTTTTAACGATTTAGTTTCGCCTGTATAACCCGCACAACCAAAACCCTGCTCTATATCTGTTTTTTGAAATGGCGAGGCTTTAAGCGTTTTCTGTTCCAGATAGCCAATAAAATCCAGCACTTCCAATGCAAAAGATTCAGGTAAGGCTTTAGATTTTTTATAAATGATTTCGGCGGTATTCATGACGTTTCCTTTTTAATTTTTTGATTGATCCCAATCGGGATTAAATTAATTTGCCCATTTCTATATTAAAACTGGACTCTTGTAGCTGTCCGCCGGCATTAAAAAAACTGATATTACCTTGTTCATCAACCAGCCAAACTTCAATAGCACCAGACTCTAAAAACAAAGCGATTTTCTCACTCATTTCTATCATGCTATTGGACGGCGAAATGATCTCTATACAAATTTCCGGAGCTGCTGAAGCGCATATTTCCTTAATATGCTGTTCAACAAAATGATTGCTTCCCCACGCAACATCAGGGACTCTAACGCCTTTACCGGTTTGAATGGCGAGTTCTGTAAAAACGCGGCCGCCAAGTTGAGTTCTTAATAAAGTAGCGATTTCACCCTCCAAGAGACTATGTAGAAATGAAGCTGGGGACATTTCAATATTTCCTCGTTCGTTTAATTCTATTTTGTAAGGTAAATCACGTAAGGATTTATCTGCTAAAACGTCTTGCCATTGCATAACTGCACCTCAGTTAAAAGGGGGGTTTCGCGTCAGTAAATAGCCATGTCACTTGGAAAATCCATATAAAAATTCACAATCATTGGCTTCGATTATGACGGATTGCCTAGTGGATTCCATGGAAATTCATATCGATGATTTATCAATGCATGGTCCGCATTCCTACGCAGGAGCTTGGAAACGCGGGTAAATGCGCTTTTTTGGCTTGTACCTTTCGCCTTGTACCTGATTTTCTTACAAACATCCCTTCATCGCCACACCAATTTCCGTCGGAGAATTTACCACTTCAATCCCTGCCGCCCTAAGCGCTGCAATTTTTCCTTCTGCTGTACCCTTGCCGCCGGTCACAATTGCGCCGGCATGCCCCATACGCTTTCCAGGCGGTGCGGTTTGTCCTGCGATATAGGCGACGACAGGTTTGGTAACATGGGCTTTAATATAGTCAGCCGCCTCTTCTTCTTCACCACCGCCGATTTCACCGACCATGACGATACCTTTGGTTTGCTCATCAGCCTGAAAACGGCTGAGCACATCGACAAAGTTCATGCCGTGAATAGGATCACCGCCTATGCCCACGCAGGTGCTTTGCCCCAGACCTTGTTGTGTGGTTTGATGCACGGATTCATAGGTTAAAGTGCCGGAGCGCGACACGATACCGATAGAACCCGGCAAGTGAATTTTGCCCGGCATAATACCGATTTTGCATTCGCCGGGAGTGATGACACCGGGACAGTTGGGGCCGATCAGTAATGCGCCTGTTCCCGCCATCGCGGCTTTAACACGCAGCATTTGTAATATCGGAATGCCTTCGGTGATGCAGACGATCAGCTTAATCCCGGCATCGACCGCTTCCAGAATGGCATCAGCGGCATAAAACGGCGGCACATAAATGACGCTGGCTGTGGCTTGTGTGCTGTTGACTGCATCCTGTACAGTATTAAAGACAGGCAAACCTAAATGGCTTTCGCCTCCACGTTCCGGGGTAACGCCGCCGACCAGTTGGGTGCCGTAGTCAAGGGCTTGCTCAGAGTGAAACGTACCCTGTTTGCCGGTAAAGCCCTGGCAAATCACTTTGGTATCTTTATTAATTAAAATGCTCATACCGCCTCCGCCAATTTAACAACTTGTTCTGCCGCGTGCGCCAAATCATCGGCTGCGTAAATCTTAAGACCGGTATTACTCAATAATGCCCGGCCCTCTTCAACATTCGTGCCTTCCAAGCGGACGACTACAGGAACGGTAACGTGGACCTGTTCAATCGCAGCCAAAATGCCTGATGCGATGACATCACATTTAACGATACCGCCGAAAATATTAACCAATACGGCTTTGACGCTGGTATCGGACAAAATCAGTTTAAAGGCTTCACAGACTTTTTCGACATTGGTGCCGCCGCCGACATCGAGAAAATTGGCAGGCAAGCCGCCTTTCAGTTTGACCAGATCCATCGTTGCCATGGCAAGACCCGCACCATTGACCATACAGCCTATGTTGCCATCCAGGGTAATGTAATTTAAGCCGAATCGCTGCGCTTCGTTCTCCTTGTCATCTTCCTGCGCGGGATCTTTCATCGCTAAAATATCGGGATGAATTGCCACAGCGTTATCATCAAAATTGATTTTAGCGTCCAGCGCCAATAAATCACCGTCGTACGTTTCTATCAAAGGATTAATTTCAATCTGACTGGCATCTTTGGCTAAAAACAAGTCATACATGCCCTGCATTATTTTTTGCAAGGACTTGTGTTGCTGGCCTTTAAGCCCTAATGCATAGGCGACTTTCCTGCATTGATACGCTTGCAAACCGGCGGCCGGATGGACTTGTACCGAAATAATCCGTTCCGGTGTTTCATGCGCGACGGTTTCTATATCCATACCCCCTGCGGCTGAGGCAATAAAAATAATACGCTCACTGCCCCGATCAACCAGTACACTCAGATATAACTCGCGTTTAATTGCATAAATTTTTTCTATTAATAACGAATTAATCGGCAATCCTGCGCTGTCGGTTTGAATGGTCACCAAGCGTTTGCCTAACATTGCAGTGGCGTGCTCAATAACTTCGGCAAAACTTTTAGCCAGTTTCACGCCGCCTACTTTACCGCGTCCTCCTGCATGAACCTGTGCCTTTACCACCCAACCTTCACCCCCTAATTCCAGGGCAATCTGCCCGGCACTATTTGCCGTTGTTGCCTGCTTGCCATCCGGTATGGGTATGCCATAATTTTGAAACAACTGTTTGGCTTGAAATTCATGAATATTCATTGATGCTCCTGATTAACCGGTAAGTCCGGGGTAATTTTCTTAAGTCTTCGTATCGATGCTATGATTTAGCTTTGAATATTTTATCGAAGTCCCTGAAAAACGCCATGCTTAAAACAGACATGCCTGCAAATTCCACTGAAACTATTTACCCTTGCCCCATTTCCAGTGGGTATGGCATCGCAACTCAACAAGCATGGCTATTAGTGAAAGTTTATTTAATTTATCGTATTATTCTGGCGTGCCTGTTGGTTTTTCTATTTTACGGTCGATTGGGCTTTTCTTTAAATAATAGTGACAACAGCCAGTTATTTGCATTCAGCAGCCACAGTTATTTTATTATTTCTGTTATATCGGGTATTTGCATCATCTGGCAACTTACCAGTTATGTTACGCAAGCACACCTGCTTATTTTTACGGATATACTGATTCTCACGCTGTTGATGCACGCCTGTGGCGGCATTAATAGTGGTATAGGTACTCTGCTCGCAGTTTCCATCGCCGCAAGCGGATTATTAATCGGTGGCCGTTGCGCCATTCTTTTTGCCGCACTGGCCAGCCTGGCTGTATTGACCGAACAGATTTTTGCCGATTATACAGACAGCTTTGCATCCACTTCCTATACCCATGCTGGAATGCTGGGTGCTTCTTTTTTCACCATTGCCCTGCTGTCCTATATTTTGGCTAAACGCAGCGAACAAACCCTGCAACTTGCCGACCAACAAAAACTCACCATTGATAAATTGGAAGAGCTTAACCAGTATATTATTCAGCATCTGCAGTCGGGCATCATCATTGTCAATAAACAGCAAACCATTCAGATGGCCAACGCAGCATCATTACAATTGGTAAATTTACCATTATTGCCTGCCAGCCTTGACGGTATTTCAGAGCAATTAGCGCAAGCATTCGGGGCGTGGCAAGAAAATCCTGAACAGCAGCTTGTACAGCTCCAGCTTCCGAACCAATCCGAAATTCATTGCCGTTTCATGAGTCTGCCGATAGTCAGCGAATTTTTCTACATGATTATCCTCGAAGACATCGCTCTTTATAATCAGCGCTTGCAACAAAGCAAACTTGCTTCATTAGGCAGGCTCACAGCCAGCATTGCCCACGAGATACGCAATCCATTAGGTGCCATCAGTCATGCAGGTCAATTACTCTCGGAAAACCCGCATTTGCCCATTCAGGATATGCGTTTGACAGAAATCATTCAAACCAACGCCATTCGTGTTAGCCAGATCATCGACGATATATTACAACTGTCCAAAAGAACCGATTCAAGACGAGAAAAACTTTACTTAAAGCCCTGGCTAACCCATTATTTAAACAATTTCATGATCGAGCATGGTATCGCTGCCGATTCATTCTGCCTATCCCAGACCGATGAGCCATTATGTGCCTTTATGGATCCAGGTCATTTGAGACAGATTATGGATAACCTGTGCCAAAATGCACTGAGATACGGAAAGCCTGAGACCGGGCCAATAATTTTGCAAACCTTTACCTTGAAACAAGCGCCTTGTATAGAAATCATTGATAACGGTACCGGCATAGGTCATGAACAGATCAAACACCTCTTTGAACCATTTTTCACCACCTCGGACAACGGCACGGGACTCGGGCTTTACATTTCAAGAGAATTGGCCGAACTAAATCAGGCAAAATTAAGCTATTATTTGAGTGAAGAAAAACGAAGCTGTTTTCGACTCTGTTTACTTAATGCCGACGATACAAAAATTGAAATATGAGAAAACCACTGGTATTGATTGTAGATGATGAACCTGATATCCGTGAGCTATTGGAAATCACGCTTAACAGAATGGATATTCAAACTTACTGTGCTGAAAACATTCATATCGCCAAGGCGTTATTACAACAAAAGCCATTTGAACTTTGCCTGACCGACATGAAACTCCCCGACGGCGATGGTCTGGATCTGGTTGGCATTATACAGGCTGCGCCCAACCCAATCCCTGTTGCCGTTATTACTGCACACGGCAATATGGATACGGCGATCCTGGCC
>JAQTMV010000050.1 GCA_028714175.1 Methylococcales bacterium
AAGTTGTGTGTCGTTCATGAGAGTTTTCATCCTCCCATCATGAACAGAATCTCGGCTTATTTCAGGCTCATTTCATGTTAGAAAGAACCACCTCCTTCAGGCTCATTTCATATTGGAAGAGACTCTTTATTGATATTGATAACCTCAAGTATTAAAATGATCACTTCGGTCATGCACGTGGTGATGAATTGTTGTGTTCATTATGTACGAAAATAAACGGAACCGCAAACGGATCAGCAATAAAGACAATGAAAATCAAGTATCTTTTGAGAAGTAATTGATAAATAAGCACGTCCAATCCTTTCTGTGAGTGTGTACAAATCATTGTCGATTTTTAAAACTGCTCCTCCAGCACCTGCATGAGTGGATGCCGATAATGAAATGTGAGTAACATATAGCTGCCCTGGCTTACACAGCAGCCATATATTGCCGCGCCGTTTGAATCGCAGCTCCAACCATAGCAGGCGCCGTGCCGCCAATATGGTTACGCGCTGCAACCGAGCCTTCCAGCGTTAAAAAATCATAAACATCTGCAGTAATCAGGGCTGAAAACTGTTGCAGTTCCGGCAACGATATTTCCGATAAATCACGATTGCTTTCCAGGCCCAAGCGTACTGCCAAACCAACGATTTCATGAGCATCGCGAAAAGCCATGCCTTTTCGTACCAGATAATCGGCAAGGTCGGTTGCGGTGGCAAAGCCGCGTTTGGCGGAGTTATACATATTTGCTTTTTTGGCGCTGATATGTGGAACCATATCGGCATAAGCCCGCAAGCAATTAATTAAGGTATCAGCGGTATCGAACAGCGGCTCCTTATCTTCCTGATTGTCTTTGTTATAAGCCAAAGGCTGACTTTTCATCAACATCAGCAGCGACATTAAGTGACCCGTTACGCGCCCTGATTTTCCGCGTACCAGTTCCGGCACATCAGGATTTTTCTTTTGCGGCATAATGGAAGAGCCGGTGCAGAAGGCATCGGGTATTTCGATAAAATCAAATTGGGCGCTGGACCACAAAATTAATTCTTCGGAAAACCGCGACAAGTGCATCATGATCAGGCTGCCCGCCGCCGCAAATTCAATGGCAAAATCACGGTCACTGACAGAATCCAGTGAATTGGCTGAAGGCTTGCTGAAACCGAGCAATTCAGCCGTCATGATGCGGTCAATCGGGTAACTGGTACCTGCTAATGCCGCGGCGCCCAAAGGCATAATATTGATCCGTTTACAGCAATCCTGCAGTCTTTCCTGATCGCGGCCTAGCATTTCAAACCAGGCCATCAGGTGATGACCAAAAGTAATCGGCTGGGCAACCTGCAAATGCGTGAAGCCCGGCATGATGGTATCAACGTGTTGCTCTGCCAAATCCAGAATGGCTGTTTGCAGGCGCGTAAGCTGATGGGTAATCTGTTTGATTTCACTGCGTAGATAGAGGCGAATATCCGTCGCTACCTGGTCGTTGCGGGAGCGTCCGGTATGCAGTTTTTTGCCGGCAATGCCTATCAAATCAGTCAGTCTGACTTCAATGTTCATGTGCACGTCTTCCTGCTTTATTGACCAGACGAATTCGCCGTGAGTTATTTCCTCAGCGATTTGTGTCAACCCGTTAATAATATCGTCACGCTCCTTTTCAGTTAGGATGCTGCAGTGCGCAAGCATGGTGGCATGAGCGATTGATCCCTGGATATCCTGTTGCGCCATGCGTTGATCAAAATCTACCGAGGCGGTAAACACTTCAACAAAAGCATCGGTTGCCTGGGCAAAACGGGCGCTGGAAAGTTTGGCGGTATTAACTGTGGTCATGATGATGTTTATCGAAGGAACTGAAAATGTAAAATTATACCGCTAAACCATGGCTTGTGAGCTTAAAACCAAAAGTGATTTTTTTGGCTGACTTTATAGATGAAGGGGCGAGTTACATATGCCTTGGTGGGAAACGCAGTGACATCCCGGAATGAGATTTGTCCTAATAAAATTAACCTACTACTTTACTATGGAATTAAATAGTACTAAAATGGTCTCAATTTCAAAGGGGCAGGGTATGTTACGGTTAAGTAAATTAACGGATTATGCAACAGTTATCTTAAGCTACATAGCCAGAGATAATACGCATGTGCATGCTGCCATGGAAATAGCAGCGGCAACGGGAATTGCCTTGCCTACGGTGAGCAAGATTCTTAAGTTGCTCGTCAACTCCAAAGTGCTGGTCTCTACACGCGGAGCCAAGGGCGGTTATGCATTAGCCAAGGCACCGGAAAAAATTACCGTTGCGGCGGTAATCAGCGCATTGGAAGGGCCGATTGCATTAACTGAGTGCAGCATTTCCCATCAGGGCTGTGAACAGGCTGCCGGTTGTGAAATTCGGGGTAACTGGAGTTTGATTAACCAAACCATCCATAATGCTCTGGAATCAGTGACTTTGGCGGATATGATCAGGCCTGCCCGTTCCCCAGCTCCGGCTTGGGAACAGGAAATCCTGATTCCTGTCGCCAGTTTATATCGTTAAGATAGAGAGAGTTTATTATGTCAGCAAGTGCGCAAGAAATTAAAAATCTGATCAGTCAGGACTACAAACAGGGTTTTGTGACTGTATTGGAAACAGAAACCTTTCCTCCGGGACTGGATGAAGAGATTATTCATAGGCTGTCCAAGGTTAAAAATGAACCTGAGTTTATGCTGGAATATCGATTAAAAGCTTTTCGCCATTGGCAAACGATGAAGTCTCCGGGATGGGCATTCGTCAAGTTTGATCCGATAGACTATCAGGCTATCAGTTATTATTCGGCGCCCAAGCGCAAGGAAGATGGGCCTAAGAGTCTGGAAGAGATCGATCCGCAAGTATTGGAAGCCTATAAAAAGCTGGGCATTCCTCTGGATGAGCAGGAGCGTTTGGCCGGTGTCGCGGTTGATGCGGTGTTTGATAGCGTGTCGGTGGCTACGACTTTCAAAGGCAAACTGAAAGAAGCGGGCGTTATTTTTTGCCCGATTTCCGAAGCCTTGCGGGATCATCCCGAATTGATCAAACAATATCTGGGTTCAGTGGTGCCGCATACGGACAATTATTTTGCGGCTTTAAATTCCGCCGTATTCACCGACGGATCATTTGTCTATATTCCCAAAGGCGTGCGTTGTCCGATGGAATTATCAACCTATTTCAGAATCAACGCCGCCAACACCGGGCAATTTGAAAGAACGCTGATTATTGCCGATGAAGGCAGTCATGTGTCATACCTTGAAGGCTGTACGGCGCCGATGCGTGATGAAAATCAGCTGCATGCGGCGGTAGTCGAGTTGATAGCGCTGAAAGATGCGACGATCAAATACTCAACCGTGCAGAATTGGTATCCGGGCGATAAAGAGGGTAAAGGCGGTATTTATAATTTTGTCACCAAGAGAGCCGATTGCCGTGGCGATAACTCCAAGGTGTCCTGGACGCAGGTGGAAACCGGTTCGGCAATTACCTGGAAATATCCCAGTTGTATTTTGACCGGAGACAACGCCGTCGGGGAATTCTATTCAGTGGCGTTGACGAATAATTATCAGCAGGCTGATACCGGCACCAAGATGATCCACATCGGTAAAAATACCCGCAGCACGATTATTTCCAAAGGTATTTCTGCGGGCAAAGGGCAGAATACCTATCGCGGTTTGGTCAAGGTATTAAAAAGCGCAGAAAATGCGCGCAACTATACTCAGTGTGATTCGTTATTGGTTGGCGATAAATGCGGCGCACATACTTTTCCTTACGTGGAAGTCAGGCAGCCTTCGGCTAAGGTCGAACATGAAGCGACGACATCCAAGATCAGCGAAGATCAGTTGTTCTTTTGTCAGCAACGCGGAATATCAGCAGAAGATGCCGTATCGATGATAGTCAATGGCTTCTGTAAAGCGGTGTTCAAGGAATTGCCGATGGAGTTTGCGGTAGAGGCGCAGGCGTTGTTGGGATTGAGTCTGGAAGGTTCTGTTGGCTAGTGGGCAAATATGCCAAGATTTTGCAGAAAATTATTCATGGACGTTCTGATGCCAATATTTTATTTTCCGAATTGAGACAATTGCTGTTACGTTTGGATTTTCAGGAGCGAATTCGTGGCGACCATCATATTTTTAGTAAAGACGGAATTGCCGAGGTTGTGAATATACAACCGATTGGCCCAATGGCAAAAGCGTATCAAGTTAAACAAATCCGTAATATTATTGTTCGCTATCGTTTGGGGTTAGATGATGACTAAATATGAAATGATTATTTACTGGAGCGAAGAAGATCAGGCTTATATCGCCGAAGTGCCTGAATTAGCCGGTTGTATGGCAGATGGAAGCAGTTATCAAGAAGCGGTTAACAATGCTGAACGTGTTATTGCTGAATGGATAGAGACAGCAAAAGAGTTAGGACGGTATATTCCCGAGCCTAAAGGACGGTTGTTGTTTGCCTAAGCATTTGCGGCAGAAATCAAACAATACGGAGAACAATTTTGAGCATTTTAAAAAATGCAGTCGATTCAATTGCGTTAGGATTGGAAGATTACGAAACCTCAGAATCAGATGAAAGAAGAATTATTTCATGTGCAAGGAATATTTATGCAGGAATACTTTTACTTTTTAAACACAAACTTTCTTCTTTAAGCGATCCAAATACTGATGAAGCTTTAATAAAGGAACGAGTTAATCCTAAAATTGTAGATAATAAAATTTTATGGGTTGGCAAAGGAAAAAAGACCTTTGATTATCAAAATATTAAAGATCGATTTGAATCATTAGGTATTAAAGTTGATTGGAAAAGAATTGATAAAATTAACGATTATAGAAACAAGGTTGAACACTACTTTGATACATTAGAACACGAAGCTATTCAAGGTTTAATTTCAAATTCATTTATTATCATTAGAGACTTTATTTCTGAGCAACTAAAAGAAGACCCAAAAGAGTTGCTTGGCAGCGATTCATGGTCAACTTTAGTTGAAGTTCATGAAGTACATGAAAAGGAAAAAGAAGACTGTGTTAATTCAATGGAAACTTTGACTTTTTATACTGAAAAAATATTGGACGCTTTTGTTTCGTATTCATGTGAAGAATGTGGTTCAGATTTAATTTATCCAAGCGAATTAAATGAAGATGCAATAGAAAGCGAGTTCGTATGTAAATCATGTGACGTTGCTTATTCCTACGAGGAGATTGTTAGTCCAGCGATTAAAGATCATTAATATGCTGAAACATATTTAGCTATGAAGGATGGCGGAGATTTTCCTATTGCTGATTGCCCGTTTTGTGGAGGCGCTTATCTTTATGAAGAGAAAGTATGTGCTGAGTGTGGCGAAAGTGCGGTGCATGAATGCGAATTATGCTGTAGTGAGATTTTACCCGAAGAATTAAGCGAGGATGGTTTATGTGGATATTGTTCTCATATAATGTCAAAAGATGATTAAAAATAGCAAGATAGATTGATAAGAAGCTCATTAATCGAGTTGCTTAAATAAAATTAGTAAAGATCTGGGTGTAAAACCCGTTAAATAACACAGGTAAAAAAACAACATGCTCAGCATAAAAAATCTTCACGTCAACGTAGGTGACAAGCCCATACTTAAAGGCATTAATCTGCAAATTAATCCGGGGGAAATACATGCGATTATGGGACCTAATGGTTCCGGTAAAAGCACCCTGGCGCATATTTTATCAGGCAAAGCCGGTTACGACGTGCCTGGCGGAACGGTAACTTATCAGGGTAAAGATTTACTGGAGATGGCGCCTGAAATCAGAGCACGCGAGGGTGTTTTTCTGGCATTTCAATATCCGGTCGAAATTCCGGGTGTCAGCAATATCTATTTACTAAAGGCCGCACTCAATTCTATCCGTAAACATAATGGGCAACCTGAAGTGGATGCAATGGATTTTTTAACCCTGATTAAAGGTAAAGTGCGGTTGCTGGATATGGATGAGAAATTTCTTTACCGTGCGGTTAATGAAGGCTTTTCAGGCGGTGAAAAGAAACGCAATGAAATCCTGCAAATGGCGATACTTGAGCCCAGGTTATGCATACTGGATGAAACCGATTCCGGTCTGGATATAGATGCATTAAAAGTTGTAGCAGAAGGCGTTAATTCCTTGCGTTCTCCTGATCGTTCCTTTGTGATGGTGACGCATTACCAACGCTTGTTGGATTACATTAAACCGGATTTTGTACATGTTTTAGCGCATGGTCAAATAGTTAAATCCGGCGGCGCGGAGCTGGCCTTAGAGCTGGAAGAAAAAGGTTACAGCTGGGTTGAGCAGGCGGCGGCATGATGACTACAGCGACAGCAAGCCGTTATACGGCTGAATATCGAAACATAGGGCCTGCATTACCCGGAAAAATATTGCCCTGGTTGCAGCAGTTGAGGGCTGAAGCCTTGGTGCACTTTTCCGCACATGGCTTTCCGTCACCGCGCGAAGAAGAATGGCGTTATACCAATGTGTCAGCTATTGAGAAGAAGCTGTTTGCTCCCGTGTTGGGATTCGTACCCCATCTACAGACAGTCAATGCCCAGTGGCTGAAATCATATCAGCTGGAAGATGCCTGGTCAGTGGTTCTGGTCGATGGCCATTTTTCGGCAGAATTTTCGATCCTGGATGGTTTGCCCGAAACCGTTTCAGTAATGAGCATGGCTGATGCCTTGACAAAACAGCCGGAACTGCTGGAAACCTTTCTGGGCCGCGCGGTTAATAATACAGAACATGGCTTTATTGCCTTTAATACGGCATGGTTTACCGACGGTTTATTTGTTCATGTCCCCGCCAGGCAGGTGCTGGAAAAACCGATACAAGTATTGCATGTCGCTACTCAAGCCGATGTTATGTCCACCACTCGCTCGGTCATTATTGCTGATGAAATGGCCGACGTTAAGGTGATAGAAACCTTTGCCGGCCTGGATAACTCTTATTTATCGGCAGCCGTTATCGAAGCATTTGTGGGTGCAAATGCCGATATGGCGCTGTATAAAATGCAGTGCGAATCCGAGAAAGCCTACCATTTCGGCGGGACTTACGTTAAACAGGCCCGGGATGCGCGGTTTACCCATTATAACTTTGCCTTCGGCGGTTTGCTGGCGCGCAGCGATATTCATGTCGATCTGGATTATGCGTCAGAGTGTGAGCTGAATGGTTTGTACTTGGGTATCAAGCGTCAGCATATCGACAACCATACCCGCATCAATCACTTAAAGCCTCACGCCAGCAGTCGCGAAATGTATAAAGGCGTGCTGGATGATAGAGCCAGAGGCGTGTTTCAGGGGCGGGTCATTGTGGCTGAAGATGCACAGAAAACCGATTCACAAATGAATAATCGCAATCTGCTGTTATCGGATGATGCCGAAGCGGATACCAAGCCGCAGCTGGAAATTTATGCCGATGATGTAAAATGCGGGCATGGTGTGACCGTAGGCCAGTTGGATGAAAGCTCTATTTTTTACCTGCAATCACGCTGTATTGATGAAGAAACTGCACGTAACATGCTGACTTTTGCGTTTGCTAATGAAATGGTCGACAAGGTCAGGATTAAACATTTACACGATAAGGTTTTAGAGCAAGTATTAATGCGTTTCCCGCAGGAAGGTGTAAAAAAGAGCTGGTTATGAATAAGGCGCCGGAAAACGGGCGCCTTGCGTTACAGAATGTCCGCAATACGGAGTGTAATTTCAGGTAGCTGTGATAACGTGATGGTGTCACCGGCACGCAGTGTGGTTTTTTCGGCATATACCTCGCCGTTAGGTTTGCGATACACTTCCAGACACGAGTCATTGAGGTTAAGCAGCCAGTATTCAGGGATGCCGTGCAGTGCATATAAACGCAGCTTCTGGTTTTGGTCAAACGCTAACGAGCTATCGGCAACTTCAATCAGCAACAATACATCGCTGGCATTGGGGTGACGGGATGAATAGAAATCATCATTGGGCTTTAACAGCATGAAATCCGGTTCAGGCTCGGAAAGGCCGCCAAGTTGGAGTGGATTTTGTACGCTGGCGATGACATCATCCGGCGCGAGTTTTGTCAGTAACTTATTGAGACGATTTAGATGTCCTGAGTGATTAAAACCTATCGGGGCCATATCTAAAATTTCTCCGTCTATCAGTTCTACACGGCTTCCAGGCGGAAAAATATTGGCTTCGCCCAATCTGCGCCATTCATCGAGGTTGGTCAGGTGTTTCGTAGGATTAACAGTAGCCATAAGTGCACAAACCAAATTGGAATCAAACACAATATAATATGTCGTAAACGAATAAGCAACACGTCAAAATCTGAACAGACAAAATAATGACAAACTTTCCCGTAGAAAAAATTCGCGCCGATTTCCCGATCCTGGCCGAAAAAATCCGTAACAAACCGCTGGTATATCTGGATAACGCCGCCACTTGCCAAAAGCCGCAAGCGGTTATCGACAGCATCGTACATTTATACAGCCATGATTACGCCAACGTGCATCGCGGCGTACATACCTTAAGTGTGCGTTCTACAGATCTTTTTGAAGGCGCCCGCACAAAAGTTAAAGACTTTATCAATGCCGGTCATGAAAAGGAAATCATTTTTGTCAAAGGCACCACCGAAGCCATCAATCTGGTCGCCCAGTCTTATGGCAAAGCCAATATCAAGGCCGGTGACGAGATTTTGATAACGGCGATGGAACATCATTCCAATATTGTGCCCTGGCAAATTCTCTGCCAGCAAACCGGCGCAGTATTAAAGGTGGCGCCGATTAATCTGCATGGTGAATTGATCTATGATGAGTTTGAAAAACTGCTCAGCGATAAAACCCGTCTGGTTTCGGTTGTACACATGTCCAATGCCTTGGGCACGATTAATCCGGTAAAAATAATTATCGCCGCAGCTCATGCGAAAGACATACCTGTCATGCTGGATGGCGCACAGGCCATACCTCATATGACTGTTGATGTGCAGGATCTGGATTGTGATTTTTATGCTTTTTCAGGTCATAAACTTTATGCACCTTCAGGCATCGGTGTGCTTTACGGCAAACAGGCGCTGCTGGAAGCCATGCCGCCCTATCAGGGCGGCGGTGATATGATACGCAAAGTGACTTTTGCAGAAACCGAATATAATGTACTGCCCTATAAGTTTGAAGCAGGCACGCCCGCTATCGCCGATGTGGTGAGCTTGGGCGCGGCCATCGATTATCTGAACGCAATCGGTATGGATAAAATTGCTGCTTACGAGGCTGAGTTGCTCGATTATGCTACAGAGAAAGCCATGCAAATCAAGGGGCTTAGAATTATCGGTGAGGCGGAGCATAAAGGCGCGATTCTGTCCTTTGTACTGGATAAAATACACCCGCATGATATTGGCACGATGCTCGACAGCTTGGGCATTGCGGTTAGGGCAGGGCATCACTGCGCGATGCCGGTTATGGATTTTTTTAAAGTGCCGGCAACGGCCAGAGCATCTTTTGCAATGTATAACACGAAAGAAGAAATCGATGTATTAATGAACGGTATAAAATCCTTGATTGAGGTATTTGGCTAATGTTTGATGATTTACGCGACCTCTATCAAGAGGTTATATTTGACCACAACAGGAATCCACGCAATTTTCGCGTCATTGAAAATGCTGACAGACGAGTGGAAGGCTTTAATCCGCTGTGCGGCGATCGCCTGACTTTATTTTTGCAAATGGATGGTGACAGGATTACCGATGCCAGTTTTCAGGGTTCAGGATGTGCTATTTCAACAGCGTCTGTTTCGTTAATGACCGAGATCGTTAAAGGTAAAACAGAACAGGAAGCCGAAGACTTATTTAAAAAATTCCATGAAATGACTACCGGCAAAGATGAACAGATTAATCTTGAGGCAGTCGGAAAACTGGCGGTATTAGCCGGTGTGCGTGAATATCCGGCACGGGTTAAATGTGCGACATTGGCTTGGCATACGCTGGATGCGGCATTGAAAAACGAACAAAAATCCATTTCTACAGAGTAATTATTACCAGGAAAGGCACGAAGACAGCGTATTTTTTCGAGTACTTCGTGGTTAATAACCATGACAGCTAACACTTCAGATCAAAAATACAGGGGAAAACTGGCTGTACTTTATGAAGGTCAAGGCGATATTGTGCTCTTCCAGCAACTTGCAGAAAGTCTGGCCGTTCCGTTATATCAATCGCTTAATCCCGATGTTCAGGAAAGCTTCTTTTTAAGTTGGCGCGACGGTTGTTTAAAATTGCTCGACAGAGATCTGCTTAAAAAAGGCGGCCTGGTTGTCAATATTGAGCCGCGCAATGGCGAACAACGTTCTTGGCCTGCGCCGAAACAAGGCGCTTTGGCCCAGTCACTTGGGCGAAAAACCAGAACGGTTGTTGATGCAACAACAGGCTGGGGTCAGGACAGTTTACATATTTTTCGTATGGGTTATGAGCTGTTATGCATGGAGCGTTCCCCGGTCATGACCGAATTGCTTCTTGATGGTTTTAAACGTCTGGCGCAACAGGACTGGATGCAGAGACTTAATCTTCAAGCGCCCGGGTTACTCACCGGCAATGCCATTGACCTGTTGGCAAACCTGGAAACCAGACCGGATTGTATTTATCTAGACCCCATGTTTCCACCCAAGCGTAAGAAATCCGCAATAGCAAAAAAATCAATGATGATCTTGCGCGATTTGTTGGGGAATGATGAAGATAAGGAACAGCTTTTTGCAGCAGCTTTAAGGGCTGCCGGAAAACGTGTCGTGGTAAAAAGCCCGGATTATG
Source organism: Methylococcales bacterium (assembly GCA_028714175.1). GTDB lineage: Bacteria > Pseudomonadota > Gammaproteobacteria > Methylococcales > Methylomonadaceae > JAGXGJ01. The sequence continues at coordinate 10,726 of JAQTMV010000050.1, forward strand.
CGAAACCTTTGGGCGCCAAACCCGATGAAATTTTTCAGGGCAAGCTATTACGTTATGATGTTTATTTTAAAGGCTAAAGGCTAAAGGCTAAAGGTGATGCAGGGGGTGTGACTTCAACCCCAAGGCGGATTGAAATCCGTATCCACAAGTTCAAGTTAAAAATTTAAGGTTAGAGAATGTCTGATTGGGTAGATGTGGTAAATGCAAATTCGTTAGCGGAAGGCAAAAATATTGTCATAAATATTGATGGAACAGATATTGCTGTATTTAATATCGAAGGCGCTTTTTATGCCATTGAGGATGTGTGTAGCCACGACGGCGCGGAAATCGCCAGCGGTACATTGGAAGGCGATGAGATCATTTGCCCTCGTCACGGCGCTCGCTTTTGCGTAAAAACCGGGGCGGTGAAATCACCTCCCGCCTACGAAAATATCGCTAGTTTTCCGTTGCGAATCGAGAATGGCAAAGTACAGGTTAGAGATAATCGCTGGGATTAGCGAGTTAATTTGGGTTTAGTGAGCATTTTAATGCATCAAATATCAAGTAAACGCCAATTCCTAATACAAAGATTCCAAATAATAATTTCAGGACACCGCCACTTATTAACTGGTTGGATTACAAATAATCTATCAACTTACTCACCAAACTCAAGGCTTGTTGTAAAGGCTTATCTGTGATCGTGTTACAGGGGGAGTTAAAAGTTGATAAACAACGAGCCCATGATCAAGTGGTGCATGGTATTATTGGCATGTGTTGCATCATCCAGATATTGATGAGATATCCTGCTTCGGCTTGGAAGCTTTTATTGAAGGTCCATCCGAGACCCGCAAACGCCCGGTTTTGATCGAAGCCGGATTGGCCGCCCGCAGGTGTGTCGAATTGACCCGCCCAAATCGTTGCACGGTCACTGAGTGTATAACCCACCGCTGCACGTGTCATACCTTGATACCAATGACCCTAGTTATCGTCCCAACGGGATTGTCCTTCCAGCCAGATACGCCCTTTTTCCAGGCTCGGATGCACAGCCTTCAGACTGCCCTCGCCGACAACTTGCAGCCAGCTACCGGCATCCTGAAGCAAATCATCCGCAGCCACGGTAGTCGCTGTCATGATAACAGAACTCAGAATCGCTGCCATCATTCCCATCATCTTCAATATTTTCTTCATCATATTACCTATTTTATATAACCGGACGTAGGCCGGAATAAGCCCACCCAAGCCTGTCCAGAGCCCTTCGGCTACGCTCAGGAGAGTCTTGACTGAGCATGTAATGCAGGCAGGCGTTTCCGGTAATTGGAGTTTGAATCTTATTTATTAATCAACCCCAGCAATCCTTTCATCAACGCCAAAGGTGTGGGCGGGCAACCTGGAATCACCACATCGACCGGAATGACATTGGACACTGCGCCGCAACTGGCGTAAGAAACGCCGAATTCACCGCCGCAAGCGGCACAATCGCCAACTGCGACCACCCATTTCGGATTCGGTGTCGCTTCGTAAGTTCTTAACAAAGCGGTCTGCATGTGCCGTGACACCGGACCGGTCACTAATAACACATCGGCATGCCGTGGCGAGGCCACAAAATGAATACCAAAACGCTCAATATCGTAATAGGGATTATTCAGCGCGTGGATTTCAAGTTCGCAGCCATTGCATGAACCGGCGTCGACCTGCCGAATCGCAATGCTGCCGGAAAATTTCTTGTCGATGTGGCGCTTGATCAGGATACCCAGTTTTTCCAGTTCATCGTTCTTGGGAGCTTTATACTTCTCAGTGATAACACCAGTAGTCATAATTTTTTTAAAAAGCCGCAGCATACAGCCTCCTATAAATCGTTGCCTGAATAAGAGCCATTCAGGGACTTGTTACAGACAGGAAAATCCGGCACGATATTATTCAGCACCAGTTTTTCCAACACAGGCCAGTTCAGGATGCTGGGGTCGCGTGGATAAAAACGGGCGATTTTATTATCGGCTTCGAAGCGAACATAAGCGGTTATTTCCCCCCGCCAACCTTCAACTATGCCCAGGCTTTCATTGCCCGCTGGCGGCGTTTGCCATTCAGTAAGGATGTCCCCTGACTCAAGTTGCTCTATAAATTGTTCGATGAGCTTTAACGCCGCATTGATTTCCTTGTATCTTACCCAGAATCTTGAAGCAATATCGCCCTGATCTTCCAACGCGACTTTAAAAATTGCTTGATTGTAGGGTGCATAAGGCGCGTCTCGGCGGACATCAAAATCCTGTCCACTGGCGCGGCCGACATAACCTAATGTGCCAAAGGCGGCGGCAATTTCCGGCGCCAAATAACCCGCTGTGAAAAGCCTGTCCTCCAGCGATGAATTGAGGTCTATCGCAGGCATGATTTCTGACAGTTCTTTTCTTAACTGAACAATATCCTGTTTAATCAAGGTAGAGGAGACCTCAGTTATGTCACAGACAACACCGCCCGGAATAATCCTGTCCATTAACAGACGATGGCCAAAAACTTTTGCATTGGTGCGCAGCCACAGTTCACGCAAGCGGGTAAACTGCATTTGAGCAAAAACAAAGGCGACGTCGTTACAAATCGCGCCCATATCACCTAAATGATTGGCGACCCGTTCACGCTCTGCCAGAATGCCGCGTATCAAGGCCGCGCATGCTGGAATTTCAATGCCTGCGGCTTGCTCCATTGCCCTGCAGGCCGCCCAGCAATGTCCAACAGTGGTATCACCGGAAACCCGTCCGGCTAAACGGGCTAAAGACTCTGGCGTTCTGCCTTCGGCGATTTTCTCGATACCTTTATGGACATAACCCAGGCGTTCTTCCAGATTTAAAATCAGTTCGCCTACCGCCTGAAAGCGAAAATGCCCCGGCTCTATAATACCGGCATGGACAGGGCCAACAGGAATTTCATACACCCCCGCACCATAGGCCTTAACAAATGGATAATCGATATCGGGCGGCGTGATGGCTTCCGGTTCACTCTGAACCGGAAAATCCTTGCGTAACGGATAGCTGTGTTTAGCCCACGCTTTGTGCCGCGTCCAGCGCCGATTGTCGGGGTGACCTACAAAGTTGATGCCGAACATATCCTGGGTGTGGCGCTCACTGCGGTTGGCGGCAGGATAAACGGTGGCTTGTGACGGCAGTTCCGGTTTGGCAGCGTGAACAATGGTTCTCAATAACAGATAAACGCCCTGCTTTTCAAAACAGGCATTGATGAAAAACCGTTCTTCTGCATGTTCCGCCCATCCGGCTACCCAACGCATATTTTGCTGTATCGCCAGTTCTGCAAACTGTTGCCAGTGATGGCTTTCGATTTGCCATAAGGTTGTAGCTGGCAAGCTGATTTGTTCCACTGTAATAGTTGAATTAAGCAGTTGGCCTAAAAAATCCGCGGTCCAGTTTGAAGCGCTCATAACGGTGTACTCCCGGAAATTAACAACGTTGCCTGTGAAAACCAGTTAGCCAGAAAACCGGGAATAGCCAGACCCAACCACAACACAAAACCCAGATGAATCATCACCGGCCAAAGGTTTGCTTTAACGGGTAATTGACCTTCAGGTTTATCGCCATAAACCATCGGTTGTATATGTCTGAACAATCCGGCAAAGGCAATGCCGATACCCAATAAAAGCAGTGGCGTTAACCAGGGATAGCTGTGCATCGTGGCCAGCAGTACCAAAAACTCGCTGGTAAACACACCAAAAGGAGGAAAGCCGGCAATGGCAATCGTGCCAATCAATAGCCCCCAACCAATTCTGGGTTGGGTTTTAATCAAACCGCGAATTCTATCCATGCTTTGCGTTCCGGCTACCTGTGCAGCATGGCCTACCGTCACAAAAATGGCTGATTTTGTCAGTGAATGAACAGTCATATGCAGTAATGCTGCAAAGGTGGCTAAGGGTCCGCCGATACCAAAGGCAAAGGTCATTATGCCCATGTGTTCAATGGATGAATAACTGAACAGCCTTTTAATATCCTTCTGCCGATGCAAAAAAAATGCGGCCACCAGAAACGATGTCAGGCCAAAGCCCATCATTAGAAAACCTGCCATATTGGAATGGCTAGCTCCATCCACCAGCATTTTATTTCGTACCACGGCGTATAAGGCATCGTTCAACAATAATCCTGACAACACCGCCGACATCGGTGTTGGACCTTCGGAATGAGCATCGGGCAACCAGTTATGTAAAGGCACCAGGCCGATTTTTGTACCATAACCGATCAGCATGAAAACGAACGCTATCTCGAGCACTTCTGGATTTAATTGTTCGGCATTAGCGTAAAGTACCGACCACAGCAGGGCATTTTCGCCGCCGCCTATCTGTTCCGCAGCGTAATACAATAAAATGGTGCCAAATAGCGCCTGCGCAATACCCACGCCGCAAAGAATAAAATATTTCCACGCCGCCTCAATCGATTCAGGCGTGCGATATAAACTCACCAATAACACAGTTGCCAACGTTGCGCCTTCCATCGCCACCCACATCATGCCCATGTTGTTGGTGGTCAGCACCAGATACATGGCGAGCATAAAGCCCTGATACATCGAGTAATAAAGTTTCAAGCGTTGATCAGTGAGTTTGCCCAATTCCTTTTCATGGGCCATATAAGGAGAGGAAAAAATCGAGGTGGTAAGTCCGACAAAAGCGGTCAACACAATCAGATAGACATTAAACGGGTCAATCAAAAAAGCCTTCCCGGATGATAAAATAGTGCCTTGATTAAGCACATTAATCGCCAGCCAGATAGTTGCTAGCAGACAGAGTGCGTTAAACCCGACATTTAGTTTCCCGGTGTCCGCCCTGTGGCCGGCAAGCGCAAAAAACACAATACCGACAAATGGAATCAGTAATACGAGATAGGCGGCAATCATTTATCCACCTCATAGTCAGAAGACAGAGGACGGATGACAGAGGACAGAGGGTCGAAGCCAGAAGATAACTCTGTCTTCTGTTCTCTGTCTTCTGTCCTCTGATCGTCCACCTCATGTAACCGGTTTAACCTATCGACATCCAACGAATCAATACTGGTGCGTATGTGAAAGAAGAAGATACCGAACAGCACGGCGGCAACCAGCACGTCAAAGGCTACGCCCAGTTCAACCACCATTGGCATGCCGTTGGTGGCAACGATAGCAGCGAAAAACAGACCGTTTTCTATCGACATAAAGCCCACCACATGAGCGACCGCCTGACGATGCGAAATCATTAACAGCATACCTAACAGCACCACGGAAAGACTCACCGCCAGCGCATTCAGCATGACCGGCGAGGTAGTTTGCACGATAGGATGCAATACGTAATAACTGAATACCATCAAGCTCGCTCCACCCAGCATCACCATGGTTTTGTTATTTAACGCCTGAATATCCCGGTGCATGTTCATTTGCAAAACTTCACGTCTTAACATCCATGGAATAAAAATTACTTTTAAGACCAAAGTCAGCGCGGCGGAAATAAACAGATGATGATTGTCAAGACTGTAAGCCGCCAATGCCGTGGTCAAGGTTAATAACAATCCCTGCACGGCAAAGACAAATATCAGACGTAACAATCGCCCCTGACCTAGCATAATAAAAGAGGTGAGTCCCACCAATGCAGCCAACGATAAAATGGCCTGTGTATAAAAATCCTGTTGTTCAAGATTCATTGTTGTAACTCCGATTTAGAAGACAGATACTCTGTCTTCTGTCCTCTGTCTTCTGTTCTCTGATCATCGTGATGCCTCCAAAATGATGTGACTCAACATACCCAGCAGTCCTAACAGATAGGCAAAACCGAGGTACTCCTGCACTCGAAATAAGCGCATTTTTGCAACTACTGTCTCTGCTGCCGCCAGAAATATTGCTAATCCGGCGAGTTTGCCGATAATCGCCAGCAAGCCAAAGCTTAAGGCTTTAGCAGTAAAGGTTTCAGCAATACCCCACGGAAAAAAGATATTAGCGATCAGTACACCATAGAGCATCAGTTTAAGCTGACTTGCCCATTCAATCAGCGCCAGATGCCGGCCGCTGTATTCCAGAATCATGGCTTCATGAATCATTGTCAGTTCCAGATGCGTGGCTGGATTATCCACCGGAACACGCCCGGTTTCAGCGATGGCAACCAATATCAGGGCAAACAAGGCAAACACAAATGAAGGCCGCAGCACCAAGCCATCATTTAATACGTGACCAATTGCACCCGATAAATTAGTCGTAGAGGCAGCTATCGACAAAGTAAAAATTGCCATCAACATTGCAGGTTCAGCCAATGATGAAATGGTCATTTCTCTGGATGAACCCATGCCGCCAAATGCAGTACCAATATCCAGTCCCGCTAATGCCAGAAAAAAACGGGCAAAGGCAAAAAAACCCACCATGACAATGACATCAGCGCTGGCAGATGTCGGTAAATCAACAGCGATCAACGGCACAACGCTCGCTGCCAGTACCGTTGCCGAAAAAATAATGTACGGTGCGATAGTAAATAGCCACGAGGCCTGTTCTGCAACCACCGGTTGTTTATTCGTTAACTTGATTAAATCCCGGTAAGGCTGAAAAAGAGACGGCGCTTTACGGTTTTGCAAGCGACATTTGCACCATTTAATCCAGCCCGCCAGTAAAGGCGCCAGCGCGGCAAACAGTAGTGTTTGAATAGCTGCCAATAACCAATTCATTGTATTTCTCCAGACTGCAGGGCGACTTCGCCTAAAAACGCCGTGCTTGGTAGCCGCCCCTTGACACCCCGGGCGACTAAAGTCACCGCTTCATTTATAATCATCAGCTGATCATCCATAACATAAGGAGTAAGGTTACAAACGAATAGCCCAGATACACCCGGATATTTCCCGTTTGAATGCGTCCAACTTGTCTGGCCAAACTGTTTACTACATGTGCTATGGGTAAATACAAGCGTGGCCAGCTATGATCCTGAATATGCAGTTGATAATGGACAGCCGCTACATCCTGATTCATCGCGCCCTGCATGTCTTTATGGATTTGCTCGTCAATAATCCAGACTTTGGCAAAAATCCGCCGGATAGGCATCGTAAACGCACTGGAGCTATACTGCATACGCGGCGTCAAGCCGCCAAAGCCGCAATCCCAGGTTTCAGCTCTGCGCATGACTGTCAAAGGATTACGACGCAAATACCAATAACAAACGCCGGCCGCAATGAGCGCTCCTATTAGTACCAATGGTGGGGAATAGGAAGCCTGTTTGGCGGAAAACGGAGCCAGCCACAACCACGCCAGAGCAGAATCATTCGGTAAGGTTTCTCCTAACAATTGACCTGCAACGCTATTGATTAAGCTAATTACCCCGCCTGGAAAAATGCCGATAAAAAAGCATAATCCAGCCAGCAAAAAAGGCCCTGCCAACATACCTTTATCTTTAACTTCATGGGCTTTAATACAGTTTCGAGAACGGGGTTGTCCCAAAAAAATCAGCCCGAATACTTTGACAAAACACGCGGCAGCTAACGCTGCTGTCAACGCTAAGGCGGCCGCAGCAACCGGAATCAAACTGCGCAGCACGCCGTTATCCAGCACATCGACCTGTAGTGCGGTTTGAAAAGCCAGCCATTCTGAAACAAAGCCGTTAAACAAGGGCAGAGAAGAATTGCTCATACAGCCCACCAAAAACAGCTTGCTGGTTTGCGGCATCTTTTTAATCAGTCCACCCATCATGTCAATATTCAACTCATGGGTTTGATGGTGAATGATGCCTGCACCCAGAAATAGCAAATTCTTGAACAAAGCATGGTTGAAGGCATGAAACAACGCCGCCAGGAAGCCCAATGCCGCTAACTGCGGCTGGCCGTTATCCATAAAAATCATCGACAAACCCAACACCATGAAAATGATGCCGATATTTTCAACAGAACTGTAAGCCAGCAGACGTTTTAAATTAGGCTGCATCATCGCATACAGAATGCCGCCCAGCGCCGACAACGTGCCTAGAATCAATAGTGCCACACCCCATTGCCATTGCACATCAGCCAGCAAATCATAACAAAAACGGATCAGACCATAGAGAGCGACTTTCAGCATCACGCCGCTCATCAGCGCGGAAATATGGGAAGGCGCTACCGGATGCGCTTCCGGCAACCAGACGTGAACCGGTACAATTCCGGCTTTCATGCCGAATCCCAGCAAGGCCAGCACAAAAGCGATGCTCGCCCACGTCGTTGATAATTTCGACTCACGCAAGGCATCAAAGGTAAAGCCGTCAGAGAAACTGGCCAGTACGCCAAAGCCCAGAATAATGGCCAAGGCGCCGACTTCCGCCATCAATAAGTACAGAAAGGCGGCGCGGCGATTGGCCGGATTTTCATGTTGAAACGCCACCAGGAAATAACTGGCAACCGACATCAATTCCCAGGCAATCATGAAGAAGAATGCATCATCTGCCAGCAATACCAGCAACATGCCGGAAACAAACAGTCCGGTAAATAAACCCAGGACGGCAAAAGGATGCTGGCTTTCGTCATAAGCATGAACATAACCGGGGCCATAAAGACTGACCGCAGTCACCGCAATTCCGATTATCAAATAGAAGAACCCGGACAAGCCGTCAAAACGCACATGCCAGGGTAGCCACGGCAAACCCAAGCTGATCTGGTCGATAACGACGCTTTTACTGATCAGAATGCTTAAACCGGCCAGAATGGCAAAAATACCGGACAAGCCCAGTAGCACAAAAACCGCTTGCCGAAGAAGGTGTGGATAACGCCTTTCTTTTAAGCTGTTTTCAAGCACGGATCGGCCAAATTTGTTGCCATCCGGAAATCTTTTAAACCAATACCGGCTAAACTCCAGCAGAATCTGGCGCTGATTCATCATCAGTGCCAGCAAACCGGAAGCAAAGCTTAAAAGTACCGCACAATAAGCTAATATCAGGATCATCAAATTCTCACAATTGTGTTAAATCTAAAAAATCATATGAGGCAAAGTACAAGGCTAAAGGCAAGCACCTTGAAGATTTGGTTTTTTCGCCTTTCGCCCTGTACCTATTTCCTATCATCAGCAGTCATTAGCCGAGCAGCGAGAGCGTGATCTGAAAACGTTTCCAGGGCTTTGCCTATCTTCTCGCACTGTCCGCCCTGAGCTTCATAGTTCTGTCTAAAATCATAAATAAATTCCATGACGGTATGGTCGATCAGGTAGCCGTCCGAGAAATCAAAAATAATAGTTTTGCCGGTTTCCAGCTTCGCAAGCGCTTTTTTTAACGGCAGGAAGTTTGAAAATAACGCCGAACCTGATAACTTCACAACCAGCGTATCGTTATCCTGCTGTTGAATCGTAAAGTGAATCTTGAACAGATTGCCAAACCAAACGCCCCGCACCAGGTTAATGGCCAGCTTTACCACAATTCCCAGGGCGACACCCGCCAGTAAATCTACAGCTAACACACCGATGATCGTGACTACAAACATTAAAAACTGTTCTTTGCCGACATCCATGACTCTGGCGAATGCTTTGGGCGAAGCTAGACGATAACCGGTATACACCAGCAATGCCGCCAAGGAAGCCAAGGGAATACGCTGGATCAGACCTGGAAACAAGACGACAAACAGCAGCAATACCAAGCCGTGAAAAAAATTGGCCCAGGATGTTTTGGCTCCATTATTGACATTCTCTGAACTACGGACAATTTCCGCAATCATCGGCAAACCGCCCATTAAGCCGGCAACCATATTACCCAGTCCGACAGCTGTTAAATCGCGATCAAGATCAGAGGTTCGTTTATAAGGATCTAGCCTGTCTATCGCTGTCGCACTCAGCAGACTTTCAAGACTGCCCACCAGACTGATACTTATTACTGCTTCCCAAAAGGCTACTGTGAATAGCTTGGAAAAATCGGGAAAATAAAAGCCGGCCAAAAAATTATCAGGAATCGAGACCAGGAATTTCGAGCCACTGGCAGCCGCATCTCGATCCGGATCAAAATGCCAGGCAAACAGCATACCCACCATCACCACAATGACTGGCGCGGGAATCCTGCTTTTAATTAGCGGCCAACCAATCAGTATCAGCAAGCCTAAAAAACTGATGAGAAGAATTTCCGGCTTCACGTGAAACAAACTATGCGGAAGCTGTGCGAAAGTCGAAAACAGGCTGCCGGGTTCCGGTGTGACGCCCAGCATGACGTGGCTTTGCGTGGCAATGATAATAAGTCCAATCGCAGCCAGCATCCCATGCACTACCGACGCAGGAAAAAAGGAACTCAGTTGCCCCAGCTTAAATACCCCCATCAATACCTGTAAAAAACCGGACACAACAATCGCCGCCAGCGTATAACGGTAACCGGCCATGGCATCGCCTTCGCCCAGGGCTAGCACCGCCGCCAAAACCACGACAATCAAACCGGCAGCGGGGCCATTAATCGTCAGGTAAGAGCCGCTAATGCGAGATACCAATAGACCCCCGATAATCGCCGTGGTAATACCCGCCGAGGGAGGAAAACCGGAAGCTATCGAAACGCCCAGGCATAATGGCAAGGCAATAAGAAATACCAGAAATCCGGATTGTAAATCAATACGCCAGTTTTCTTTTAACCCGGCAAGGCCGGTTTTTGGCAAAGTTGACAGAGAAAGCTTATTCATATAATCTCTTCTTGATTCAAGCATTGAAATGGGATGCCTTTGCTTTGCAGCTACAAGCAAGTTGCTGCCTTGCTATGCTGCATAACAACAATCCGGGTTTCGCTCCAGAAACCGGCTGAGCCTTTCGGGATTATCATCCTCACGCAGCACAACACTTTCCATAAAACACCACAGTGCGTTAGCAGCAGCACTATCTTCCGGTCGCAATGCGCGAATCTCAATGTTCATCAGTTTCCTCGGCCAAGGTTTCCTGATCAATTAGAGCTGCATGCTGATCGATATATTCCCGGATCAAACGACGCACGACCTGTGATGATGTCATATCCTGAGCGGCACAAATTTTCTCGAACAGCCGTTTTTTTTCCGGATCGATCAACAACGTCAAACGCGCAGTATTAGTTTCCATAAAATGACTTTATCATTGAATTAATTAAAAAGTCATGTTATCAGAATTAATATTAAATGTTAATAGCATTAACATTTAATATTATAAAGAAACAAACAACTGTACCTATCTAATTCCGTAATGGTCACTTTTCCTGCGACTCATATTGTCTCGCTTCATTCTGCGCACCGCCAGAGGATGTCTTGAATAGGTGTCATGGTATTCAAGTCCAAAAAACACACATTTGCCGCCATGAGATTCATAGTTATGCTGAAAATCATGAAGGAATTCCATCACGGTGTGATCAAGCATATAAGCATTGTTCATTTGAAAGATCACAGTCTTGCCGCTTTCCAGATTGGCCAGAGCAGTCTTCAGGGGCATGAAATTAGAGAAAATCGCAGCGCCGACTATGCTAACCACAAAAGTGCCGGCATCTTTCCGTTCAATAATAAAGTGAATCTTGAACAGATTATTCAGCCTGACTCCGCGCAGCATATGGATAGCAAATTTGGTTACGATGCCTATAGCGACACCGATTAATAAATCAGTTGCCAACACGCCGATAATCGTCACGACGAACATAAACAGCTGCTCTTTACCGATCAGTAAAACTGTTGCAAATGATTTGGGGGAAGCCAGACGATAACCGGTATAGACCAGCAATGCTGCCAGTGCAGCCAGGGGAATGCTGTGAATCAGGCGCGGAAACAGCACGACGAACAACAGCAGAAAAGTGCCGTGAAAGAAGTTAGCCCACTGTGTTTTTGCACCATTGTTCACGTTGGCCGAACTCCGCACGATTTCAGCAATCATCGGCAAACCACCGATCAATCCAGCCACCAGATTACCCGCACCAACTGCGGTTAAATCACGATCAAGATTGGAATGACGTTTATACGGATCCAGTTTGTCCACCGCTATAGCGCTGAGTAAACTCTCCAGACTACCGACCAAACAGATGCTGACAACGGCTTCCCAGAACTCCAATGTGGCAAATTTTGAAAAGTCAGGAAAATAAAAACTGGACATGAAATTATCAGAAATAGCAACTAAAAATTTCGGCCCGACGGTTTCTTCGTGATGCGGTAAAAAATGCGCATCCGGCAGAAACAGATACATGTGCTCATGTTCCAGATCAAAATACCGCGCCAGGCCCATACCGACCAACACGACGATAATGGGCGCGGGAATCATCTTTAACGTTGGATTTTTTAACATTGACCAAATAATCAATATCACCAATCCGGTAATGCCGATAATGGCGATTTCATAATTAGGATTCAGAAAACTGTGCGGAATCTGTGCGATAGTTGAAAACAGATTGCTGCCTTTCTCCGGCGTAGTTCCCAGCATGACGTGGATTTGTTTGGCCATGATAATAATGCCGATCGCTGCCAACATGCCATGTACTACCGATGCGGGAAAAAACGAACTGAGCCGCCCCGCTTTGCACACACCCATCAGGATTTGTAATACACTGGCAACTACAATAGCCGCCAGCGTATAGCGATAGCCCGCCATTGCATCGCCTTCGCCCAGTTCCTGCGCCGCGCTTAGAACCACGACAATCAAACCCGCAGCAGGCCCGTTGATAGTTATAAATGATCCGTTGATGCGCGAAACCAGTATGCCGCCGATAATAGCCGTAATAATCCCTGCTGAAGGTGGAAAACCTGAAGCCATTGATATGCCCAGACACAGCGGCAAGGCGATAAGAAAAACCAGAAATCCGGACAACAAATCGCTACGCCAGTTTTCTTTTAATCCGTCCAGGCCGGTTTTTGGTACTGCTGAAAGAGAAACTTCAGTCATACACATCCTCATTGATGGAAATACATTTATTTAGCTATAAGCGAAAACTATGCCAATAAATATTTATTTGTAACGCAATGATTGATATGTATTTAATGATATTTCAAAAAAGAAGCGGACGGCGAAATAGCGTGAGCGGGTGCAAATCAACCTATCGGCGGTTGATTTGCACCGTTCAAATAAGCGGTGTTAAGAAGTTGCAGTTAATTTTATGGCAGCGATGCCAGCACGTTTTCAATCAATCTATTCTGGTAGTATTTGTTCAAGTCAATGCCGTACTCATCGGCTCTAACAATTTTTCTGATGCCATAAATCTGGCCACTCGCATCCAGGTCCATTTTGGACAAGTCAATGATGCGCTCCGGTCTGGGTTGTTTGTTTTCATCCAGCAATAAAATAATCTTGGGTTTAATCTTTCGCTTTTGATTAACTTCGGCAACGACGGCAATTTCGCCATTAGTCATTTCAACAACGCTGCCCGGCGGATAAATGCCCAGACATTCAATAAATTTATAGGTCAGACCTGAATCCAGTTGGGTGCCGCAAAGCTTGGTCATCACATTAATTGCCTCAAGATGGGTTCTGCCATTTTGGTAAACGCGATCGCTGGTTATCGCATCGTACATATCAACAATTGTCACCATCTTAGTAAACGGTGTGGTTTGTTCGGCGGTTAATTTACGAGGATAGCCTGTTCCGTCCAGGCATTCATGATGGCTGTAAGCAACGTCGATAGCTCCTGCATACATGCCGCTGCTGGACATTAATAAGCGTCGGCCTAATTCGGCATGACTATGCATGATTTTTAATTCTTCAGGGGAAAACTTGCCCGGTTTATTTAAAATTTCCAAAGGGATGAGCATCTTGCCCATGTCATGCATCATACCGCACAAGCCCACGTTGTTGAGATCTGTAACAGAAAGATTAAGATGACGTCCTAAAGCAATCGCCAGGATAGCCACGTTCATACTGTGCTGGGACGTATAAAGATCTCGTTGTTTTAACTGGGTCATCCATATCAGCGCATCCGGTGACTGCAGAACGCTATTAACACAATCAGCGACGGCTTTTTTAGCAATAGCGACATTAATATGGCCACCCAGTCTTATCTCCTCCATAAAGCTTTTCACTAAATTACTGGTTTCCCGGTAAACATAGCCGGCATTTTCAGCCTCTTTTTCAAAAGAAGAACCTTTTTCAGGAGGGCTACTCTTTATCCGTTTTTGCGGATGCGTCAACAGCAACTGTCTGGGTTCGTATTTAAGCGCTTTTTTTTGTTTGAGCACATCAATAAAAACAAACTTACACTGTTCCTTAACAGCATTAATGTCCGCTTTATTTTTAAGCTCAAAACCCTGGAACAAGAAAGTGCTTTCCAACCAGGGCTTATCAAGCTTGGCAACATACATGCCTACCTTAAGATCGTTAACATCAATCTTCGTTAAGGTAGATGATAAACTTGAAAAAATATTGTCATCATTCATAGTTAATGTACAAGGAAAATGCAGACATGGTTTATTTAATCCGGGCATTGGTTAACGCCATTGATGAGGTATAGCCGAGAGGTTCATTACCATTTCTTAAAAAGTATAGTCCAGGAATGGCTGTTGAGACAGTGATGCTGCTTAACCCGACGAGTTAATTGTAAGGCGGCTCCCTCATAGGCAAACGAGATAAACGAGGCTACGATAACGAAAACTTTTTCGGATTTTTCCAAGAGAGGTTCTATATATACTCCTCGCGGTCAAAATATCGGTTTCCAATTACCCTGAGATTTTGCAAGAAGACCTAAACTAACTATCCCCGGCACGAAATAATGACTGAAAAGCAATTGCACGAACTTTTTCCTGAAATGACATTGAATACGAATTCAAGCGTACGAAAAAATGCCTGGTGGTTTACCTTAGAAAAAAAGTTATCGGCGCGCGGAAGTTGCGGAACTCTTAAGAATTGACGAAGACACGGTGACTAATTACACGAAGAAGTACGACGAAAGCGGTTTACCAGGCTTATTGGAGGAAAATTATCATCAGCCAAAAAGCCAATTGGAGCCGTATACAGAGCAGCTAAAGAAACTCTTTAATAAGCAAGTGCCCCATACCGTCAACCAAGCTATAGAAATAATCAATAAAGAGACAGGCATCCGTTTGAAGCCTTCTGCTTGCAGGGCATTTCTGAAAAAAATGGGCATGAAATGCAGACGCTGCGGCGTGGTCCCCGGTAAAGCGATGGAGGATGACAAGCAGCGACAAGCTCAACAGGAATTTCACGACAACCAGTTGCAACCCATTCTGGACAAGGCTAAACAAGGCAGCCGTACGGTTCTGTCCGTCGATGCGGCGCACTTCGTGATGGGTGCATTTTTAGGGATGGTCTCGTGCTTCGTACGGCTATTGCTGCCTTCTGCCTGCGGGCGCAAACGCCACAATGTGTTAGGCGCCTATGACCCGATCACGCACGAGGCCATCACGGTAACCAATGATACCTATATTAACCAGGACGTTTTCTGCGAGTTCCTCGAGAAAATTGCTAACGCATACGCTTGTAGCGGGCGACCCATCACTTTAATACTGGATAACGCCAGATACCAAAAATGCCAATCGGTCGCCAACAAGGCAAAAGAATTGAATATTGAGTTGCTTTATCTGCCACCCTATTCACCTAACCCATATTTAGCACATTTCACGAATTTCCCCTATTGGCAAATTATAACTAATTGATTTAATTTAATTTATAAATAGACGTCTTTTGCAGTGCCATAATAGTTGTCAGTCCCTCTTGCGCACTC
>JAQTMV010000051.1 GCA_028714175.1 Methylococcales bacterium
GCGCAAGAGGGACTGACAACTATTATGGCACTGCAAAAGACGTCTATTTATAAATTAAATTAAATCAATTAGTTATAATTTGCCAATAGGGGAAATTCGTGAAAATGTGCTAAATATGGGTTAGGGTAAGAATGACGTCATCAGCCATTGTTACGAACAAATCGAGACTTCCCGAATACTGACGTGAGAGAGCAATCCAGATATTTGACTTGCCCAGGATTTCTCCAGGCTTCACCTTTGACACTAAAAATCCATGACCTTGAGGAAGCTGATCTACAGGTGGAACCCTGATTGCACAGAACCCGAAAAGAATCGCTTCTTCGTTGCCAGGATAATGTCGTCCGGCTAAAACTCGGCACCGAATTTCAGTTGAAACAGGAATTGTGCTCCAGCCTTCTTTGTCGGTTTGGCCAGCAAGCGCACGCCATGAAATAAGTAGCTCTTCCTTTTTACTCTGCGGCACCATATTCTTGTTCCCAACCAACGTTATTTACCTTGTACTCGACCTTGTTCCCGGATTTGCTACCAGGAAAGCTTATTGCAATGGCAACTACCGGAGGCAAGTCAGCCGAGAGCTCCTTATGACCAGCCATATCCGGATCCAGGAGAGATATCATCAACAGTCCTCGTTCCGGGTGGGGCAATATTCCGGGAGCCCCGAATCCTCGGATTCGACGAATGGCCGGACCGTTGGGTACTGTCGGCGTCTTTGGTTCTTCTCCGTTTTTGAGTCTTCCCGGATCATCATGCTTCATTTCGAGTGTCAGCTTTAATGCTGCATTCCAGGCTGCTTCATCAAGATCCATTGCTTCATCTTCCGGCTGCAACAGACGGCCAATGGCATAACGCTCAACAAGTCCGGGATTTGCGCTACGTTTCATCAATTTGACATTGATTCCGCCGATATCTCTGACCTTATCAGAACTCCCTCCTGTTACGGCAACCATCCAGCCTGTCAATTCTCCCGTGTTGGACATTTTGTGGATAAATTCGGCAAGCATCCGACTATTCACTTTCAAAGCTTCAGGATGTGTTTCATAGCTTTCAAGAAATCCGATTATTCGTTCGGCAGGAACATTCTGCCAACATGCTCCATCCTTCCATTTATCAACACGTCCGTTACGTTTCTGTTCCGGTATGGGTATAGCCGGTCCCAAGGATTTTGCCAAGGCATCAAATGATTCCAGATTTTTTTGAAGGTTTTTCCTATCCCGAAACAGGGATACGGTTTCCACGACCTGACCGCTAAAGGAAAGATATAGATTTCGGGCCGTACGCATCTTCAGTCGGGATGTCACCATGAGTACCGGGTGCGATTTCACTTTGAGGCCGTAGTCTCTTGGCGTTCCACCACTGGCAACCATGAGATCAAATTCCTCTCGCAACTCCTCGGAAGCATCCGCAATGTGACCGAACCAGTCAATCAGTTCCTCTGTGGTATAAAGCCTGCAAAGATCTAGATAGCCGGGGCGATAGCCAAACCACCGCCCCATTTGCATTAGGGTATCGTACATTCTTGATGCGCGGAGAAAATAGCTTACGCACAGACCCTCAAGCGTCAGTCCACGAGCAAGCTTGTCGCCTCCAATTGCGATAACCTTCAATCCGGCAGGACTATCCTTATAGTCAAGCACATCCTTGGCCGTGCCGTTAATCATTTTTACCTGTACCCCGGCAATAACATCGCACAAGACAGTCTTGATTTCTTCCCAGGATTGGGAATCACCAGAACGAAAAAAATCCGAATGGAATTCGGCAATTTCGGATGATGTGGGCAAAAAATCCTGCAACCAAAGCGCCTTTAATTGTTCGAGGATAACATCTTCCCCGATATTGCGTAACAGTCTCTGACGAACGTGAAGAACATAGCTTTCGACCTGATGATGAACCTCTTTCTGAACCGAAGTGAATCGAGTCACATGCACAAGCATGGAACTGTGTTGTGTTTCCTGATTCCTCAATTTTCTTGCAGCACAGGCAAGAATGAAGGCGTTTATGGCTTCGACAAGTGATGGCGGAATGCCGTTCTCACCATCATGCACAGGCAGATGGCCATTTTTATGACCTATCGGCATCCAGCCCCGTTGCGCGCCTTCATCACAGTAATCATTCACTATTCTAACCAATGGCAAACCATTTCGATTTTCGCCATTGACCAGTCCAAACACTTTCGCCGGACCGATATAGGATGAAGGGGCGGCCATATTGATGATGAACGCCGATGGAAAAAGGTCGAGCCCTGCTTCCGGGGTTTCTCCCCGTTCATGAATGAAAATGTTTGCAAATGGCGTAGCCGTATAGCCTACATAGGCGCTACGTGAAAATGTATGAAGAATCTTTCGTATCAGAAGATTTATTGCAGTGGGCTGATGTTCGGGATCCGGTTGCCCATCTTCACCAAACAATTGTTCTCCGGTGTCCACAGATGCATGATCGGCTTCGTCATCAATAATCAGCAATGGAAAGTGAGAGACAATCTTTCTGCCGGTTTCAGAATCCTGGGTATTACTGACATGATTTTGGAGCCATTGGTATCAGGGCAATCGTGGTATCAGGGCAATCGCATTAAGCTGCCCTCAATATTGAAAAATGTCTAAACAATTCAACAGGCATCGCATTCTTAAGTTCCCACGTAATTGAAATAGGGCGTTCACTTTCTGCTTTAATTAGCAAAGCCTCACCAAGCGCGGCATAAGCAGAATCTTGATTTTCACGAACAAATAAGTAAAAGCGCCAACCATTGGCGTTTGGTCCAGCAACACTATCTAAATAGCGACGACCTGTTTTATTATTTGCATTAGCGGCATTTTGAGATTGCCAGTGAAATAATTTAGGGCTTATAGCATAGTCATGATATTGAACTCGCTCTGCAAAACCTTCACTTTTGTCCAAAGTCACAAACATGAGTTCTATTTTGCATTCCAGGATTGGCAAACATCCTTCTCTAAATGCAGGTCGTTTAGTTGCATTTGCATAACCGATTGCTGTAATTATATCGGACCTTGAGTACCGATTATGAAGAGAAAGCAACCATGTGGATGGTATGCCTTGAAGAGGTAAATATGGCAGAACTGTTTGTTCTAGGCGCCATTCAATTACTTCAATCAATTCTTCCCTGATAGCAGGATGTTGATCCATTAAAGAGATGAATTGAGCTGGATTGATCAATTCAGACGGGCTCACTAAAAATTTATGCGCAAGGACTTGGGTTCTAGTTACGTCAATTTTCTTATGCAGTAAAGTTTGATGCCAAGCATTTAACATCTCAACATCATCAACGTACAAAATACTTGCTACTCTACGAGAAAGTACGTCTTCTCTTGGACCCTTGCTTTTTGTTGGGAGCTGAGCACGTCGTTTAAACTCACTCCAATAATGGTTTGCCGAATAAATATCCGAAAGTTCGATTTCATTTTCAATCAGAAAATCTTTTAGTTTAATTTGAGTTTTGTCTTTATCATTCGCCCAAGCAACTAATTCTTCTGTGAGTCGATTCACGTTTAAATTAAGCGCAAATTTAAGGCTCTCCAATACCCGTTCTCTAGCCACTCTATCAAATTGAATATGACAGCCTGTCGGCAATAATCCGAAGCCTTTATCAACAGATTCTTTTATTGCCGCTCTACTTTGTCCAGTTAAAGATCTCAACAACACATCAAATCTGAAATCTTGAGAATATGTGCCAATAAAATCTAATATTAAACAACTCCCTTTCCCTGGAAATAGTCGTAAACCCCGGCCAATTTGCTGCTGGAATACGACTGGACTTTGCGTTGGGCGAAGCAGCAATAAGGTGTTTACTTCAGGTATATCAACCCCCTCATTAAACAAATCACAAGTGAAAATTACTTTTAGCTTGCCATGCCTCAATTCATTTATAGCTTGATCGCGTTCTGCTTGATTATGTTGCCCTGTAATTGATTTTGACGGTAAGCCATGAAAATTAAAGTAGTCAGCCATAAATTCAGCATGACGCACACTGATGCAAAAACCGATAGCTTTGAGCTTTTCTAAATTACTGACGTAAGTTTCAACGGCTTGAAGTGCTGAGCGAGCACGTATATCGCTTGCAAAAATTATATTATCGAGTTGGGCATCAACATTTATTTGTGTCCATTGAATGTTAGTTAAATCAACATCATCATGGGTTGCATAATACTCAAAAGGGGCAAGCAACTCCTGGTCCAGAGCATCCCATAATCTTAATGTTACGGCCGGTGAACCGTCAGGTCTTGCATCAAAGTACTGATTTAAACTTTTTCCGTCCGTCCGTTCTGGTGTAGCAGTTAAACCCAAAAGGATAGCGGGTTTAACCGATGAAATAAATTTGTCAAATGAATTGGCTGGTAAATGGTGCGCCTCATCCATAATGACCATGTTCCAAAAATCTGCACCCTGTTGACCTACCAAGTCACGGTTATTAACTATATTAATAGTCGCAAATAGATGATCATGTTGGCTGGCTACATTATTGCCGTCCAATAGTTCACCAAAATTTGTATCACGCAGCACTTGGCGGAAAGTATTAATAGCCTGCTTTAAAATTTGTATCCTATGCGCAACAAATAATAATCTTGGCTGACCTCCTCGCTCTTTTGCAAGACGAGCATAATCAAAAGCGGCAACAACGGTTTTGCCTGTGCCTGTTGCTGCGACAACCAAGTTGCGATATCGCTGATGCGCTCTTTCAGCGGCTAAGCGGTCAAGCATTTCTTGTTGATATGGCTTGGGGCTTAAATCAAACCAAGTCTGAATTGCAATAAGTTCTGAACTGTTTTGATTACTATTGCCGCGCCTGGATTCTGCATGCAATGCTTTCTCTCAAGCAATGCGATGGTCATGATTGCCGGGATCATAGTGCAGAAACTCGCCATCATTCCAGAGTGTTTCAAAATGTGCTTGCGCATTTTTGAAAATTGGCTCGTTTGATATTTGTGTTAATTTGACTGTCCATTCTATGCCGCTAATTAACGCGGACTCAGATAGATTCGCGCTACCTATAAATGCTGTGCCAAAGCCACTATTTCGATTAAAAATCCAGGCCTTGGCGTGTAATCGTGTGCGTCTTCCATCCAATGAAATTCTTAACTCAACATTGGGTAGTTCAGCCAAAGCATTCACCGCTTTTGCATCTGTTGCGCCAATATAAGTAGTTGTTAGAATGCGAAATTTTGTCCGAGATTTTCCAGTGGCATCAATCGCAGTGGCTTGCTTTAATACATCGATTATTTTTCTTACACCGCTCCATGTAATAAAACTGACCAAAATATCAACAGTGTCAACAGCTTGTAACTCTGTAATAAGCTCATGTAGTAATGAGGGTTCGCTACGTGAAGAACTAAATAGCCAAGGAGTGCGCAGGCCAGTAATAGGAAAAACTCCCGGCAAGTTTGGTTCGTGAATTGATCGTAAAACTTGGGGTGGGACTGCTATAAAATCACTTTCAAGTTCGGCTTTGGACTCAAACCTGGCATTTTTTAGCAATGCTGAAATTAGCTTGAGTTCAGCTTGAGCTTTTTCTAAATTGTTATCTTTTGAAGACGAAATTTCATCTAATATCTCAGGCAATCTATTCATTAGCTCGGCTAATAAATACTCCCTATTTTCAATGAAAGAAGGAGTTTGCACACTTGCCCGGCCTTCAAGAATTAAGCGATTTATTTCTGCTATCTCATCTTCATGAATGAGGCGTTCGTATAATCCTTTGGATAATTTCGTCATTAAAATGGTACGTCTGTGGTTTAAAAATCTTTAAGGAATTAGCTGCTCGTTTGAAATAACCAGACTTCTTGCTAGTCGCGCATTAAAGCCGCCATTATCTGCCCGGTAGGTTGCATAAAATGGACGTATTCTTAATGTCAGAACAATCTCGCCGACGCCTATGATACTAACAATATCGGATTTTGGATTTGACTCGTAACCGAGAAAACCTTTATACAGTCTCATCTGGGTTTGTGATAGAAGATTTTTGTGCATTCCTGCCAAAACAATAATGATCTTGTAACCCGCATCAGCAGCCTTGCAAATCAGACCGATATAATTGCCGGTCTTGCCGGATTGAAAATGTCCCACAAACAAACCACGCCTATCTCAGAACCCTTCATGCAGAGGATTTTCCAGAAACCCCATGACAATATTGTCCGTTGCAGCATCAAGAGATTCTAAAGCTTTCCACGAAAGATTACTTTCCTGCCACTCGCGATGCCGTTGCCAGAAACGCGGGTTATTCTTGCGCTCAATTGAAAGCCAGGGTTCATGTCCGACATCGTTCTTCAGTGAAGCGTCCTGTCCTATACTGTTTCCATAGGATAAATAAGGAATATATGGTTAAACGCTGATTGTCGTTGAATATGTTCTTGCGACTATACCCTTCCTGAATATCAGGCAGATCAATTTCCACATCCAGCCAGTCATGATCCGTGTCAATAGGGACGTGGTTTGAAATTCGCCGCTGGATTCTTGAGAGAACTATCAGGCAATTTTCATCTTTGGGGGGCCGGGAATCAGCATCCTCTTCCAAAATGGATCAGTCGATGTTGAAGGAGTCATCACCCTTAAATTCTGTATCTGCTGCTCTGTATACCAAATAATACTGGAAAAATGATTCATTGGTTTACATTCATTCGTTAAATTATTTTCAAGCAAACAGGCAATCCGTCAGCAGAGGGTCGAATTCAGAACTATGCACAATGATTGCAGCTTTGAATAATTGTGAGGTTAAAATATACGGCACGGGTATAAAAAAATCTCGTAGCCTGGCAGTCCACATGTTATGGCAAAAACTTTATCTCAACTTTTGTCGATTTATTCTGTGGCGGCGGCTTTGGGGGCAGAGGCGCAGTACGTGGCGGGGGCATCCCCTTACTTGGCCTGGATGCATGGGCCCTGGCGACAAAAACGTACCAGGCAAATTTTCCCGAAGCTCACATCATTACTGAGTTCATTGAAAACATAAATATTGACAAACTGGGTGAGCAATACCGGCCGGATGTTCTGCTTACGTCCCCGGAATGCACATCCCATTCTATTGCACGAGGCTCAAAGCCCGGGTCAGAACACAGTCGAGAAACTGCCATAGGCATTGTTCCGTGGATCGAGTCCATGGAGCCGCGTTGGGTGATCGTTGAAAATGTAAATCGAATGAAAAAGTGGAACCGCCACAATGAATTGGTGGAGACGATCGTGGATTTGGGCTATACCGTCAGTGATCTTTACCTTAATTCGGCTGAGTTTGGGTCGGCGCAGGCACGCAAGAGAATGTTCCTGGTATGTGACAGGGAAGGTTCCGTCGTAACCCGAGATGATCTTCTAATAAATAGCAACGATCCGCCAATGAGCGCTAGAGATATCATCGACTGGAGTGGAGAGTATCAATCCGGCCCCCTGTACAAAAAAGGCAGAGCGTCCCCAACTATCGAAAGAGCCGAACGTGCCGTGGCTGCACTTGGGAAAAATATTCCGTTCATTATTGTTTATTACGGTTCAGACTATGCTGGCGGCTGGCAGACCCTGGATGCCCCGTTGCGGACAGTCACTACTATTGATCGATTCGGACTGGTAACCTGGCTGGAAGGAATACCTTATTTGCGAATGCTTCAACCTAGTGAGCTTGCCAAGGCAATGGGGGGAGGTAATGAACACACTTTGCCCTACGGTAGTCGCAGAGAAAAAATTAAGCTTTGTGGGAATGGAGTTTGTTCAGATGTGATGGCTGCGATATTTACCTGGATCAGCCAGCAGCAGGCTGGCTGATTTTTGGAAAAAAAATGATTGACAAAGAACTTGACACTAAGCCCAATAAAAGCAAATTCACAATGACTGAATCAATGTTATCAACCGCTCAGGAAAAACGCCTAACCAGAGCAGCAATATTGTCAATACAGTTAGTGTTGCAGAGGATGCCCATGCGCAAGTGTGTACACCGTCTTCAGTTGTATCTGATTCCGGACTCATCGACATGACCACGATGATTCTCAGATAGTAATATAATCCCAACCCACTGCCGATGATCACAGTCAGCAGCAACCCCCACAATCTAGCGTCTACACCTGCGGTAAAAATATAAAATTTGCCGATGAAACCGGCTGTTAAGGGAATACCCGCAAGCGACAGCAGCATCAAAGTAAAAACTGCTGCCAGCCAGGGCCTGCGCCAGAATAGACCCTGATAAAAAGACCATTCTCCTGCCTCTGCTGGTATCGTCGAAAGTATCGAAACAACCCCGAAGGCGCCGAGCGTCGTAATTAAATAAGCGGTCAGATAAAAGGTAACGGATTCAACCACCAGATTTGGGGCTATGCTGCCTCCGGCAATAAAGGCGACCAGCAGATAACCCATATGAGCGATGGATGAATAAGCCAGCATGCGTTTGACATCAGTTTGCAACAATGCCAGCAGATTGCCGCCCAGGATGGTTACTCCGGCAATAATGCTGAAAATAGTCAACATGGAAGAATATAAGTAACCGCCGCTAGTAAGAAAATAGCGCAGCAACAGGACAAAAACGGCCCCTTTCGAGACGGTGGCTACCAGTGCCGTTACCGGCGCCGGCGCACCTTCATAGACATCTGGCGTCCAGAGATGAAACGGCACTAGAGAAAGCTTGAAAGCCAATCCTGAAACCATGAGAATAATACCGGTTAAAATCATCGCATCGATAGTCTGCCGGTTGGCGATGAAATTTCCGATACCGCTGAACTCAAGTGTTCCGGACTGGGCATAGATCAATGCCATCCCCATCAACAGAAAAGCGGAAGAGACACCGGATAAGACCAGATATTTTACCGCCGCTTCCAGCGAGTTCAACCGGTCGAAAGAATAGCCGATCAGCACAAACAAGGAAACGCTGAGTGTTTCCAGGCCAATAAAAAATGATGCAAAGTGGCTGCTGTTGACTAGTACCGAAGCGCCTAAAAGAGATGTGAGAATCAGCAATAAAAGTTCTTCGTTTTCTCCTTCACGATCTTTAAAATAATCGTAGCAAAACGCGATGACTGCAAGGCCTGCAATAAACACTAGCGCCGTATAGAATAGCCCATAAGTATCCACTCTAATCAATGGCGTCACCTGGACAGGACTGTTACTCCATATTATTGATACTGCCGCCAGAGACACCAGAATTCCGATGCCGGCTATGAAACTGACCAGGACAAAATTTCTCCTGACGGCAATAGTCAACATTACCACTAACGCAGCTCCGGTGATGCTGATAACCGGCGAAAAAGCGACAAGCTGTTCCATGTTCATCGGTCGATTCCTTCGCAACAGTTCATTGCCTGCTGTAATGACGGCGCTGAAACAT
Source organism: Methylococcales bacterium (assembly GCA_028714175.1). Taxonomy (GTDB): domain Bacteria; phylum Pseudomonadota; class Gammaproteobacteria; order Methylococcales; family Methylomonadaceae; genus JAGXGJ01. Next base: position 9,302 of record JAQTMV010000051.1, read on the forward strand.
CCAATACCGTCTGTGGATGAAGTCCCAGCCAGGTTGTAGAAAGCACAAGCAGCATCATGGATAGCCATTCGCGGCGGCCGAAATCCGGCAGCTGATACGATTGAGGCAAAGGGCCGTGAAAGGCTTTTTGCACGACGATAAGAGCATAGACTGGCGCCAGAATCAGAACGAGGGCTGACAAAACAGTCAATACCGCATTGACCTTGAAGGTGCCCAGTAACACCAGAAATTCGCCAATAAAATTGCCCAGTCCGGGCAGACCCAGCGAGGCAATGGCAAAGAACAAGGTCATTGCCGACAGCTGCGGAATTTTAGCCCAAAGCCCGCCCATATTGCCCATCTCACGCGTATGCAAACGTTCCTGCAGGGCACCGGCAATCATGAACAGTGCCGAAGCGCTAATGCCATGGGCCAGCATTGTGATCACCGAACCCTGTAACGACAGCAGATTCCAGGAAAAGACACCCAACAATATAAAGCCCATATGACTGACGCTGGTATAGGCAATCAAGCGTTTCAGATCAGACTGCGCGAAAGCCATGATGGCTGCGTAAATCACGCTGACTGCGCCTAAGGTCATCGCGACCGGAGCGAACTGATGCGCCGCATCAGGAAACAGCGGTATGACAAAACGCAGCAAGCCGTATGCGCCTGTTTTAAGCATAACCCCGGCCAGAATAACACTGCCGCCGGTGGGTGCCTGGGTATGGGCATCCGGCAACCAGGTGTGAAACGGCACCGAAGGCAACTTGACGGTAAAGGCGATAAAGAAGCCCAGCATCAGCCAATAGGCAACATCCGGATCTAGTGTGGCTCCCAAGAGATCGAAGTAGTCGAAACTGTAGATGCCGGTATCGTCATGGTAATTCAGCGCCAGCGTAACTATAGCCAGCAGCATCAGCAGTCCGCTCACCTGCGTGAAAATAAAAAACTTGATGGCCGCAATAGTGCGTTTTTCGTGTCCCCAAATGCTGATCAAAAAATACATGGGTATGATCATCACTTCCCAGAAGCAAAAGAACAGGAACAAATCCACTGCCAGAAAGACCCCTACAGTCCCGGCCAGACAAATCAGCAGATTAAAGAAAAAGAAACCCTGCCGGCGCTTGATCTCGCTCCAGGAGCTACTGACTGCCATAAAACCGAGAAAAACCGTCAGCGTAATCAGGAGCAGACTGAGACCATCCATCGCCAGATGAAAGCCGATACCGAAACGAGGTATCCAGGGCCGTTTGAGGTCCGCAATCCAGGCAGCGGAATCGCCGACGGCCAGATTATCAACAGGGTCAATAATCGAATATTGCAGAAGCACCAGCAGAGCTTCGACCGCCAGTGCTGCCAGCGAAAGCCAGCGCGGTGCAGCAGGATTCCAGCGTTCGGAAAACCAGGCCGCAATTCCTCCAAAAATTAAAACGGCAAGCAGCGCAAGCAGAATCATGACAACAACCCTATAGCAAGAATGACCGCAGCGCCGAAACCCATTGAAGCGGCATACCAGCGCATCCGCCCGGTCTGCGACGCGCTGACCAGGTGATGAATGCCGATGCTGAGCTGCGCGACAGCAGTGTATGCGCTGTCAACCACATCGTCTTTATTGAGTTCGGCAATACTCTTGAAGGGATGCACCAGCAAGGCGTTATAAAGACTATCCAGACCCCAACCGCTAAACCAGAATTGCTGCAGCAAGTTAACCCAGTTGTAAGCTTTCAAACGTTGAGCGGAAAATGTACCGGTGAGATAAAACATTATGGCAATCACCAGGCCGAAAATAGGTGCGGCTATAGTGATAGTACCGACTAAAGAGAAGTCGTGATGCCCTCCATCTTCAACCGGTACCGGAAAAACGGAATCCAGCGGTATCTGCAACATCCCGCCAAACAGCGCCAGCATACACAATAATACTAACGGTGCGCCCATGCGCCAGCCAATGGCTTTCTCGACATCGGCACGTTCGGGCCCGAAAAAGGCGACGAATACCAGACGGAAACTGTAAATGCCGGTAATCAGGGCACCGAGACAACCAGCTGCCCACAGGCCTGGGGAAACAGCGAAGGCCGCCAGTAAAATTTCGTGTTTGCTGTAATAAGCTGATGTAAACGGCAGCGCTGCCAAGGCTGCGCTGCCTATCAGAAAACTCCAGAACACGACCGGCATGGCTTTACGCAATCCGCCCATCCTGAAAATATTATGCTCGTGATGAAAACAGTAAATGACTGCCCCGGCTGCGAGGAACAGCAAGGCCTTGAAAAATGCATGCGTCAGCAGATGAAAAATAGCCGCCGACCAGGCGCCCACTCCCAAAGCAAGAAACATATATCCAATCTGGCTGATCGTCGAATAAGCCAGGATACGCTTGATGTCGGTCTGGACAAGCGCGGAACAACCGGCTATCAACAAGGTGGCGGCTCCGATCAACGAGACTGCAAACTGCACCGGCGGCGCAAGTGTAAACAAGTCATGCATTCTGGCAATCAGATAGACTCCTGCAGTCACCATCGTGGCGGCATGAATCAATGCGCTAACCGGCGTGGGACCGGCCATGGCGTCGGGTAGCCAGGTTTGCAGCGGCAATTGTGCGGATTTACCCACGGCACCGCCCAATAACAGAGCCGCTGCCGCAACAGGCAGAAAAGTCCCGGTATCCCACTGATTCACGGCGCTAAGCATGACCGACTGGATTTCCAGCGTATGCAACTGCGTAAACAGCAGAATAAGACCCAAGGCCATGGAGGTATCGCCCACCCGCGTCATTACAAACGCTTTGCGTGCTGCGTAGCCGTTGTCCGGATCCTGATACCAGAAACCGATCAACAGATAACTGCCGAGCCCGACACCCTCCCATCCCAGATAGAGCAATACCAGATTGTCCGCCAGCACCAAAACCAGCATGGCGAAGACAAACAGATTCATATAAGCAAAAAAACGGGCATAACCGGCATCGGATTCCATAAACCCGGCGGAATAAATGTGGATCAGCAAGCCGACGCCGGTAACAACAAATAACATCGTGACCGACAATGCATCCAGATAAAGGCCGAAGTTCACTGAAAAATCGTCAACAGCCATCCACGAACCCGGCACCAGCTGAAACGACTCCCTGTTGCCTGTCAGAAATTCGGCGCCGATAAGCGCTGTCAGTAATGCGGATAGTCCCACGGAGCCGACACCCACCCAGGCAATGTTCGGCTTCGACAGCTTTTCGCCGGTTATTGCCAGAATTAAAAATCCGGTTAACGGAAACAGCGGCAGCAACCAAATTAAATCAATCACCATGCCTCCTAGCCTTTCATCTCGTTCACCGCATCTGCATCCAGGGTATGAAAGCGGTGAAATATCTGCAGCGCCAAACCAAGACCGACACCCACTTCCGCTGCGGCGAGCGTCAGTATCAGCAAAAACATGATTTGCCCGTCGGCCTGTCCCCACCGGGATCCGGCCACCACAAAAGCCAGGCCGGTTGCATTCAGCATAATTTCCAGTGACATCAGGATAAAAATCAGATTGCGTCGCACCAGTACTCCGGTTAAACCCAATACAAACAGGATGACAGACAACAACAAGCCGTATTCCATCGGTATCCCGTTCATAAGTCCCTCCCTTGACGGGTTTTTTTGATCATCGGTTTACCTAGATGATAAGCGCCTACCAGACCTGCCAGCAACAGCATCGAAGCCAGTTCTACCGCCAATAGATAGGGACCGTACAAGGCAACGCCGACCTGTTTTGAATTCACCAGTTGACCGGTTTCAGCAGTGCCGCCGACGGCAATCACGACCAGAACCTCGCCTAACAGAACCAACGCCAGCAAAGATGGACCGATCCATAGGCCCGGCGTGAGCCACACGCGTTCCTGGTCTACGGTCTTTTGGCCCTGATTGAGCATCATGATAACGAAGACAAAAATCACCATAATGGCGCCGGCATAGATGATCACTTCCAATACAGCGGCAAAATGGGCGCCCAATAGAAAAAACAGAATCCCTATTGCCAGCAGCGAAAGAATCAGGTAAAGCAGGCTATGCACTGCATTAAGTCCGCTGATCATCATCACCGTGGCGAAGACCGCGACAGCCGATGAGATATAGAACAGTATCAACTCCATAGCGGTCTCCTTATCAGGGCAACAGGGTTTTTACATCTACCGGCGGCGCCTCATTTTCAGCCTGGCCCTTGTCTTTGCCGCCGATAGTCATACCGGCCACGCGATAAAAGTTGTAATCGGGGTACTTGCCCGGGCCGTCGATCAAAAGGTGCTGCTTTTCGTAGACCATATTTTGCCGGTCGTATTCGCACATTTCAAAATCCGGCGTCAGCTGGATGGCATAGGTAGGGCAGGCTTCCTCGCAAAATCCGCATAGAATGCAGCGGGAAAAATTGATGCGAAAAAAGGACGGATACCAGCGCCCGTTTTCATCTTCGGCTTTCTGCAGGGCGATACAATCCACGGGACAGGCTACTGCGCAAAGATTGCAGGCAACACAGCGTTCCTCACCGTCTGGGTCCCGTGTCAACACAATGCGCCCGCGATAACGGGGAAACAGCGCCGGTTTCTGCTCGGGATATTCGACTGTGTCAGGCTTGACGAAGGTATGTTTCAATACTTCCCAAAGCGTTCGCAATTGACTCAACATGATTTTTCCTTAAAGTCCCGTTTCATTAGCCGTGCAATGTCAGCGCCACGGCGCCGGTAACAAGCAGGTTTAACAACGCCACCGGCAGCATCACTTTCCAGCCATATGCCATTAGTTGATCGTAGCGGAGCCGCGGCAGCGAGCCCCGCAATAGAATAAAAAACATAATGCAAACGGCGGTTTTCAAACAAAACCATACCAGCGGCGGCAGCCAGGGGCCCAGCCAGCCGCCGAAAAACAACGTCACGATCATCGCTGAACTGAGAGTGACGCCGAGATATTCGCCGACAAAAAACATGCCGAATTTCATGCCTGAATATTCGGTATGAAATCCGCCGATCAGCTCCTGTTCTGCTTCAGGCAGATCGAACGGCGCTCGACGGCTTTCGGCGATAACAGCAACCAGAAAAACGATAAAACCAACAAACTGGGGAATAATGAACCAACCGTCACGTTGGGCCTCGACGATCTCCCGCAAATTGAAGGTTCCGGCCAGCATCACTACGCCCATGATGGAAATGCCCATGAATACTTCGTAGCTGACGGTTTGAGCCGCGGCTCTTAGCCCTCCCAACAGCGAGTATTTGTTATTGGATGCGTATCCAGCCAGCACCACACTGTAAACGGACAGCGAGGTCAGCGCCAAAAAGTAGAGCAAACCGAAATTGAAATCGATAATGCCGACACCGGGTGCAAAGGGAATCACTGCAAAACCGGTAAGCATGGTGATGAAAACAATCGTGGGGGCCAGCACAAACACCGGTTTATCAGCAAAGGGAGGAATCCAGTCTTCCTTGAAGAACATCTTGATCATGTCCGCCACCACCTGAAGCAGGCCAAACGGGCCCACCCGATTGGGTCCGAGGCGATCCTGCCAGACCGCGAGTAGTCTGCGTTCCACCCAGATCAACATCGCAGCGACGAAAATTGCCGAAATGAGGATACCGATAATATCCGCCGCACTGCCTATGCCTGCCTTCATCATGACTGCTCCCCGGTAGTATGGCCAGTTTTCTTCAATGTCACGCGGTCTAATTTGTTGACTTGGAGGGTTTCCGGCAACCCGGCAGTTATCCCCAACAAACCGGCCGGTAATGACGGCTCTATCCGAACCGGAAGAGATACCATTGTCTTACCATTAAGACTCTTGATCTCTACTAAATCGCCTGATATTACTGCCAGTGTTCCGGCATCCTCCGGATTCAGCATCGCGCAAGGGGCCAACGCGCGTTCCGCTAACGGCGGCGAACGCAAGCTCAATTCCTCGCTGCCGAAAATATGTTGCAGCAGCACGAGATGCCAGATACCTTGATCCGGCTTGAAAGCTTGCGGGATATTATTGAACCAGTCGCCAGAACCGGCAGCTTCGAACAGTCTCACGCCATAATCTCCGCCCTGTAAATGGCCTCCGATATCATCCTGAAACTTGTTGATCGATTGATTTGAGTTCCAGCCGGGCGCCCAGATGACCGGTTCCAAAGCGGAAAGAACATTAGCCGTCGCGCCTTCCATCGAAAACGCGAATGGCGTTTCCGGATCCAAAGGCTGCTGAGGCTCGCTGACGTTGATATTGGCCAGCATTGCCGTGCGGCCGCTGTACCGGTGCGGCTGGCGGGGAATTTTCATCCCGTTGATTCTGAAATTTGCATCCGGCGCTGCCCTGGTAATGGCTTCAAGATCAGCAAAGGTTTCTGCACACGCGCTTGTGAGTGCATCACAATGCCGCCATTTTGAACCCTCGGCAGCAGCAGACAGCCATTGCCAACTGCCGCGCACATTCTCAGGCGGAGGATATACCGGAAAATAACGCTGCGCCCGGCCTTCATTACTAACCAAAGTACCCTCTGATTCGGCAAAAGTTGCAGCGGGCAGCAATAGCTCAGCCTGTTGAGTAGTCTTATTATCCAGGCAATCAATGACCAACACATGCGCGGCTGCCTGCAGAAACGCATCAACCTCTTGTTCCTGCGCCCGGCGATAAAGATCGTTCTCAAGGATGACGACAGTATCGGACAAACCTTCATGCACCCATTCAAAAGCCTGCTGCAAGCGTCTCCCGCCGATGATTGCCAAGCCCATGCTATTAGATTCGGGAACCGTAAAAGTCAGTTGCCTGTCTTTTGACGGCAGCGCCTTGGCAACGTTGAAGGCGGCCTGGATAACGGCCAGACTGGCGCAACTGGTTCCCGATACGACCAGCGGACGTTTGGCCGATCTCAAGTTATCCGCTATCATTGCAGCCAACGCGTGATCAGCATCAGTCAGATCGCCTGGTTCAGGAGCCTGATTATCAAGATGATAAGCGATGGCAAAGCCCAACCGGGCAATATCATCCGGGCTGCCCCAATAGCTGCGCGCAGCGACATCATCCAGGCGGGTGCTGCATACGCCGGCAATGAACAGCGGGCTGCGAAGTTGTTTACCTAAATTCCGCACGGCGGCATCCTGCCAAGACGGTATATGCAGCGTCCCGGCCAGCTCGAACGCGGCATTGCGAACTGCCTGGCGCAGGGAAAGAGCCAGTCTGGGCGCACTGTTTGTCACATCCTCTCCCAGAATCAATACGGCGTCGGCTTGCTCAACTTCTCGCAATGAAGGCGAATGGATGCCGCCGCTGCGCAAAATACCGTTAATAGCTTCAAGCAAGACATGCTCGGTAGGGTCCAGACCGGGAAAGAAATTTTCTTCGCCAACCAAAGTTCGCAAGGCAAAATTCGCTTCAAGAGAGGCGCGAGGGGAGCCAATTCCGATCACTGGCCGGTCACTTTTCAACAGTTCACGAAAGTGATGATCCGCTGCCTCTGTTGTGATTTCGGTTTGGCCTTTAATCACCGGCTTTAAAATCCGTTCCGGACTATTGACGAAGCCATAGCCGAAGCGACCTCGATCGCAGAGGAAATAACCGTTCACCTCGCCGTTATAGCGGTTAATGACTCGTCTGAGCTCGCTGTAACGTTCACCGGGAGCTATGTTGCAGCCCAAGCTGCAGTGCACACAAACCGATGGCGCCGTCTGCAGATCCCATTTGCGGGCATAGTGGTCGCTAAAGGTTTTGTCGGTAAAGACCCCTGTAGGACATACTTCGACCAGGTTACCGCTGAATTCGTTTTCCAGCGCACCATCTTTAAAACGGCCGAAATAGACGTTGTTATTGATGCCCAGGGTTTGCAGATCGCTGCCCCCGGCATAATCATTATAAAAGCGGACACAACGATAGCAGGCGATACAACGGTTCATCTCATGATTGATGAACGGCCCCAGATACTGGTTTTTATGAGTGCGCTTGCGTCCTCGATAGCGTCGAACCGTATGCCCGGTCATCACCGTCATATCCTGCAGGTGACATTCGCCGCCTTCTTCGCAAACCGGACAGTCGTGAGGATGATTGATCATCAGCAGTTCGATGTTTTCGGCACGAAATTGTTTAGCCTGGTCGGCATCGATGGAAACTCGCATGCCATCAGCCACCGGAGTCATACAGGCCATTACCAGACGCCCCTGCTTATCTTCGGCATTGTGGTACTGAATAACCGCGCACTGTCTGCATGCACCAACCGAACCCAGAGCGGGATGCCAGCAAAAATAAGGTAAATCCAGCCCCAGGGCGAGACAGGCCGAGAGCAGGCTTGTCTCCGTTTTTACCTGATAGTACACGCCGTCGATTTCGATAGTGACCATTAGTCTTCCCCACCAGCGGCGAGTTTGCCTGGAATATACTGTTCAAAATCCTCGCGAAAAAACTTCAGTGCACCTTGCAAAGGTTCCATGGCTCCCGGCGCCAGAGCACAAAAGGTATTGCCTGGTCCCAGCATGCGCGTCAACCCGGCCAAGGTATCCAGATCTTCGATGCGGCCGCGCCCGGCGATAATATCCCGCAGCAGTGTGACCGTCCATGGCAAGCCGTCCCGGCAGGGCGTGCACCAGCCGCACGATTCCTGAGCAAAAAACTCTTCAATATTCAATAACATCCGCACCGGACATGTTTTATCGTCGAGAATAATCATCGTACCGGTTCCCAATCGGCTTCCTGCCTTGGCGACGGCATCGTAATCCATCAGCACATCCAGGTGTTCGGGCAGCAAAAAGCCGGTTGATGCGCCGCCGGGCAATAAGCCGCGCAGCTTATAGCCGTCCCGCATACCTCCGGCATGTTCTTCAATAATCTCCCGAATGGGAGTTCCCATCGGCAGTTCCCAAAGACCAGGATATTTGAGGCGTCCGCTGGCCCCGAACAGTTTGGTGCCGGTATCGGAGCCGCGCCCCAAACCCCGATACCATTCGACGCCATTTTGTAAAATATGCGGTACGTTACACAAGGTTTCCACATTATTGACCACTGTGGGCTTGCCCCAAAGCCCGCTTACCACCGTGAACGGTGGTTTGGCGCGGGGATTGGCGCGTTTGCCTTCCAGTGCATTAATCAAAGCTGTTTCCTCGCCGCAAATATAGCGTCCGGCGCTGGTATGCAGATAGATCTCCAGATTGAAATCCGACTGTAAAATATGCTTGCCCAGATAGCCCTCAGTTCGAGCTTCCTGCAAAGCATTTTCTACTCTCTTTGCGGCCAGGTGATATTCCCCTCGCATAAAGATATAGGCAATATTGGCTTGAATAGCATAGGCGGCAATAATCATACCTTCGAGCAACTGATGCGGGTCTTGCTCCAGCAGCAGCCGATCCTTGAATGCCCCCGGTTCCATTTCATCGGCGTTGGCCACTAAATACCGCGTTTGATGGGCATCTGTGGCGCCATTATATCCCATCGGTACGAGACTCCATTTGAGTCCGGTGCTAAATCCTGCACCACCTCGACCCCGCAATCCTGCGTCTTTAACCCATTGCTGTACTTCTTTTGGGCGCAATTCCGTGATGGCCTTACGCATTCCCTGATAACCGCCGGTCTTCCGGTAATCTGTAAGTGTTGCGAAGGCGCGCTCTGATCGGATGTTTTTTGTTAACGGTTTATCCCATTTATCCACACTTATTTACCTTCCGAGAATCTCATTGACGGCATCTTCTGTAATGTCAAGCCTCAGCTCATCGCCAACCATCACGACCGGAGCATGATCACAGGCACCCAGGCAAACGATTGGCAATATTGTGTATTCGCCGTCGGCAGACATTTCACCCAGCTCGACGTCCAAATGCCGGCATAAACGTTCGCGCACCTGATCACTGCCCAGCATCCAGCAGGTGACGCTATTGCAATAATGAATGACCGTTTTACCGACGGGCTGGCGGTAAATCAGGTTGTCGAAAGTTGCCACCCCTTCCAGGTGAGCCGGGGATAATTCCAATAGCTCGGCCACGGCGACGAGGCATTCATCAGAAACCCAGCGGCGGTGTTTCTGAATAATTTTCAGCGCCTCGGTAGAAACGGCCATTTTATCTTCATATTCACTTATCTCAGCGTTAATCTCCTGGATTTCAGCGGGACTTAAACCTTCAAAGCTTGATTTTTCAGTTTGATTTTTCATATCAGCGGTCCACATCAGCCATCACAAAATCAATGCTGGCCAGTATCGCAATCAGGTCAGCGATCATCATCCCCCTGCTCATCAGCGGAATCATTTGCAAATGTGGGAAGGACGGCGTGCGAATGCGGGTACGATAAGACATCGTGCCGCCATCGCTGGTCAGATAGTAAGCGTTAAGTCCTTTGGTCGCTTCGATGGTGACACTTGCCTCTCCGGCCGGAATCACCGGCCCCCAGCTGACATCGAGAAAATGCTGGATCAAGGTTTCTATATCATGCAGGGTCCGTGCTTTGGGCGGCGGCGTAGTCAAAGGATGATCGGCTTTATAGGGCCCTTCCGGCATATTTTCCAGGCATTGTTTAATGATGCGGATACTCTGGCGCATTTCTTCGACACGAACTGCGCAGCGATCATAGCAATCGCCGCGATTGCCGCTAGGAATCTCGAATTCGTAGTTTTCGTAGCCCGAGTAAGGGCGCGCTTTGCGATAATCCCAGGCAAAGCCGGTGGCTCGAAGTCCGGCTCCGGTCGCGCTCCAGTCAATGGCTTCCGCAGTGGTATACGAACCGATGCCTTGCGTACGCTGCTTGATGACGGTGTTTTTCATCACCATTTTATCGTATTGATCCAGTCTGGACGGCAGGTAGTCGATAAATTCGCGCACTCGTCTATCCCAACCATCGGGTAAATCGAGGGCCACGCCTCCGATACGAAAATAACTGGAATGCATGCGGGCTCCGGAGATCGACTCCAGCAGATCGAAGACCTTTTCGCGATCAATAAACATATAAAAAATAGGCGACATCTGGCCTACATCCTGGGCAAACGTGCCATAGAACAGCAGATGGCTGGCAAGGCGGTAGAATTCGGCAATCATCACCCTGATGACCTCGGTCCGTTCCGGGACTTTGATACCGGCCAGCTTCTCTACCGCCAGCACATAGGGCAAATTGTTCATCGACCCGCCCAGATAATCGACACGGTCGGTATAAGGAATGAAGGTATGCCAGGACTGGCGTTCGCCCATTTTTTCCGCGCCGCGATGGTGGTAGCCTATATCGGGAACGGCATCGATAATTTCTTCACCATCCAGTTGCAGCGCAATGCGGAAAGCGCCGTGCACACTGGGATGATTGGGGCCCAGGTTAAGAAAAAGAAAATCGCTGCCCTCACTTTGCCGCTGCATGCCCCATTCCTCGGGAACGAAGCGCAGCGCCTCCTGTTCGATTGTCTGACGCTCGTCGGATAGACTGAACGGCTCCATCTCCGTAGCGCGGGCAGGGTGATTCTTGCACAGCGGATGGCCCACCCAGGTCGGCGGCATGATGATGCGCCGGAGATTGGGATGTCCCTCGAAGACGATGCCGAACATGTCCCAAACTTCCCGTTCATACCAATTTGCGGCAGGCCAAATATCGAAGATGGAAGGTAGGGAAAGAGTTGCTTCAGACAATGCCACTTTTAGGCGGATATCCTGATTGCGGCCAAAGGAGAGCAGGTGGTAAACCACGGTGAAATCGCTATCCGGCAATCCTTGCCGATGAGTGCGCAGGCGCTCATCCATGGCCGTCAGATCGAATAGCAGTGCATAATTGGGCCTGGCTTCTTTTTTCAAAAAAGCAATAATTCCCCGGATTTTTTCTCTGGAAACCCAAAGCGTGGGTATGCCATCAGCCGTTTGCTGAAGGGTAAAGACGTTGTCGCCAAACCGCTCTGACAGTTCGGATACAATCTGGGTCATAGCAGATTCAATTCCGGTCATAACCGTATTGCTATCCATTGCCTTTACCGGTTAATTATATGCTTCGTCAAACATGGTCAGGATCCCTTAGCTGTTTAATCCGCATCCTTTCTTCCGTCAACAAATCGCGTTGACTGGTTTTAGGCGCTTTGATCACACCCTGATCACCGACCACCCAACTCAATGGACGCCTTTCCTTGCCGATGGCGTCCTGTAACAGCATCAATCCTTGCAGTAAAGCTTCCGGACGGGGCGGGCAACCTGGCACATAGACGTCCACCGGTAAAAACTTGTCCACGCCCTGCACCACGCTGTAGATATCATACATGCCGCCGGAGTTGGCACAGGACCCCATAGAGATAACCCAGCGCGGCTCAAGCAACTGATCATAAAGCCGTTTGACGACCGGTGCCATTTTACGGAAAACGGTTCCCGAAATAACAATCAGATCTGCTTGTCTGGGCGTCCCCCGGATCACTTCAGAACCGAAGCGGGCTATATCGTGGCGACTCGTGAACGCAGTCGCCATTTCCACATAACAACAGGAAAGACCGAAATTAAACGGCCACACCGAATTGGCTTGCCCCCAGGCCACCATATCTTCAAGTCTGGCAAAAAGAAAATTTCGACGTATCGCCTCTTCATAAGTCTGTTGCCCGGGTTTGGGGGCAGAATCATTGTCTGCTTTAGTCAGATTCCAGCGCATACCTTAGCCCTCTTTGCTGAGTCTGGATTGGTCGAAGCGCTGCCTGCGGGTGCGCCAGTCGAGCGCGCCACAAACCCACAGATAGATCAACGAAGCCAATAATACACCGATAAAAATCAATGCTTCAATAAAACCCGGCCATCCGGATTCGTAAAAAGCGACTGACCATGCAAACAAAAATACCGATTCCATGTCGAAAATAACAAAAAAAATCGCCAACAGATAAAACTGGATTGAAAAGCGGATATGGACATCCCCTGCCGGGACGATGCCCGACTCAAACGGTTCGTCGGCAGCCTCGGCGCTATGTCTCTGACCCAGAAAATAGGCCCCACCGAGCATGAGGCCTGTTATTGCAAGCACCGCCGCGAAATAGACAATAAGCGGAAGCAGATCAGCGGCAAGAATGGCTTCAATATTCATCAGGAGCACCGTTGTCAAATATTAAATAACAAAACAATAATCAATCTTAACTCATAACTTGTACAACCATCGAAACTACACTGTTTATAGCATTTTCAAAAGGTATCTGCCAAATGTTATTTAAAAAGCCAATTCCATGCCACAATCAAAATTAATTAAAATCTGCGTAGAATCAAACCTGTTCGCCTGACAAGCATGCGTTAACAAGAATGAAAAGATTATATCGGTTGAAATGAACAGTTAAATACGGTGCATTTCAACCAATACCGGCAGACTCATTTTTCGTTAGAAATACACACATCCTACAGTCTCATTTTGTATTGGAAGAGGCTTGTATTACAATCCAATACCTGGATCGAGTAAATTATACTGTTTTCAAAACCAAGAAATATCACACCCATCACGACAACATTCCTGGAAACCGTCGAACTGTTCGTGACAGGTTCGGAGAAACCCGCAGCGGAACGTGCAACGGACTTCGAGCGCGCTGTTGGGCAGCAAACCGGTATAAAACAGCGTCCAATATTTACCACTTTCAGCCGTACTAAATAACATTACCAAGGATGTACTATGAAAAAGCTACTCATTTTCTTTGCAGCCGGTTGCGTTGGAGCTCTGGCAAATAGTATTACCGCCTGGGCATTTGGAAATTATGGTATTACAAAGGCGCTAGGAGTTTCTATTGCGCCAGCCTTAAGTTCAAGCTGGCTTTATCCTCGAATTGTTTGGGGTGGAATTTGGGGGTTATTATTTATTCTTCCTATGCTCGATTCAAAGTTACTGCGGAAAGGTTCGATTCTGAGTTTATTTCCCACTGCCGTGCAGTTATTTGTTGTTTTTCCTTTTAAAGCACACAAAGGAATGGCTGGGCTTGAATTAGGGGCGTTAACACCATTATTGGTGTTATTTTTCAATTGGGTGTGGGGCATTGCTACTGCAATCGCAATAAAATTTGCGAAGTGAAAAGGATAATCGGGTATTCTGGCGAAATCTACCATCAGCCGAATGGCTCAGATAAGTCTCTAAAATATTTGTAATCAGCCTGTCGGAGGTTCGAGCCCGTCCGGGGGAGAAGGTGACGGCGTTGACTAAACTGTCATGCGCTGCAATCGTCCGTTCAAGGGTGAAGTTGCCATTATGCTTGCTGCTGCGACGTGCATCGTAAGTTATCCCATAAGGTTTGCCACTTTTTCTATCCGCACAAAAAAGACCAGACACGATGAGACGAATTTCTATGTATCCCAATATCTTTATGCTCATAACCGTAAATTCCTTCTTACTGTTTTACAAAAAACGTATTTCATGTTTCAATCAGAAATTGGTTGATTTTAATATTTCTGTCGAGGGTCGTATGGGTATAAATATAAGTAGTAAGATTCTATCGGTCTTTTGCGTACTTAGTTCTTTCACTCTAACAACTTATGCCTATGCAGAAGTTAGTAGGGTGCTACCAAGTTCTTCAAAGGTTGTTTGGGGTGCCGTAGGTCACAATGACAGACCAACAGACAATCAATATCCGTATAACGCCATTTCTTTGTCTCGGCAGGTTGCTTTATTGAAGGAGGCTGGGCTGCGTGCATATAGGTCTGGGTGTACAGAGCAAACATGCTCAGAGCTTGTAACTATTTTATCCAGGAATGGCATGATATTTCTTCGATCTATCGAGCTTAGACCCGATGACAAGTTGGATGAACATGCAAATTATGGCCGTGGTTATCACCATGCCTTTAACGAAGCATCGAAGTACAGGGGAAAAATTAAGTTCTACGAGGCGTCAAATGAGCTGGATACTTGGACCAAGATGTTAGCCGATGGGGCCGAAGGTATTCAGTACAATCCTATCCGCTATCATAAGGCGCGAGGGTTTTTAAAGGGGTTAGTTGACGGCATACATAAGGCAGACCCCGAGGCTAAGGTTCTAGTCGACAACGCTGGGTGGTGCCATTATGGCTTTCTGAATTCGCTCTGGGAAGATGGCCTTCGCTGGGATATCACAGCGGTTCACTGGTATTCAGATCACGGTAATATCGAAAAAGCGGGTTGCCGAAACGCAAATGTTGCGAAGATTCATGCATCATTTGGGAAGCCGATCTGGATTACAGAGTTTAATAAAAAATCATCTGTCACCGAAGACGATCAAGAAGCTGCAGCCGTATGGATATCTGATTTTATGAACCAAATTAACCGAATTGCTCCTAAGTATAATATTCAGGCCGCCTTTGTTTATGAACTATTTGACGAACCCACCTTAACAGGTGGTGAGCAGTTCTATGGCATTCTTAATCACAATGGCAAACCTAAAGCATTTTTGCATTCCTTAAAGCATGTTCTCAAGAGTCTTGAGCCAGGCCCTTCTTAAAATTCCAGCTTTTAGAATTAAGATCATGACACATGTACCGATAACGGCATAAGCTGCGCCTTCAAGACCCAGCAAGCTTATGCCAATCAAGTTAAATGTCAATGATAGACCAAGCCCAGCTTTTCCTATAAATAGAGCAGGCCCCGAAATCGGTACGAATGTGCCGCTTTCATCTGAAGTGGAACTGGTTCGACGACACGGCGGCCCTGTGTCGCACGCCGGGTTAGCCCCCTCGCACAGCATCTTCCGCGCTCCCGGTATTGATGGCCTGATTGTCTTTATGCCTATCCGCCGGATCGCCGTTGTGTTTGGCGATCCGGTTTGTGCACCCGAGCATAAAGCCGCGTTGGCCGATGCCTTTGCCGAACACTGCGCCGATAACAACTACTCTATCGTTTACAACGCCGCCACGACCGTCATGCAAGCCTATGCCTGCGAACGCGGTTACGGCACGATGGAGTTCGCCAGCTTGTTGATAGCCGATCCCCAGCATGATCCAGAGCTCGACCATCAAGGCCATCACCTACGCCAACATCTCAACCACGCCCGGCGGACAGGCGTGACAGTCCGTGAATACCTGGGAGAGGCAACTCCCGATGCCCATCTGGAAGCGCAGGCAGAAGCGGCCTGCGAGCAATGGCTGACCGGTCGCCATGGGCCGCAAATGCATCTGGGCCATCCCCGCCTTTTCGAGGACAGGGCCGGCAGACGCTGGTTCGTCGCCGAACAGGCAGGCAGTGTTGTCGGCTTTCTTTCAATGCTGAGTGTGAGTTGCATCGAGGGTAAGAGTCTGATCAACATTGTGTTCTCCTCACCCGCTGCGCCGCTTTACACCAACGAACTTATGGTGGCCACTGCCTTAAGGGCATTGCGCGAAGAGGGCGCTCGCACGGTTTGCCTCGGCGTTGGGCCATTGGAGACGCTGGGGCAGATAGAGGGCTGCGGCGTTGTTACCGAGTTCCTGGCGCGCAGCCTCTACCGGTTGGCAGCCAAGGCGTTAAACCTGGATGGCAGGACTGTATTTTGGGAGAAATTCCATCTGACGCACAAGGAACCGTTGTACCTGCTCTTTCAGTCACCACACATCGGGTTCCGCGAACTCAACGCGCTGTTCCTGGCCTTAAATTTTTCCGTGACTTGAGACCCCCTGTTTAACGCTGATAATTAAAGACAATTTCCGCCCGGAAAATCTGCAAAGCGTTAGTGCTGCAATACCTTGAGCGTAGACTGGCAGGGTCACATCCATGACTGTGATTTTAACCAGATGCTACAATTGTCTTTAGGTGCAAATCCATCAGGTAAAACGTATTTAGGCGAGTTAAGCAACAGCTCAATAACTGCTTCAGCTATTAATGTACGCCAGCATTGTTATGGTTGCACGGCGGGGCAGGGCAGTAGTAGCGGCGGAGCATTGGATTAAATAGATTTCACATCTTTGTTGGTTTTTAAAAGCTCCTCTGACCTAGGCTGTCGAAATACAGTAAGTTAGCATATATTTTAATTTCCCGGCTTATGGATTCGTGTAGATTGAAAAACGGACTGGAACTCATTGAAAATAAATGCTAAAAAACACCGTCGCTCAACTACC
>JAQTMV010000052.1:0-23609 GCA_028714175.1 Methylococcales bacterium
CGTCAACATTACTGTTGCGCTTAGGGCTTAAAGTGTCGCAGTTACACCGACCCAAAGCCGACGGCCCTTCACTGGGTAAGATAATCACCTCTATCTCGGTCTACCTACCTTCAATACAACAACACGTAGGACGGTAAGGATTCCTTCGTAAATGAGTAACATCTTAATCAGGTATGCTTCAATTTAATAGGAAGGAAGATACTTATCTAATATTCAATAGCTTATCAAAAATATTATTGGTGATTTTAAAATCAATATTTCGGCTGTAAGCCTCGAATACCAATGGATACAGTGAAGGCTTGAATAAACCGTTCTTTTTGTTAATTAACCCCGTTATTTTGATTTTCGGTTGATTGGGAGCAAGCGTTCATACTCATCTTTAACCACCGCATAACACTCACATACTCGCTTTTCAAGTTCGCGGCGTTTCAACACTGTAATCCTGCCACGTGCACGTACAATCAACTTATCAGATTCTAATTGACCAAGAACTTGGGTCACGCTTTCCCGGCGTATACCCAATAATTGCCCAATTCTAGCTTGCGTTATTACCACTTCATTGTCATTTAACCTATCCAAAGTCATCAACAGCCATCGGCATATTTGCTGATCGAGATTATGATGTTGGTTGCATACTGCAAATTGGGATGTCTGAGCGAGTAACCCCTGCGTATAGAGTAAGGCTAAGCTTTGCAGTTTACCCCCTAACGAGAATTCTTGTTTCATCACTTTCCGGCTGAGTCGATAAGCATTACCTACACTTTGCACTTCTGTGCTGGTAGGCAAGCTCTCCCCACCCATAAAAATGGATATACCAACTATACCCTCATTACCAACCAGAGCGGTTGCGCTTGTAGATCCGTCTTCCAAGGAATAGACCAACGAAACAATGCCTGATGTCGGAAAATGCACAAAGTTTACATGGTCACCTGACTCGGACATCGTCCATCCCAATGGCAACTCAACGAGCTTAAGATCGGGTAACAGGCGGTTGTAATCCGTGGTAGGAAGGGCTGCAAGTATGCAGTTTTGCTTAGGATCTGGGGGCGAATCACTTGTTGTTATCTTTTGTGACATATTGTAATTATAAAGTTTGAAAATCGTTAATGACGGGTTTGGGTCGAGGGCTACAATATGCTTCGATAATTCAATGGCCGCTTTTGTCAAAAATCAATTTATCTAATGATGGATTGCCCTGCCTCTTTTAACGATCCATCGCCGTTAGGGTACATATAAAGTGTCGTAGTCGCAATCCCAAGCCTTTTGGCTACTTCAGATGATTAGCTTTGGGATCTGACAAAGCCGACATCGCCATCATCACGGTTGCTCGATCCATCTTTCGAGGACGCCCGCCTTTTCGACCTCGTGCTCTTGCCGCAGCAAGTCCAGCCTGAGTGCGCTCAACAATCAATTCCCGTTCAAATTCAGCCAGCACTGCAAAAATCCCAAAGAACAATCGACCGTTTGAGGTGGTTGTATCGATTTGGGCACCGGCACCTGCCAATACTTTCAATCCAACGTTACGAGAACGTAGATCGTCTAGCGTCTTTACCAAATGTTTCAAATCGCGGCCTAGCCTATCCAGTTTCCATACGACTAGTGTGTTACCAGGCTGAAGCGCCTTAAGACAGGCATTAAGCCCTGGTCTATCATCTTTGCGACCTGATGCTAAATCTTCATATATCCGGCTAGGCTCGATACCTGCTGCCAGCATAGCGTCAAGCTGTGGAGATAAAGTCTGAGTGCCATCGTTTTTGGATACACGGACATAACCAACAAGCATGATAAATTTCAATATACAAGAAAAGATAGAATTAAGTGTACAATGTTGCTTTGTTTTTCTCAATGAGTTTTCTTGTAGATTTTTCGCCTGGTTTGGTCGATTTTTAGCTTACAAGATAAACGGACGTTTTTCTTGTACTAAACCACTTTCCGGTTTTTAAAATTGCAACCTAGCGATACCGCCTATCCCCGATTCAAAAGCCGACTTGTGCAATCGGAATTGGAACGTTTCTACTCAGTGACTGATGTCGAGCTGGAATATTGCGATAGCGCTACTCGCTCAAGCACTACGCGCTTGGGATTTGCCCTGCTATTAAAAACCTATCAACGGCTGGGCTATTTTGTAACCTCCGAGCAATTACCGAATGCCATTGCCGAACATGTCGCCTCCAGCATGGGCGAAGCCTATGATCGGGAGAATTTGCGGCAGTACGATGTTTCCCAGGCCAGACGCAAACACTTGTCGGCGGTGCGGGCGTTTTTGGCAGTCAAACCATTCGGCGAAGATGGCAAGGCGCTGATGCGACAAACTTTTTCCGAGGCCGCTCTAACCAAGGAAGATGTCATTGATATTATCAATATCGGTATCGAGACCTTGGTGCGTCATCGTTACGAGTTGCCGGCATTCGATACCCTGCTGCGGGAAGCCCGCGTCGAACGGATTGCAACGAATCAGGCACTGCACCTGCAAATTCACGATGCACTTGGAGAGGCTGGCCGGACTTTTATCGACAAGCTCTTCATAGTGGGTGATGATCCGCGCCGCGTGAGTCCTTGGAACGATATCAAGCAAGATGCCGCCAAACCGACGATAGACGGCATGCGCGATTTGGTCGAACGTTATGACCGATTGACCGAGTTGGCTTGTCACGCAGACCTGTTAAAAACTATACCGGTCATTAAAATCAAACAATGGGCGCTGGAAGGCAACAGTCTCGATGCCGCCAGCATGGTGGATATGACTGCTGCCAAACGCTACACCGTTGCCTTGACCTTGATTCGGCAACGTCTGGCGGTTGTGATCGATGATCTCTGCAATATCTTTTGCAGACAGATGAAGAGAGCGTTGCACAGCGCCGAAGATGCCCTTGAAAAATATCTGACTGATAATCAAGAGAAGACCGATGAGATTTTGCGCCGGTTTGCGATGCTGGAAACGCTCTTGAATTCCACCCAGTCGGCAGACGAACAATTGAAAGGCGTTCGCCAAGCTGTGACGGCTCGCCCCGATTTGTGCGAATTCTCGCGCTTGCATGCGGAATAAGGCGGGAAGAACGAGTTCCGTTTTGTCTGGAAGTTCTTCAAGCCACGGCGGGCGGAGATGCTACGGATTTTGAGCAAGTTAAAGCTAGAATCCACCAGTCAGGATGCCAGTTTTGAGCGGTCGTTGGCATTTATGTTGGAGAACAGCCACCGGCAGAGCGAGTGGCTAATGCTCAAGGGCAAAGGTAAGATAATATTAACTGAGTACGATCTGGACTGGATTCCCGAAAAATGGTGGAAGTTGGTAACTGGCGAGGTCAAGCGCGACTCAGTACCGACCCGAATCAACCGCCGCCAGTTCGAGGCATGCGTCTGTTTGCAAATGGTAAGGGAACTGAAATCTGGCGACCTTTGCGTGATCGGCAGCGATGCGTATTCAGATTACCGGAATGAACTGGTGCCGATGGAGGAATGCGAACGTACACGCGCGGATTACGGCGAGAAAGTAGATTTACCAGTCGAGAGTGCAGCATTTATCAAGCATATTCGCACCTTGCTGACAGAGGCGGCACAGCAGGCTGATAAGACTTATCAGGACAATCCTTATTTCAAGATCGTTGATGGCAGGCCGAAGCTGGGCCGGCAAGAGAAAAAAGAGACGCCACCCGGATTCAAGCAGTTGGATGACGCATTAAGGCGCAAACTCGATGGCATGGGCCTTTCGTTGCTGGACGTGCTTGCCGATACCATGAAATGGATTGGGTGGGGCAAGCATTTCGGCCCGTTGAGTGGTCACCAGGGTAAGTTGCAGGAGGAAGACCGGCGCAAGATTCTGACGGTGTTCGCCTATGGCACCGGTTTAGGGCCGACACAAATTTCCAAGAACATTGCCGACGTCAGTGCGCGTCAAGTGTCGTTCGTCAATCAACGCCAAGTCACGACGGAGAAACTCGAGGCCGCTATTTGTACGACGATCAATGCGTACAATCAATTTCAACTGCCACGCTATTGGGGTGATACAAAACGCGCAGCGGCAGACGGTACGCAATGGAATCTGTATGAAAATAATCTGCTATCAGAACGACATATCCGTTACGGCGGTTATGGTGGCATTGCTTACTACCATGTCAGCGACACGTATATTGCGCTGTTTTCGCATTTCATTCCCTGCGGTGTCTGGGAAGCTGTGTATATCCTGGATGGGCTGACAAAGAACAATTCGGATATTCAGCCCGACACATTGCATGGCGATACCCAGGCGCAAAGCGCACCGGTTTATGGCTTGGCATTTTTGCTGGGTATCAAACTGATGCCGCGTATTCGCAACTGGAAAGATTTTAAATGGTTCCGACCAACTGCCGACGAAGTGTATAAACACATTGATGATCTGTTTACCAAGGATGCGATAGATTGGGATTTGATCGCCTGTCATTTGCCGGACATGCTGCAAGTGGCGCAATCGATTCGTGCGGGGCGTATTCAACCATCGACCATTTTGCGCAAGCTCGGTACCGCCAGTCGGAAAAACAAACTGTATTTCTCCTTTCGTGAGTTGGGCCGGGTCGTCCGCACCCTATTTCTGCTGGAATATATAAGCGACGATGCGCTACGCCAGGTCATCCAGGCAGCGCAAAACAAGTGTAAAGGTTTCAACAACTTTGCGCAGTGGGCATATTTCGGATCAGACACCATTGAGGAAAATGTGCGTGAGGATCAGCTGAAGATAATCAAGTACAACCATCTGATTGCCAATCTGATGATTTTCCACAACTGCCATACAATGACGCAGGCATTCAAGGAACTGGAAGCGGAGGGGATGAAGTTGACGCCAGAATTGGCGGCTGCGTTTAGTCCATATCGGACGCATCACGCCAATCGTTTCGGCATGTATGAGCTGCGGGAACGTGATTTGGAGCCGATTGACTATGGCGTGACGTTCCAGATGTAACAAAATCAGGGATGTTACTCATTTATGAAGGAATCCTTACGGTCCTTTAACACGTTACGGTGAGAATATCGGGCTTCGGTGGTCGCGGGCACCTTACCCCCTTGCTGCCGCCTTACGAAGGTTCACTTGCGTTTAGGTGACCGATTTGGCGAGGGCTTCCTTCAGATCCCGCATTGGCTCTCGGTAACCGTATTTCCCTGTTGGGTAGCTACTTAGAGTTTCTTTGGACACCCTTGCCTTCGCCTGCATTTTCCCTTCTCACAGGGCAATGGCTGGACTTCCACCAGCTAGCTGACTATCATGCCAGTCGCTCCGATCTCACAATCTAATCTTATTCGTTATGCGTCAACACGATATTACAACAATAGAAATTGCATTTCTGCCCCGATGAACGTTATTGGTAATCAAGGTATGCGATGCCTCCGATTACTACGGATTCCGCTTCGCTTCATTCAGGCTACCTCGCTGACTTTGGAGGATTCTATGTGAATTACAATCGTAGCAATTATGAACTGAAAGCGACATGTCCTTTCTAATAATTCGGTAATGCGAAATATCTGATTCCATTTCATAGGGGAGTACAAGCCATGGGTAAAAACATAACGCAGAAGCTGATCGAAAGTCACTTGGTCGAAGGTCGCATGATACCCGATGAAGAGATTGGTCTGAAAATTGATCAAACACTCACCCAGGATGCGACGGGCACACTGGTCATGCTGGAATTTGAAGCGCTTGGAATTCCGCACGTACGAACCGAGCTTTCCGCCCAGTATGTGGACCATAATCTGCTGCAGGAAGACTTCAAAAACGCCGACGACCATCTGTTTTTACGTAGCGCGTGCAAGAAATTTGGTCTTTGGTATAGCAGGCCCGGTAATGGCGTGAGCCATCCCGTCCATATGGAGCGCTTCGGCATACCGGGCAAAACCTTGTTAGGCTCGGACAGCCACACTTGCGCGGCCGGTTCATTAGGGATGATGGCAATCGGCGCGGGTGGACTGGAGGTGGCAATGGCTATGGCGGGGGAGCCTTTTTACATGAACATGCCGATGATATGGGGCGTCAAACTGGTAGGGGAGCTTCCTGACTGGGTGAGCGCGAAGGATGTGATTCTGGAAATGTTGCGCCGGCACAATGTGGACGGCGGGATTGGCAAGATCGTCGAGTATTACGGCCCCGGATTGAAATCCCTGACCGCGATGGACCGACACGTGATCGCCAATATGGGGGCCGAACTAGGCGCCACTACAACGGTTTTTCCAGCGGATGATGCAGTCAGGGAATTCCTGAAAAGTCAGCGGCGTGAGGGAGCCTTTCGGGAAATCCTCGCCGATGAGGATGCGAGATACGATGAATACGAGGAAATCAACCTGTCGGAACTGGAGCCTTTGATTGCGCTGCCCAGCAGTCCGGGTAACGTGGTGCCGGTGCGCGAGGTTGCGGGCAGGGAAATCTACCAGGCCTATATCGGCTCGTCCGCGAATCCTGGTCTTCGGGATTTTGCCATCGCGGCCATGATCGTCGACGGCAAACAGGTACATGACCGCGTTTCTTTCGACGTCAACCCCACATCCCGGCAGATTTTGGAAAACATGACGGCAATGGGTATACTCGGAAAACTCATCCATGCCGGCGCGCGCATCCATCAGGCGGGATGCGGCGGCTGTATCGGCATGGGACAGGCGCCGGCTACGGGCCGCATTAGCCTGCGCACCGTGCCCCGGAATTTTCCGGGCCGCTCGGGCACCAGGGAAGATCAGGTTTATTTGTGCAGCCCGGAAACTGCCGCTGCCTCGGCCTTGACTGGCGTAATTACAGATCCGCGTACCCTGGGTATGGCATACCCTCGCTACCTGGCACCTGAGACCGTTCTACTCAATACCGAAATGCTGGTACCTCCCGCAAAGGAAGGCGAACAGTATGATCTGGAGAAAGGCCCCAATATCAAACCATTGCCGACTTTAGAACCTCTGCCCGATAGTTTCGAAGGGCCGGTACTATTGAAACTGGGGGATGACATTTCCACGGACGAAATTATGCCGGCTGGTGCCAAGGTACTGCCTTTTCGCAGTAATATCCCGGAAATTAGTCGGTTTGTTTTTAGCCAAATCGACGAAACGTATTACGAAAGAACAATTGACTATCATCAACAAGGGTCGTTTATAGTTGGCGGTACCAATTACGGGCAGGGTTCCAGTCGCGAACATGCAGCATTAGGCCCCCGCTATTTGGGAGTTAAGGCAGTAATTGCAAAAGGTTTTGCCAGAATTCATTTACAGAATCTTAGCAACTTTGGCATTCTCCCTTTGATATTTATCAATCCTGAAGATTGGAAGACGATATCTAAAGGAGACAAACTCTCCATTCCAGATTTACGCAATGCCATTCGCAAAGGCAATAGAATCCAGGTAAATAATCTAACTAAGGACGAGACCTATGAGACCGAACATCGGATGACACCCTATCAGGTAGAAATGGTGCTTGCGGGCAGTCTGATCAATCTCGTTAAACAGAAAGGGTTAAGCACGGCAAAAAATTAAGTCATGAAAGCAATAACTCAAGGTTGCTATTTCAAGACGCACAAGAGGGCAATCACGTTGAGCCATAAATCTGGAATCAAGGAGTTTCCCGGATAGATTCCAGATGAACCCTTATGCGTTTCTTGGTAACCGTGCAAAATCAACGGTTATGTGGAGTAGCTGTATTTCTGTTTCGCGTTGTATTTTTGCTTAATAAGATAGTGGCAAAATTGGCTCTATACCCTCAAACTCGGCATTTGGATGATGTTTAATAATTTTTTGAGTAATCTCGTCTATTTTATCCTTAGGAATATCAAGCAGGACTAACAATTCACCATTTTCGATTGCATTTTCAAACTTTTTCAATTTCGAATTACCAGAATTCATTCCTGCCAGTCCACCCATCAGAGAACCAATTGTTGCACCAGCCATTATGACCCCTAATACTGCCCCCCCGGCAATAACAAATCCGGAATAAGACAAAGCCGCCAAACCTGCTAATAATCCTGTTGTACCACCTAAGACTACTCCCCGCTCCACGGCCGGAATAAAATCAGTTTTTTGTAGCATAGATGCCTCAGGCATATCTTCAAGAGGGGTATCTCTTTTGGCTAATATATGTATATGCCTATCTTCTATTCCTTCACTACGGAGTTCATTAACAATTGCGTGGGTTGTTTCCATATCAGGCGCTAAAAAATATATTCTTCTCATCACTAATTTCCTAATTAAAATTAAAATAACTTTCAAGCTATCCTCCTGAATGCGGGAGAACATCTTGCCTCCTGCGGCCAAGTTATAAAATATATAACTTATAGAGACACCGCTATTAGTTGCATGTATTTGAAGGCCTGGCGGCACAATCATAACAGGTTATTTGACCAACTCCGGTTCACAGTTTACAACAAAGTTTCAACTCACCCAAACGATACCGCCCTACCCTTGTAAACCCGGCACAGGGCGGTAATATTCGGATAACCGGTAAACTTTTTTACCCTGATTGACTCTTCAATCGTGTGCCGCGAGCGGATGATGCATCACGTCTTCCTGGGCAATCACTTCGGCAGGCGTCGGTTCTCCTGCGACAGCGCGTTTGATCGCCAGCTTGGTGGCTTCATAATTCCAGTCCTGGATTTTATTGTTGTCCTCGGCATCCCAGTGAATATAGATACCCACGCAGATAAAGACATCGCCGGCTTCTGCTAGGGGTATTACACCCTCTTTGACGCTATCGACCACAGCTTTAGCCACACCGCGTTCCGCTGGTCCGAACATTTGGTTTACCTGTTTCTCGTTCTTGATTTCGACCTTGTTGAATATTACGGTATTAGGCTTAGCCATAAGATTGGGAGCGACCAGCGCCAGTAAGGCATTATCGCCCCGTTTCTGATTTGTCAGCGTGGTACAAAATGCGATTTCTGCGGCGCTACCGCGCGGCCCCATTAACAGATCAATGTGAGCCATTTCATTACCTTCACCTACCAGGGCTTCCCCTACCAGTACTTTATCGATTTTTTGCATTTTCATTTTGGTTTCTCCTGTAAAATCCTTAAATCATGCAACTTATTGACAAGTGCCTTACTGCAAAATTCCCTGGCAACAAAATTCAGCACCAGATTGTAAGCACAGATGATGCAATTCTCATCGACAATCTGCTGATAAATCCGTTAACTTATAGCAGTGTAACTCTGTACAAGAACCCCTATTGGAAAAGAAAATTATGACAACCTTTGATATTCAGCAATTACAAACCGACCTTGCCGATAAAAATCCACGTATCATCCTTAAAAAAGCGCTGGAACTATTTGATAATATAGCGATTGCTTTCAGCGGTGCAGAAGATGTGGCGCTGATCGATATGGCTGTCAATATCAGAAAAGACATCCCCGTTTTTGCTTTGGATACCGGCCGTTTACATCCTGAAACCTACCGCTTCATAGAAAAAGTCAGAAAACATTACCAGATCGACTTTGAATTCTTATCGCCGGATAAAGACCTGCTCGATAGCCTGGTAAAAAGGAAAGGCCTGTTCAGCTTCTATGTGGACGGCCATAGTGAATGTTGCGGTATCCGTAAAGTTGAGTCGTTAAAACGCAAACTGGCTCATTTAGATGCATGGATTACCGGTCAACGCAAAGATCAAAGCCCGGATACCCGGCAGGCTGTTCCTGAAGTGCAAATAGACACCGAGTTTTCTATAACCGGACACCCCCTTATTAAATTTAATCCGTTAGTCAACTGGAGTTCAGCGCAAGTCTGGGATCACATACAAGCCTATCAGGTTCCTTATAATGAATTACACGAAAAAGGCTATACCAGCATAGGCTGCGAACCCTGCACACGAGCAATTCTACCTAATGAACATGAAAGGGCCGGCCGCTGGTGGTGGGAGGCGGGAGCACAAAAAGAATGCGGCCTGCATGTCGGAAATTTAAAAGATTAAACCAGATACCGGCTCCAGTTCCCGTAGTGATTCTCGATCTTGCCCCTGGGTATGCTCGAAAGGATCAGCAACAAACCCGCCACGGCTCCCGCCCAATCAGCGCTAGGGCTTCCGCCGTCGAGCATCCAGGGTGCAGCCATCAGAGGAACGGCAAGCAGCATATTGACAAAACGTGCCGGACGGGCGGATTCAGCCAAAGCCGTAATAGAAATCGTAATGACCAGAGCGCCGATCAAATGGTCGCTGTTCGCTTGCGCGCCTTGCGTAGCGAAAATCAGCCGGGTGCACATCAACCAAACCCCGATGGCAACACTACAAACCAATGACCAGGGTAAATTGACGCCGCCACCGAGCATGTCCTTGAGGATAGTCCAGGGCGACCCTTCAAAATCCTCGGACTCCATTTTGCGACCGCCTTCCATCGTGTCGCCGCGCAAGAAAGCCAAAATGATCGACTTGCCGTTGCGCCGGCGTTCCGCCAGAAACTGGCCGGTGGCAACCAGTTCATCGACAGAATAAGGAATCTGGATGAGCATCGCCGCTGCCGCAAACAGGCAGAGTGTGCACCAGGTTCCGATCAGAATGGGCTGGATAATGATGAAGAAGATGCTGACGGCGCCCAAGGGCACGATCATCACGCCAAACAGAATCACCAGCCATGGCATCGTGCGCCAGCGATCACGGCCGCCTATGATGCCGGTGAGTATCTCCAGCACATAGGTCACGGCGCCGAGGCCGGCATCGGGAACGGGCCATGCCTTTGATACATCAGATGTGATGATCCGTTCGGTACCGTCGCCGAAATAAGGATCCCAGGCGTTGTCGATATGACCCAACTGATAGGCGGCAAGATAGCGGGAGACATAGAGCCCAATGAACGCCAGGAAGATAATCGGTATTCGCTGCATCCACGATGACGGGCTGTAGTCCCATCCGGGCGGGATATCGGGACCGGTCATGCTTGCCATAAGGCCGATGCCCGGCATGGGGCGCGCAAGGACCGCGAAGCCGATTACCAGGGAACCTACCAGAGTATCATTGAGATAAGCCGCAGCGCTCGGCGTCCAGAAAACCAGGGGCGCGAACAACAGCCACAGCCCCACCGCGGCATTGGCGAAACGCGCCCAGGCCATCGTTCGCGACAGCGATAGAGCGCCCAATAGAAATACCAGAGCGCCGCTTATAAGATCGTTGACTACCATCACCTGGTCTTGATAACCCAGAATGGGGGGGCTGGTCATTAGCCAGGTGCCCATGCTCATATTGAGAAAATGCGCCCACAGGTTTTGCCGACGCTCATCGCGCACCGACCGGTTATAGGTTTCCAGGAACTGATCGGCGGGCTCGGATTGTGCGGACATAGTCTCGATCCATTCGGCCGGCGTGAGTTTATTGCGCTTATACCAGCTCAAGGGGTCGGCTTTGAGTGCCTTTACAATCGCCGGCAAAGCATCGCGCAATGAATGTTTGGGCTCCCAATCTAACAGCTTCCTGGCCCTGGAAATATCCAGCTCATAATGATCATCAGCCAGGTCAACCATAAACGGCTTGATAAAAGGTTTTTCGCCTTTGTCGATAGAATCCGGAATGACAATCTCCATCTGATGCTGCAAACGGGCGCCGGTTTTGGCCAGAATTTTCGGCAGCGTTTCCGTCGTCCATGCTTCGCCATGGATCAAAAATCCTAATTCGTTTTGCAGAGCCTCATAGCCCATCGTCGATGGTTCGCCCAGTAGCAGTGCGGTCTCAGCGGGTAACTCATTACGCCGCTGGACGATACGAATGATAGCGTCGAGCAGGTCGTCGATATGAATAAATGACTGGCCGTGGGAGATAGTACCGGCGAAGACGCGGCTGGTAAACTGGCGTTCGTAGATACGCTGTATCTGATGCGCCAGCGTCGGTGGCTGGACATGATCCGTATATACGCCTGCGATGCGCGGCAGCACATAGCGAATGGCGCCATGCTCGTTTCGGACGACTTCCTCCGTCTCAAGCTTTGACTGTGGATAGGCCCACTTGGGCTGTAGCGGCCAATCCTCCGTGATAGGTACGCCGGGCTCGGTGGGGGCATGTACGAGCATCGTGCTGGCATAGATTAACTGTTCAACCTCGAAGTCTTGCAGGGCCTGCAGCAAGCGGCGGGTGCCTTTGACATTGACTTCCTCATAGAGCGGATTGGGCTCACCGGTGAAATCATAATAACCGGACAAGTGTATGACCGAGATAAAGCGCCTGCCAAAGCGCTTTCGCAACTCGTCCATGGCCTTCTTGACCGACCTGTCCGAGGTTAGATCGCAGGGCACACAGTCCGGATACTTTAAGCATTCGGATTCCCGATCCAAGCCAATGACACAATAATCCTGTGCCAGCACTTTGCTGAGTAAAAGCCCGAGGAAGCCACCGATGCCGGTAATCAATACGATATCCTTCGCGGCGGCGATAGTTTTTTCTTCTACTGGGTCTTCCTTTTTTTTTCGCAAAACGATGTCGTCTTCTTTACTCATGATCGTTTCCTCCTCAACTGTTTGAACGGTGACACGATTATCAGGTAACTTGCCTATCCAGTGAAGATTACTACTCCATCGGAGCGTAACGACTCGGAAATTTTATTTTTACTCTACCTCGTTAGCAGTTGTCAAGCTCACTTGTTAACTGCGCGTACTCCTTGTGTAGTTATTTGAAGCTTCATTGATTTCGATCTTTTTTTGCTGTTTTAAGGCTACGGATGACTTTTCCTGGCTCAAGAACGGTCAGAAGTCGCGATCCGGCATCAAAACACTATGCGATTATCATTTTTGACCAGCGCTTTCAACCCGTGATTCGTTCATCTACTATTTTCGCCAACGCTTGAAGTTCAGCAGAAATAATTACCGGGTATTCCGGGGCATTACTTAATTGACGCAATGATACTGGTAAACCATTTAATTGACGTTTAGCCCGTTCTCTGGCCTCGATCAGCGTAGGCTGCCCTGCTATAGGCTTACCGCCCCGCATAACCATTTGCAGTAACGGTTCACCTGCGCAGGGCGCATTGTCAACGGTAACGGTATCACCGGACATAATGCCTTTATCATTGTAGTTACGATAAACCTGTTTACGTCCGGGCCAGGTCGCTTTTCCCTCTGAGCGCTTGCGCCTGGCAATTCCGGCATATTCCTGCAATTTATAGGCACAGTCCAGATAAGGTGCATCGGCTGAGGTATCCATATGCGTACCGATGCCGAAGCCATCAATCGGGGCTTGCTGGGCCATCAATCCTTCAAGTTTATATTCATCAATATTGCCGCTGGCAAAGATGGTTGTTTTGTTAAGGCCGCCACGGTCAAGGATTATTCTGACTTTTCGGGCATGGTCAGCCAAATCACCACTGTCAAGGCGAACTCCCTTGATTTTTATACCTTGCGCGTGTAATGCGGCCTTGAGATCAACTACTTTTTGCGCACCCGCTTCGGTATCGTAAGTGTCGATCAATAACACGGCATTATCAGGATTGGCCTCTGCAAAATGGACAAAGGCCTGGCTTTCGCGACTGTAGGTTTGTATAAAGGAATGCGCCATTGTGCCAAAAATGGGGATACCAAAATCCATACCGGCAGCAACTGTCGCTGAACCAGTGAACCCCGCCAGATAACTTGCCCGGGCTGCCAACAGTGCGGCTTCACTGCCGTGCGCCCGGCGCATGCCGAAATCAACCAGCAGCTTGTCCGGTGCGATAAGTACCGAGCGCGCGGCTTTAGAGGCAATCAAGGTCTGAAAATGCAATAGATTGATGATCCTGCTTTCAATCAATTGCGCTTCGGGAAGCGGCGCCGTAATGCGTAATAGTGGTTCATTCGGGAAAAACACCGTGCCTTCAGGCATTGCATGAACATCGCCGGTAAATTTTAAGGTCGCAAGCCGATCAAGCACTGCCGGTTTGAATTGTCCGGTACTTGCCAGCCATGCAATTTCATCGGAAGAAAATTGCAATTGTTCCAGATAAGTTAAGACCTGAGCCAGACCTGCTGCTACCAGATAACCCCGGTTTTCAGGTAATTTTCTGACAAAAAATTCAAATACGGCAAGCTCTTCCATGTTCTGTTCATAATAGCCCTGAAGCATGGTTAGCTGGTAGAGATCGGTAAGCAAGGCGCTGTTGGACATTATCTGATCATAGCCATTGTTATAGGTATCGCACCCTTTTGAATCATTTGGTTTATTGCGTTTTCCCCATCTTGCCGTTGAACGTTAACTGCGCGTACAGCATCTGTTAACAACAACACCTTATAATGGTAGCTCAGTGCATCACGGACCGTATTTAAAACGCAATAATCGGTCGCAAGTCCGCCGATAAATAAACGGCTGGCACCTACATTATCAAGTTGCTCCTTGAATGTCCGGTTTGCGAAACCTGAATAGCCGTCATGTTCAATATCGGTACCTTTGGAAATAATATAAGCAGAGACAGGAAGATGCAAATCGGCTGCGAATTCTGCGCCTTTGGATCCGGCAATGCAGTGTTCCGGCCAGGGACCGCCTTGCTGAATAAAAGAGCAATGGTTAGATGGATGCCAGTCACGGGTTGCAAATACAGGCAATTGACGTTTGATAAATTCATCAATATACGCATTCACGGCGGGTATAATCTGACCTCCCTCCGGTACAGCCAAACTGCCCCCGGGCAAAAAATCATTTTGGATGTCAATAACTAATAAGGCATCACCTTTATTTAACTCGATCTTATCAATGCTTTTGGCTTTGTTAGTCATAAAGGTCTGCGAAAACGTAAAGTACACCAAAATTTGACACTTGAAATACCCATTTCGTTCGTATTGACCCTATCTTAGCAGGCCCTTCAGCAGGCTATTTTTAATCTCAGCCGGCCAAGGTAAAGCATTTGACGACGGACACTGAAGGGAATATCCTATTTTTGGTTCTTAAATTTCAAAATCTTACCCCCCGATAAGTGTGGAACACGGACTCAGGGGTACCAAGTGAAGAGGTGACTAACATGTCAAATATTCTGGAAGGAAAGGTTGCGCTGGTAACGGGCGTCAGCAGGGATGGGCAGGTGGGCCAGGCAGTAGCAAAGGCGCTGGCAGAACAAGGTGCTGCACTCGTGATTGTGGCGCGCACCCAAACGAATGTAAAAGCGCGGGCTGACGAACTGCGCGCAAGCGGGGCACGCATACTCCCGCTTGCGGCTGATCTAACCGATGAGAATCAGGTGGATCAGATGATAGCGCGTACCATCCGCGAGTATGGTCAAATCAATGTCCTGGTTAACCTGGCGGGCGGCCTAACCCGTTACAAATCTGCTACAGAACACAATCTGGCTGACTGGAACCATGAATTGGGCAATAACCTGTTGTCTGCTTTTTTATGCTCACGGGCGGTTTTCCCGCATCTGAGAGATGGCGGAGGCGGCGTGATCATTAACTTTGCACGGGCTAACCTCCCTCAGGCGAATATGGTCGCTTATAACTGCGCCAAGGCAGGAGTAGATGCCCTCACGCGGACGTTGGCTCTGGAAGGTCGTGATTTCGGTATCCGCGTTAATGCCGTGGCACCTGGGTTAGTAGACACGGTATCAAATATTGAGGCGATGAAACCCAAAGATCTTAAACGTTGGGCTAAACGAGAGGATATCGCGGCCACCGTGGTTTTTCTGGCCTCTAGCGCTGCCGCGGGGATTACGGGGCAGACGATACCAGTGACAGGCTGGGGTATATAATACTGTCGGCGATTTGTATCAGGGGGTCGTTAATTTCACTGAAAGCCTGTTTTTGCGTATTTCAGTCGAATTAATTTGCGGAAATCATGCTGCCACTAATGCCTGTTGCGCCCTTTACGTCCTGAGTCTTTTATTCCCCACCCAACGAGGGGTGGCTCATATCATCCCAATAACTCGGCACGATTTACGGGTAGTCCCTACTTATGGGTATTTGCTGGTTTTAATGCAGGCTCTCGCTTTTGGATGAACTTTGAATTAGGTAGTCGCACCACGCACACAGTAACCAAATTGGTGAACCAAATAAAACACTACCTCGGCATACTGGCGCAGGCAAATCCATTAAAGATCACGACAGATAAGTTGGCGGCTTACAACAATGCCCTACAATCCGTATTCACGGACATAGACTATGTTTATCTGCAAATTGTCAAGAAACGGATAAAAATATATGGGCAAATAAAAAAACCATTTACCCATCCTGAATATAGCCATGTAGGATTGGCAATGTCGTTCTGCCCACCACATTTATAAATATATACTTTTGATGTCGCGAACGGTAGGCAAAAAAGCCAGCCCACCCTACTCAACTGATATTTTTGACAGCGTTTTATCCTGTTGTTATCGTATCCAACATGAAGGCGCAATTATTGACCAGAGTGACGATAGGCATCACCAGCCGTCAGGCGGTGTCTGACCGGTTTTTAAACGCTTGGGAAACCGGCCGGCCGCAAGGCGCACGTATCGGGTTCGAGTCCGAAGAGCAGCTCTGGAAAACGCTGACCTTGAAACGCTGGCAGATTTTAAAAGTCATGACCGGCGCGGGCGAACTGACCATCCGCGAAGTGGCGCGTCGCGTGGAACGCGATGTCAAGGCGGTGCATGGCGATGTGGCAGCCTTGCTGCATTGCGGCCTGCTGGACAAAGCCGGCAACGGCAAGGTGCTGTTTCCATATGACGCCGTGCATTTGGATTTTATATTGCGGGCGGCGTGAACAGCTCATAGTCATGGTGGGCAATATTGTTCTGCCCACTACATTTGATAAAGCTATACTTTTGGTGTTGTGAACGGTGGGCAAAAAAGCCTGCCCACGCTACTTAACTGCAATATGAAAGTCATCCTGACCGAAAAGCCCTCCGTTGCCCGCGACATAGCCAAATGTCTAAGAATCAACAACAAACGCGATGGTTATTTTGAGGACAATGGCTACCAGATTACCTGGGCGTTTGGCCACTTGGTCGAACTAAAAGAACCGGATGAATACCGTCCCGAGTGGAAACGCTGGTCGTTGGAAGCTTTACCCATCATTCCCGAGCAATTCGGCCTGAAAGCGCGCGGTGATGAGTCTGCGCAAAAGCAATTAAATACCATCAAGCGCTTATTCAATGCCGCCGATGAAATTATATGCGCCACCGACGCAGGCAGGGAAGGTGAGCTGATTTTCAGATATATTTTATCGTGGGCACAGTGTACACAAAAACCCTTCAAACGCTTGTGGATCAGTTCGTTAACGGATGATGCGATACGCAAAGGCTTTGCTCAATTGCAGAATGGTAACGCCTATGATGGACTATACCGAGCCGCCAAATGCCGCAGCGAAGCGGACTGGATAGTCGGTTTGAATGCTACCCGGTTGTATACCCTCAAGTTCGGGCAACACAGTAAGTTATGGACGATAGGCCGGGTGCAAACGCCTGTGCTGGCGCTTATTGTGCAAAAAGATTTGGACATTGCCAATTTTATCCCTAAGGATTTTTGGGAACTGCATACACTCTATAGAGAGGCTGATTTTCAGTATGTAGGCGGGCGATTTGATCAGAAACCCGATGCCGAAGCTTTATTAAGCCTTTGTGAAGGTCAGGATTTTGAGATTATTTCCGTTAAAGGTAAGCGTGAGCTGGTCAATCCGCCGTTATTGTACGATCTGACTGATTTACAGAAAGACATGAGCATTCGTTACGGGTTTACTGCCGATAAAACGTTAACGTGCGCCCAGCAGTTATACGAGAAAAAACATATCACGTATCCACGTACGGATAGCCGTTGTTTAACCAACGATATGAAGCCCGGCATGAAGCCTTTGCTGGTAAAATTGCGCCTGCATTTCGGACCACAAATAGCAGCGCTGGATCTTGATAAGCTGCAACTGAGTGCTCGTTATTTTAATGACGCCAAAGTAAGCGATCACCATGCCATCATTCCCACGACCACATTGCCGGGATCTTTATCCAATGATGAAGCCAAAGTCTATGAAGCCATCGTCTTGAGTTTTATAGCAGCTTTTTATCCGCCTTGTGTCAAACAGATAACGACAGTTCTGGGTGAATCCCGGCAGATACAATTTAAAACCACAGGCACGATTATCGAATCACCCGGCTGGCAGATATTGTATAAAAAAGATGCGCCCATTCAGCATTCCCAAGCGGCACAAGGGAACGAGATAAAAATTCTGCCCAACTTTGTCCAGGGTGAAACGGGTCCGCATCAACCCTCAATTAATCAGGGCAAAACGACGCCGCCCAAAGCCTATAACGAAGCCAGTTTATTGGGCATGATGGAGTCAGCCGGGAAAACCTGTGATGATGAAGAGCTCAAGGAAGCATTAAAAGAAAAAGGGCTGGGCACACCCGCGACCAGAGCCTCGATCATTGAAGTGCTCATCAAACGCAACTATATCCAGCGGCAAAAAAAGCTGTTACTCAGCACAGAATCGGGCCGGCATCTCATTTCGATTATCGCTGATGAACGCCTGAAGTCCGCGGCAATGACCGGCGAATGGGAGGCCAAGCTCAAAAAAATGGAACACAACGCCTATGATCCCGGTCAATTCATGGCTGAGATTATTCAATTTACTAAAAAAATAACTGATGTATCGACAAAGCCGCTTTATGGCGACAGCAAATTAGGCGGCTGTCCGCTTTGCCATCATCCCATAATTGAAGGTAAAAAAGGCTATGGTTGCAGCGCCTGGAAAGAAGGCTGCAAATTTGTGCTATGGAAACAGGTCTATGGCCTAACAATCACCCGGGAGATGGCGTGCCAACTACTGCAAAATGGCCGAACCCTGAACGCTTATGCCATCAAAACAAATGATAAAGTTTTTAATGCACAACTCACCCTTAATACACTGGGTGAAGCAGGCTATATCAAACAACAAAATCAGCAGGCGCTAAACATAACAGACGCGATTGCCGATTGCCCGCTGTGTAACGGCAAGATTATCGAAACACCCAAAGCTTACAGCTGTAGCGAATGGCGCAACGGCTGCAAAGCGGTTATCTGGAAGACTATTGCGTATAAAAAAATAACCCCGGCTATGGCTAAAAAATTATTGAGCAAAGGTGAAACAGGGGTTATAAAAGGCTTTAAATCGACTAAAGGCACTGATTTTGACGTCAACCTGAAGTTTGTTGGCGGCAAAGTTGAAATGGACTTTACCGGACGATGACTTTTTCCTTTGGCTAAAATCCCAAAGCAAACGATAATAGCGTCATTGTCAATTCAACCAAGAGATAAAAAATGAGCAACGTATTTAGTTTCACCGGTACCGTCGGCAGGGATGCCGAAGTCAGATATGCTCCGTCCGGGCTGGCAGTATTGACTGTTACTGTAGCCAACAATATCGGTTTTGGCGATAAGGAGAAAACGCTATGGATACGTGTAACACTGTTTGGTAAACGTGCGGAAGGGCAGTTGCAAAACTACCTGAAAAAAGGTCAGCAGGTGTTTGTATCGGGTGAATTATCGCAAAGCGAATATCAGGCAAAAGATGGCACGACTAAAACCAGTCTGGAGCTTACTGCCAATATTATCGATTTGATCGGCAAGAGAAATGAAGCTAGCCAGCCGCAACAAAACTATCAATCTTCCGGCGTGCGGGAACAGGCACCGGTCCGGCAAGATGATAACCGTGATAATTTTGATGCGCCGTATGATGACGATATTCCGTTCTAACCGAGGATTGCTAAAATGACAACGAAGCAAGCAAAATCCATTTATCAAATAAAAATATCATTAATCGGTGCGAAACCGCCCATTTGGAGAACTGTTATGGTGCCAAGCAATTTAGGACTGGACTCTTTCCACAACGTTATTCAAGTTGCAATGGGCTGGACCGATAGCCATTTACACCAATTTATTGCAAATAATGTATTTTATGGAATTCCTGACGATGAGTTTGGGATGGAAATAGAAGATGAGTCTAAATACAAGCTATCTCAATTGTTATCAAAGGAAAAAGATACGCTCATATATGAATACGATTTTGGAGATAGTTGGGAGCATAAAATATTACTTGAAAAAATACTACCCTTTGATAGTAAAGTTGCCTTGCCTGTTTGCATTAAAGGTAAACGCGCATGTCCACCGGAAGATTGTGGCGGTATCTGGGGTTATGAAGAACTTCTTGAAACAATTTCAGATCCCAAGCAACCTGATCATGAGGACATGCTGCAATGGTTAGGCGGTGAATTTGATCCAGAGGAGTTTGATCTTGAAGAAATCAATGAGGAGTTAGCCGAGTATGGTCGATAGTTTTCGGCTTTACTTTAATTATGGACAGCAACAAAAACAGCGCTGGATGCAGGCTTTGCATTGATTAAGGCATGGTCCGGGGCCAGCGCATATCACCATGAAGTGGCGGCTGTAAGCATCGTTGAAACACATTTTTCCTGGGTGCTGCTGACCGGAAAATAATCCGCCTGATTCAATCCACTCTCACGTCAAGCCACCACATGCCGTCACCATTGTGTGTATATTTTCACTACGAATCCACTAAAAACAGTGAGGATGCCAAGCGTCAGTGCAGCGATCCTGGTGTTTCGGCTGAACTTATACGATGCAATAAAATATGAGCAAAAAAGGTGCTGGCCGATGCGTCAGGGCAAATAGCCACCGCCCTCACATCGACTAAACAAGCGTCCGAAGTCAGCCTCGACACCCATCCCGGCGTCTACTGCCTACGCAGAAATGAGACCGCCTGAGATGAAAGAAAAATGGTGGCGCATCTGCCTCATACTGGCCAATCTGGATGCAGTATTTCGCAACCTCAAAAGCGAACTGGGTCTGGGAGCAGCCGGCAAGGCTGTGAATTTTGGAGGGTGAAAGTCCCTCTACCGCCAGTTGCCCAAAACGGACGGTTAGCATATCCCCTGCTCGGCGAGGTAACAGACCGAGATATGCATGGACGTAAAAGCCATGGCCGCCCTGTGTGCTAGAGATACAGCGGTGGGAGCAATCTGGATGGTGATCAAATCTACGGGCCTGAAGATAAACGAATAATTGCAGCCTCGAAAGTCCGTCCGCACAGAAATTGCCGTGTGGATATTGCCAAGCGCCGACCGGCTCAAATCTCCGGGAAGGCCGTTGTTCTGTGGGAAGAAATGGGTAAGTGCGCCACAGGAGTAGCCGGGGTAGGGATTCAAGCACGTAGAGAAAGATTTGCAGAGATAACGCCGGGAAGGTCCTACTTCCAGCAGGGGCTGACAGCAACCTGCAAAGATCCGCTTCTGAGGTTATTAGGTGATGTAATGTATTGATTATATTAAGTTCTTTAATTTTGAGTGTTAAATATGAGTTAAGGAGAAAAGTTTAGGTTGCGCGGCTGAACCCGAAATGGAGTTGGCTAGAAACCATAGAGTCTGATTGGCATTGGGCATTCAGATGTTTCCGGCCTTTAGCGGGCCGAAAAAAAGTCACCAGCTCACCGTCTAGCGGGTGGCTGCGCACCCAGCGGGCCGAGGCCAAGCACTTGGGTTTTCGAGTGGATTTGGCGTAGAGTGACTTTGCCGCCAGCCAAGCGTCAGGCCGGTCGGCCCAGTCAATGAAATCCCGATTGCGAATTCGCCCGAGCCAATGCCAGCCCAAACTTTCAACTTCGCGAAAAAATGGCGTGCGAAATCCGGAATCGGCAACGATGATAGGCGTTACCCTGGGTGGTAGCAATGCTTGCAAACGTCTAAGAAATCGCTGCTGTATCTTACGGTTGCCCAGTTTTTTAACGTGATGAATTGCTTCGTACAGGGTAACGGAACGTCCTCCCGTAGGCAGCGCCGCTCGTAAGAGCTGCTGATGCTGATCCGCCGTCAGGGGCGACCAGTCGACAAGGATTAACGGCATGGGCAGGGACTGCAACAACCACTGGGTCATAGCACCGTATATCGCCATGCGTTCGGTATTGAGATGGTGATTCCCGGCTAAGCGATCCATACGTTTGATTTTGTGTTTGATATAGGCATATCCGGAAAGCGGCCGCCCGAGCGCCGTAATCGATACAGACGCTCCACTCAGCCCAGCCTCGACAGCAGCCATCAAAGCACGGAGCCGAGTAGCATGAATGCTGGGATGTTTTTCTTTCAATAAGTTATGCAGCAGAGCGATAATTGACATAAATTTATCAATCCAGGTTGTTATTTTAGAATGAAACCTTATGCTCAGACTTGCTTAATTTTGTTTTTATCCTTATTTTTGCCCAACAATGCATTGTTTTTTAACGATATTTTGTGGGGATACCTCAGGGTTGCTGCGGCTAAGCAAGTAGCGTATTCCAGTAGGTACATCTTTGTCAGACTTGATATATTCTTGATACCTGATTCACTGATTCCAAATGATTCGCATACAGAACTTATAAGCCCTACTTAAGTCGAAATGCGATATTATTAACAGTTATACACATTGACCTATCAGGATAATCAATGCCCAGGAATCAAAGCCCAATCAATAGAGACGTACTGACCTTTAACCATCTTTTACTTCTGTGGCGCAACTGGCTGGATCGTAATATCTATGATCTTGCCCGGCAGATGCGCTTAAGTTATGTGCCGCCGCTGATGGTTTATCTAGCGGCGGGGGTATCCGGCTTAACCGGTATCGTCGGCACTTTTTTCGTTAAGGAATATCTCGGATTATCAGCCGAATTTCTGGCGGCTTTAAGCTTTTGGGTCATGCTGCCTTGGGCGCTGAAAATGCCGCTCGGTCATCTGGTGGATTTGCTATGGCGGTATAAGGCGGGATTGGTCTATCTGGGAGCAGCCTTGATCGCTGCAAGTTTGCTGATCATGGCAAACTTGCTGGCGGATCTTGACTATATGACCCATTTGCTGCCAGCGGAAAACTGGTATATTCTGGCGTCACTGTTGGCGCCGATCGGTTATGTCATGCAGGATATCGTCGCCGATGCCATGACCGTGGAAGCGGTGGCGCGTTTCGATGAGCAGGGAAAGCCCATTCCACAGGAACAAATTTTGCTTGCGCACACGACGATGCAGACTTTGGGGCGAGTGGCTATCATCGGTGGTACGCTGATAGTCGCCGCAGCTAATGTCTATCTGTTCAGCGGCGTAGAGATGATGAATGCTGCGGAAAAAACGGCGGTTTATCTCACTGTTTATCACTGGGCATTGCTGATTCCAGTTATCTCTGTCTTTGGTGTTCTTCTGTCTTCCTGGCTACGCTCGCAGGAGGAATGGCGGCTTGCAGCTCTTGGTTATGAATTTGCAGACATTGAACGCTTGTTGGGGCGGTCTGTAACGGAACTGCCTGAAATTAATTGGTGGCTATTGGGCGGAGGGCTCGGCTTTACCTTGTTCGCAGCCATCATGGGCCTGGCCGATGTGCGCAGCAACGAGGAGATAGTTTTTGCCGGATCTCTTGCCATCGTATTGTTCCTGATGTGGCACTTGACTCAAGAGCTTAGTGGCAGTAAAAGAAATCAGCTGTTCGGCACGGCATTCGTGATCTTTGCGTTCCGTGCGGTACCAACGACGGGGGCTGGCGAGACCTGGTGGATGATTGACGTGCTTGATTTCGATCAGCAGTTTCTATCGCAATTATCGTTGATTACCAGTGCGCTGACCTTGCTCGGGATGTTCCTGTTCCGGCGGTTCATGGCCGAGCGTCCGATAACCTATATTATCGCAGTTCTTACTGTCGCCCTGACCCTGCTTTACTTACCGAATATTGCCCTGTTTTATGGTGTTCACGAATGGACTCAGGCGCATACC
>JAQTMV010000052.1:23619-26125 GCA_028714175.1 Methylococcales bacterium
CTCGTCGATACCGCGCTGGAATCGCCTCTGGGACAGATCGCGATGATTCCAATGCTGGCCTGGATTGCCAATTCAGCGCCACAACGGCTCAAGGCAACCTATTTTGCAGTGATGGCCGCTTTCGTAAATCTGGCACTGTCTTTTTCACAGCTCT
The DNA here is from genome assembly GCA_028714175.1 of Methylococcales bacterium. Lineage (GTDB taxonomy): Bacteria > Pseudomonadota > Gammaproteobacteria > Methylococcales > Methylomonadaceae > JAGXGJ01. The sequence continues at coordinate 23,774 of JAQTMV010000052.1, forward strand.
TGACCAAAGCGCTCAATCAGTGGTTTGTAATCACGCGGGAAATCAGGGACGCATCCGGTGCGGTAATAGTGCCAGCCGATTACAGAGAATTGGGCGGACTATTGATCATCGTCATGCTGCTCGGTCTGGCCATGCCGATGCTGGCTATCCTGATTGCCAAGCATACCTTTCTGGCGGAACAGCGGTAGACAGGATCCAGGTGATATTTATACTCAGTTCCTATCAATACAGTCACCGTGGGTATTAAAGAGAGGAATCGATTGGATTCGAATTTAGTAGAGAAAAAATTAATGGTTAACAAGAGTCTGGCCTGTCACCCCGATACAGCGTCTACTGCTGTGCTGGCCGTATATGCCGAAGTTGAGTTACAGCCTCAAGGTGCTCTACACCTGAGCTATGAATTGACCGGTGATTTGGCGCAAATACGCATTCCGGCGCCGCAACCGTCTGCTGCGGTAGACGGGTTATGGGAACACACCTGTTTTGAGGTGTTCATCGCCGTTGCGGGTGAGGTGGGCTATCATGAATTCAATTTTTCACCGTCTGGCCAGTGGGCAGCCTTTGCGTTCAGCGACTACCGGGTGCGGAGCGAGTGGACGGTCAGCAAGGCGCCGGCTATCAGTTTTACTCAGAGCAATGGACATTTGCTACTGGAAACCGATATCGTTGCTACCGATTTGCCGCAGAGCATTGCCGGCATACCGCTTCAGCTGGGTCTGACAGCAGTGATCGAGGTGAACGATGGCAGCCGCTCCTATTGGGCATTACACCATCCTGAAGCACATCCCGATTTTCATCATCGCGCAGGATTCATTTTGTCATTAAATCAGACTTAACACAAATATCGGCATCAGCCAGTAACATTTCATTATTTTGCAAGAGCTAGAGCCTCGATTATACTGGCAAATTCATCCACTTTGGGCCGGTATAAATACAGCCCTAATGCCGACAACCCGGTAAATATATATAGGGTATTAAAATTATCACCCAAAATAAACATGATAAAGCCAAAAACCCCGATGCTTTCACTCAGTGACATGGACACGATAACCGTCATCAAATAGCGGTTTTTTGCCTCGGCAATTATGCCGTGCATTGCTCTCGATCGCTGTCCCAGACGCGATTCTACTTGCCCTTTTCCCGGGTTCTTATCGCCTGCATCACTGCAGTCGATATTCACAAGCTCAGCATTGGAATGCGGCATGGTTTGATTCAAGCGTAACTGGATATACCTTATCAGGTTGGTCAATGGAAAAGTGACGATAGCAACGGCATACAGTACCGTTCTTATCATAACCCGCTGAGATTCCGGCAGAGGCTGTTGTAACTGCTCGCCAACGGTTTGACAAACAATAATATAGGCCGCCAGCATAACCAGCATGATGCCGAGGATGACCCAAGGCAGAATAAGATCAGATTTTAATTGTTGAGATTCAACTCGACCCAGCATCTTGTTTCCTGATTTTTAGGTAAATGGCTATGATAACAAACACGGCTGCCAACACTTGATTTTCTACAAAAAACACCAGCGTCCAAACAGACAATTTCCGGTTCGGGTAGGCGTGTTGTGATGAAGTCATTATTCCGGGTCTGATAATTGGCTAGCCCGGTACACGCGCATCAGCGCGACAAAGGCCAGAAAATCGTACAAAGCATGAATAATAACAGGGGTTAATAAATTTCTATCACCGCCATAATCCAGAGACAGACCCAAATATATCCCGACAAAAGCCGCCAGGACCGCATAAACCGGTGTTACCGCATGTACCAGTCCAAAAATCATATTACTGCCGATCAGGCCTGCCGTCATGCCCCATGAGGACTCCAGCCAGGGCTGGATGACGCCGCGAAACAAAAGTTCTTCAGCTACACCCGCAATTGCCGCCAGCATGAACAAATCGGTCCAATGATAGCGGTGCAAACCCGGCCCCAGGGTCTGAAGCAGTAATTTCCTGATTTTGACTATAGACTCACCCTGCATTTGTTCCAGCGCCAGGAACATTAAAAACAAGGGAACTGTCCCTATTATTCCGTAAGCGATGGCCGCTTCCGAAAAATAAAGTTTTTCAAAAGGGTCGATACCGGCGATCCAGCCTAAAAATAATGCGACTAAAACAAGAGAAGCCTCAAAATAACAGGCCGATTTAAAAAAATCATCAAATTTAAACAGGGATTTATCCATTGACAGTATTCGAAAAATTATGGATGAAGCATTCTAAACAAACAGTTGGACGAAGCCGCTAACGCGGAGAAAACCCCCACCGCCCGATTAAACTAATAAAATGTAACCTCAAGCCCTCAATCAGAGGGCTCATTCAACAACGAATCATGAGGCTACAAAACAATGACATC
>JAQTMV010000053.1 GCA_028714175.1 Methylococcales bacterium
AATGTGGGAGCAAGAAAACATCCCCTATACGGTTCGGAAGAAACGCCAAGTTTTTTTCGACAATATTGGAAGCCAAAAAGCGGGGATAACGTAGCTTGGGCGTAAGGACAGATTTCGACAGCCTACGTCGCCTCTAAATTTACACGAATTGGAAACAATGTATTATGTGTAGTGTTGTGTTATTTCTACAAACTTAAGAGAGAATAAAATATGCAAGCCGCAAAACAGATTATTGAACATGTATCCGACCAGGCAACTTGGGATGACATCATGTATGAGCTTTATGTTAAACAGAAAATTGAAAAAGGACTGAAAGCTATTGATGAAGGCCGTTTCCTATCGAGTGAAGACGCCAAAAGACGGCTTTTGGGCAATGGACAGAATCGGCATTAGAGGATTTAGAAGCAATCCAGGTTTATATCGCCAAAGATTCTAAATTTTACGCCCGGCAATTTATTGAACGTATTTTTGATGCTGCTAAAAAACTGGAACTTTTCCCGAAATAGAAATAGACCGAGGAGTGCCGGAGGCCGAAGAAAGAACCGATGTCAGGGAATTGATATTTTAAGGCTACCGTATTATTTATCTGAAGTTTCCCAGTTTTTACGCTCGTGACGTATAGAGGGAAACGAATTTAAGTGGGGTTTGCTATAAACGGCGCAAACCCTGCATTAAATATACGCACCTCACAAGTAACGAGGCCGGGCTATTTAAAAAATGGGAAACTTCAGTTATTTATTTTATCCAGCCAGAGAGTATCTATATAATCGCTGTAATTCACGGACGTCAGGATTTAGTGGGTTTGAGAGATAAGCCTTGGCAGATCATTAATGCTGGATAAACCTGGCACCGGGCAAGCATCCAACACTATAACACATGTCGGGCTATTGTCTGGCATTTTGGCATTCGATTAAGGAACGGCGATAGGTAAATCGATTATCGTTCCCATATTCAACCATCGAAATGTTTGGCATAAACAGCTTGCCTGACAATGATACTTTGCTAGAGAAGGTAATTATTATCAACAACTACAGGCGTAAGTTTCCAGATATCTTCATTATATTCTGTGATGGTTCTATCGGTAGAAAACTTTCCGCTGGCCGCGCAATTAAAAATACTCATTTTTATCCAGCGATCCTTATCCTGATATGCCTCTTCCACACGCTTCTGTGTCTCGACAAAGCTACGAAAATCAGCAACGGTCATACAGGGATCGTGCGGACTTTTTATTGATATCAAAATATCATCAAAAATTCCCGGCTCGAATTGGTTAAAATGTCCGCACTCAATCAGATTTATCACTCTTTGCAGATCTTCATCATGATCAATCATGGCAACTGGGTCATAATGATGTCTCATTTCTTCAACCTGTTCTTCAGTCAAGCCAAACAGGAAAAAATTTTCATCCCCGACTTCTTCACGAATTTCGATATTAGCCCCATCCAGCGTACCAATAGTCAATGCGCCATTCATCATAAATTTCATATTTCCGGTACCTGAAGCCTCTTTCCCTGCGGTAGAACTTTGCTCAGAAAGATCAGCGCCCGGGCAAATTTTTTCCATCGCGGATACTCGGTGATTGGGTAGGAAAACCAGCTTAAGTCTATCACCAATATCAGGATCATTATTAATGATGGTGGCAACATTATTAATCAGTTTGATAATCCTTTTCGCCATGTAATCACCGGGAGCAGCTTTTCCGCCAATCAATACACAACGATCCGTCCAGTTTGCGGTATCGCCGCGCTTGATACGGTCATAAAGATGAATGACATGCAACACATTTAATAACTGACGTTTGTATTCATGCACTCGCTTTACCTGTACATCAAACAAGGCATTGACCTTCAAATCAACATCCAGCTCCTGCTTTTTAAAATCAATCAGTTTCTGCTTCGCGCCTTGCTTAACTTCATACCAGCGCTTACGAAAGTCCTGATCTTCAGCGTAAGGAACAAGTCTTTTCAGCAAGGATAAATCCGTTAACCAGCCATCTCCAATGGTTTCCGTAATTAATGCAGCCAGTTCCGGATTACACGCAGCCAACCAACGACGGGGAGTGACGCCATTGGTTTTATTATTGAATTTTTGCGGCCACAACTCATAGAAGTCTCGAAACAAGCCTTGTTGCAGCAATTTTGAATGTAATTCAGCAACGCCATTAACCGAGTAGCTGACGACTATGGCCAGATAAGCCATTCTAACGAGCTGTTCATCGCCCTCTTCAATTATGGACATACGCGCCAAGCGGTCTTTATCACCGGGCCAGTGAGCTGATACTTCGGCTAAAAAATGGAAATTAATCTCAAAAATAATTTCCATCAGTCTCGGCAACAGTAGTTTAAACAGAGGGACTGACCATCGTTCCAGATTTTCTGGTAACAGCGTATGACTGGTATAAGCCATGGTTTTTCGGGTAATAGCCCAGGCTTCATCCCAACCCATGCCGTGAATATCCATCAACAGACGCATGAGTTCTGCAACCGCAATACTGGGATGGGTATTGTTTAGCTGAAAACAGTTTTTCGCGGCAAATTCAGAAAAATCCTTGCCATGTCGACCGACCCAAATTTCAAGCACATCCTGCAAACTGGCAGAAGCCAGTAAATATTGCTGGCGTAGCCGCAATTCCTTCCCGTTTTCATTGGCATCATTCGGATACAACACCATGGTAATGTTTCCAACTGTGTTTTTTGCAGCAACTGCTTCTGCATAATCGCCCGCATTAAATTCCTGCAAATCAAATGCGTCGGGTGATATTGCTTTCCATAAGCGCAAGGTATTCACCGTGCTATTTTTATATCCCGGAATGGGGGTGTCATATGGCACTGCGAAGACATCGTGCGTAGATACCCAACAAGCCCGTGAATGACCGTTTTCATCGATGTGGAATTCTGTGCGCCCGCCAAATTTAATTCGCTGCTTATACTCAGGCCGCTCAATTTCCCAGACATTGCCGTTACGCAACCAGTGATCAGGTTGTTCTACCTGCTCTCCATTAATAATGAGCTGGGAAAACATCCCATATTCATAACGCAAACCATACCCTGTCACAGGCAACTGTAAAGTGGCACAGCTATCGATGAAACAGGCGGCCAAACGACCCAGACCACCATTACCGAGCCCTGCATCCGGCTCGCATTCTATCAGCTCTTCAATATCCAAACCATACGCATGCATCACGCTTTCAACAACATTGCTAACACCCAGACTAAGGATGGCATTACTGAGTGTTCGCCCCATTAAAAATTCCATCGAGAGATACCAGGCGTGTTTACAATCGGTATCTCTATAGGCGTCGTAGGTTTTGCTCCAGCGCTCCCTCAAGCGGTCGCGGATCGACAGCGATAGCGCCTCGTATGCGTAATGCAGGGAGCGGTTATTTTCATTTTTGCCTAATGTATGCCTGTAATGGTGGGAAAAACTGTTGACTAAATTAATAAAGGATTTATAGGGCCCAAACTTCTTGAAAAACTTCTTGAAAATAGTATCAGCGATCGCTTCCGCGCCACCCTCTGCGAACCAATCTAGATATGAAATTGTAGGTGAAAGACCGGGGATTTCCGTGTCATCCAGGTGTATGGGAAGTATATATTCTTGATCTTGTGTTAAGGCCCTGGCTTGGGCAGCCTGTCGTTCGTGCTTCGTCCATGGTTTTTTAGCGTAATTTATTGAAGTAAGCATTACGCAATAATGCGCTTCATTTTGATATAAGTTGGATAGATGACTATAAAGATCCTTTCCAAGTAACATTTCCTTCTCATATTTATCGTAGAAAACTTTGAGGTTACGTGCAGACAAAGCATTCGCCAAAGCTTCGGCAAAACTGCGGTCCTCTCCAGCAAACGATAAAGCAATATCGTATTTTTTATCTTGTCCTACTTTTGAAGGAATTGTGTCTAGTTGTTTTTGTTTAGTTGGCATATCACCTCCAGAATCATTAATTCGAAGACCGAAAATAGAAGACAGAACCCGATTTTGGTTACGGTATAATGCTTTTAACAATATAATACTCTACGTAGTTACAGTTGTAGATTTTTAAAAAGTCTGTAAACCTCGTTTTATATGACTTATTGAAAATAACTGGGTCAAAGGTTAATTATTCTGCCAGGAAAAGCATCAAAGGGAAGAAGAGTCCAGGGTAACGGAATTGCGTCCGTCACCTTTACAGCTTAATCGGACATGGGTGCCTTCGACAAGCTCAGGACAAGTTGGAACCAACGGTTTTTACCCGCCCAAGGGTTTCCTCCCGGTCGACACCTCTTACTTTAGAGCCCTTGCTATTAGGCTTGCTGTAATAATATTGGTATCGGTTTACTCATAATCCGACAAAGGCGGGCAGGTACATACCACATGCCTGTCACCATAGACATTATCAATACGTCCAACCGGCGGCCAGTATTTATCATCATGCTGATCATAGTCAGGGAAAAAGGCTTGTTTCCTGGAGTACGGCAAGGTCCATTCTTCCAGTAATAGCCGGTGGGTATGCGGCGCATTGTGTAGCACGTTATTTTCGGCATCGGCTGTGCCGTTTTCAATGGCTTTGATTTCCTCGCGGATACTGATTAACGCCGCACAAAAACGATCAATTTCGGCTTTATCCTCACTTTCGGTGGGTTCTATCATCAACGTGTCGGCAACGGGAAACGAAACGGTGGGCGCATGAAAACCATAATCAATCAGACGCTTGGCAATATCTTCGACGGTTATACCGCAGGATTTTTTAAATTCATGACAATCGATAATGCATTCATGCGCCACCCAGCCGTTTTTACCGGTGTATAAAATCGGGTAGTAAGGCGCCAAACGTTTGGCAATATAATTGGCGTTCAGTATGGCGGTCAGCGTCGCCTGTTTTAAACCGGCTGCGCCCATCATCGCGATATAGGCCCAGGAAATCGTGTAGATACTGGCCGATCCCCAGGGTGCGGCGGACACCGTGCCTATCGTGCCGTGTTCACTCTTGGCCGGATTGACGCCTTCAACTACAGGGTGATCGGGCAGAAAAGGGGCCAGGTGCGCGCCTACGCCAATAGGCCCGACGCCGGGGCCGCCACCGCCATGAGGAATGCAGAAAGTTTTATGCAGATTAAGATGGGCGACATCGGCGCCGATTTTGCCGGGACGGCTGATGCCTACCAGCGCATTAAAGTTGGCGCCGTCCAGATAAACCTGCCCGCCATGCTGGTGAATCAGGTCGCAAATTTCCCTGAAAGCTTCTTCAAAAACGCCGTGCGTGGACGGATAGGTGATCATCAAGGCGGCCAGCGTGTTTTGATATACCGCCAGTTTTACCTGTAAATCATCCAGGCTGACATTGCCGTTTTCATCGCAAGCGACTACGACAACCTTAAGGCCTGCCATCGTGGCACTGGCCGGATTGGTGCCATGCGCGGAAGCGGGTATCAGACAGATGTTACGCTGCGCCTGACCTCTGACTTCATGATATTTGCGGATGACTAACAGGCCCGTATATTCGCCTTGGGAACCGGCATTGGGTTGCAGCGAAAAGGCGTCAAAGCCGGTCAGGTCGCACAGCATGTCTTCCAGTTCTGCAAACATCTGCTGGTAGCCATGCGTCTGGTACAGCGGCGCGAACGGATGCAGACCGTTAAATTCATGATAGGAAATGCTTTGCATCTCGGTCGCGGCATTGAGCTTCATCGTGCATGAGCCCAGTGGTATCATCGAGCGATCCAGCGCTATATCGCGTCTGGCTAATCTTCGCATATAACGCATCATTTCGGTCTCCGAATGATAGCGGTCAAACACAGGGTGTTGCAGGATTTCATCGCTGCGCATTAATGATTCCGGGATACATTCAGCCAGGAGAGCATCCAGTGCATTGATGTCGGGGAGGTCGGCCGTGGCGGAAGCAAAAACCTGCCAGACTTCCCTTAAATTATGCCGCGTTGTGGTTTCATCCAACGAGATGCCAATGTGGTCAGCATCAATAATGCGCAGGTTGATATTGGCTTCATCAGCCAGTGCAGCCATGCGTTTTGCCCGGTTCGGCGTAAGGATAACCAGGGTATCGAAATAACACTCACTGATAACGTGATGACCTAGCTGCGTAATTCCGGCGGCCAGAATTTGCGTATAACGATGCACGCGGCCGGCAATCAAACGCAATCCTTTAGCGCCATGATAAACTGCATAAAAGCCGGCGATGACGGCGAGCAGAACCTGAGCCGTGCAAATGTTGCTGGTGGCTTTATCGCGGCGAATATGCTGCTCGCGTGTTTGCAAGGCCATGCGCAATGCAACTTGTCCGTGGCTGTCTTTGGAAACGCCGATGAGGCGGCCGGGGACAGAACGTTTATATTCGTCCCTGGTGGCAAAGAACGCGGCATGTGGACCGCCATAACCCATCGGCACGCCAAAGCGCTGGGAACTGCCCACGGCAATATCGGCGCCGAAGGCAGCAGGCGGTTTAAGCAGAACCAGGCTCAGCAAGTCTGCGGCTACCGTGACCAGCGCCGATTTAGTGTGGGCGATCGCAGTGATTTGGCTAAGGTCTTGTATTTCACCTTTGGAGCCGGGATATTGCACCAGCAGGGCAAAAAAATCATGTTGTTCCAGGTCATGGAAAGGGTCGGCAACGATGACCTGATAGCCTAATGACTGGGCGCGGGTTTTGACCACGGTTATCGTCTGCGGGTGGCAATCCTGATCCACGACAATGCTGTTCGCGGAACTTTTGGATAAACGCCGCGACATGGCTATGGCTTCTGCTGCCGCCGTCGCTTCATCGAGCAATGAGGCATTGGCCAGCGCCATGCCGGTTAAATCGATAATCATTTGCTGAAAGTTTAACAACGCTTCCAGCCGGCCTTGACTGACTTCGGCCTGATAGGGTGTGTAGGCCGTGTACCAGCCGGGATTTTCCAGCACATTGCGCTTGATCACAGCCGGCATAAGGGTGTCGTAATAGCCCATGCCTATCATTGAAGTGAACACTTTGTTACGCCCGCGCATTTTATGCAGATATTTAATAACAGCACGTTCGCTAATCGTTTCGGTCAGCTTTAAAGGTTCATGATTAAGAATGTTGGCCGGAATTGCCTGCTCGATGATTTCTTCCAGTTCATTCAAGCCGAGCTCTGACAGCATTTCCTTGATTTGCTGCTGATTGGGGCCGATGTGGCGGTTGATAAAATTACCGCGCATTTCCAGTTGATCCAGACTAGGGCGAGATTTTGACATGATGTCTACCTATGGTAGCGATGTGGAATAAAGGGTAATTTGGTCACTGTAACAGGAATCTTCCGATCACGGACGATGGCGTATAAGGTATTGCCCAAGGTTACTGACCCACATTCAAGCAACGCCATCGCAATCGGTCTGCCCAGACTGGGGGAAAAACTGCCGCTGGTGACATGGCCTATGGCCTTATCTTCGCTATCGGTGATAACACAGCCATCCCGAACCGGTATTTTACTTTCCACCAAAAGACCTGTACGGATTTTTTCTGAGCCATTCTGTAACTGGTACAGAATCTTGTCAGCTCCGGGGAACTTGCCCTGAGCGAAGCCGAAAGGCCTGTCCTGAGCGAAGCCGAAGGAGCCTTTTTTAAACAGCCATTGCAGTCCAGCTTCTACCGGCGTGATGGATTCATTCAGTTCATGACCATAAAGACACAGCCCTGCTTCCAGTCGCAGGGTATCTCGGGCGCCCAGACCAGTTGCTTCAACCTCATCTTCAGCGAGTAACAAGCAGGCAAGTTGTTCTGCGTATTGATTGGCTACTGAAATTTCAAAGCCGTCTTCGCCGGTATAGCCGCTACGACTGATATTGCAGGGTATGCCGTCAATCTCCGTTGCACAGGCCTGCATAAATGATAACGCCGCGGCAGCAGCTGAAAATTTCCGCATAATCGTTGCGGCAGCAGGGCCTTGTAATACTAATAAGGCGTGATCAGGCAATTCTTTAAAAGTACAGCGCCCGGATAAATGGTTTTTTAAATAGGCAAAATCCTTGTCTTTACAGGCGGCATTAACAATTATCATTAGTCCCGAGTCGATGCGGGTAATGATGATGTCATCAATAATGCCGCCATCGTTATTGGTTAATACCGTATATTTTTGCTCACCGGGTTTAAGGCCGGTAATATTGCCGGGTGTCAATCGCTCAAGTTCAACGGCGGCAGAATCGCCAAGAATCAGGCATTGGCCCATATGAGAAATATCAAAGAAACCGGCATGACTGCGGCAATGCAGATGTTCATGAATAATGCCTTTGCTGTATTGCAGCGGCATTTGGTAGCCGGCAAATGGCACTATTTTGGCGCCCAGTTCAAGATGCAGATGGTAAAGCGGCGTTTGTTTTAGCATAGTAGCGCTCGATTTAGCTATGACAAGTTTGTAGTGTAACGCCGAATAAAAGTAAAGTATAATTCAACTAATAGCAGCGTGTCCTCCAATCCTGATTCTAATTAGTAGACTTAGCGGTGCCATTCCTGATTGGCTCAATAGTTATCGACGATTCTAAATAAATCGCCATAATGCCCTCTTCAACAATGATCACAAATATAAAAAACATTTTTGGGATTTTGAATAACATTGATCAATCAGAACAGAGTGTAAGCTTAATGAAATTGTAGAACCATATTCAAGCTTTATCCTCACTTGAGGTTCCAATACCAGACTTTACAACTTAAACATGACCATTTCCAAGCTATACGACATACTTATGATTTACAATTTCCTTAGTACTCTCATATTAACAAGTATAAGTAATAAGCTGGATATCTCTAAGCATAACTGTGGCTTAGCGTTGGGACAAGCTGGGTTTCTTATATGAATCCACACGCTACGGCACCCGTCTCCTTCAAATCCCTGACTCTAAGTTTATGGCGCAACCGCCAGCTCATCCTGCAAATGACCAAGCGTGAAGTTATTGGTCGCTATAAAGGTTCCGTAATGGGTTTACTGTGGTCCTTCCTCAACCCTGTCTTCATGCTGATAGTGTATACTTTCGTTTTTTCGGTTGTGTTCAAAGCCCGCTGGAGTGTAGATGCCAATGAAAGTAAAACCCAATTTGCCATAGTACTGTTTGTTGGCATGATTGTGCACAGCTTGTTTGCCGAAGTTCTCAACCGTGCGCCAACCCTGATACTCTCTAACGTTAATTACGTCAAAAAAGTCATTTTTCCGCTGGAAATTCTGCCCGTCATCAGTATGGGTGCCGCGCTATTTCATAGCCTGGTCAGTTTGGCTGTGTTGCTCGTTGCCTTTGTTATTTGCAATAGCCACCTGTTCTGGATGGTGATTCTTACCCCGTTAGTACTACTGCCGCTGGTTATTCTCTCTCTTGGCTTCGCCTGGGCACTAGCATCCCTGGGTGTATTTATACGTGATGTTGGACAAACCGTCGGCATCATTACCACTGTCATGCTGTTTCTATCTCCTGTATTTTTCCCAGTTACTTCCATGCCGGAAGCATACCGTCCATTGATTATGGCGAACCCGCTCACGTTCATCATTGAACAATCCCGCGAAGTACTCATTTGGGGTCACCCGCCAAACTGGACAGGACTGGGTATTTATACTCTGGCAGCCACCACTGTGGCATGGACAGGTTACGTATGGTTTCAAAAAACCAGAAAGGGGTTTGCTGATGTGCTCTAACAATATTACAACGATCCTGCCAAAATCGGTAGGCAGTAATCTGTACCTCAACCCGTTCACTTTCAACATCGAGCAAGTGTACGATGTGTTGCATTATGGTGTTGCTGCATTCTTTGCCTGGGCCGGGCCATTCCGGTCTGAGAAAACACGTAAAGATTCTGCCGATGACCTCTGAGCCAGTCATTAGTGTCAAAAATCTGGGTAAGTGTTATCAACTCTATGGCCAGCCGAGTGACCGCCTAAAGCAGTTTCTTTGGCGCGGCAGGCGTCAGTATTTTCGAGAATTTTGGGCGCTGCGGGATGTCAGCTTCGAGGTCGCCAAGGGCGAGATGCTGGGCATCATCGGCCGCAACGGCGCAGGCAAGTCCACCCTGCTGCAATTGCTCTGCGGCACCCTCACCCCCACCACAGGCCAAGTCGAGGTACACGGTCGCATCGCCGCGCTGCTGGAACTCGGCTCCGGCTTTAACCCGGAGTTCAGCGGGCGCGAGAATGTCTACCTGTCCTCCTATATCCTGGGACTGTCCAAGCAGGAAATCGACGAACGCTTCGAGGAAATCGTGGAGTTTTCCGGAATTCGAGACTTCATCGACCAACCGGTGAAAACCTATTCCAGCGGCATGTACGTGCGTCTGGCTTTCTCAGTAGCCACCAGCGTCGACCCGGACATTCTCGTGGTGGACGAGGCCTTGTCGGTCGGGGATGGCGAGTTCGCCCGCAAATCCTTCGACCGTATCATGCAATTGAGAAAACGTGGCACAACCATAGTATTTTGCTCACACAACCTTTTTCAGGTAGATGCTTTATGCAATTATGTTTTATGGCTTGATCACGGTAAAACTTATGGACTCGGACCTTCCACCTCAATTTTGCCTACCTACGGACAATTTCTGGACTCACCTTCTGATACCACAGGGAAAACCATTAAACTCCCAACTGACAGCGGAGACGCCCGAATCCATGGCATCTGGGTGAACGGCCAAAAGTGTCAAACAAGGTTAGATCTGGCTTCAGCGAATGATGACTTAACCATACGCGTGGAATTCCATAATCGTTCGGACCACCCTCCACCCAGTCTTGGAGTAGGTATTCGCACCATCAACGACTGGTTAGTTTGCAGCATGGGCTCATGGGTTGACGGTATTGCCCTGACTTGCAACGACGATGGTAAAGGTGAAATAGAACTCATTGTTCCAAAAATTCCTTTGCTCAAAGGGGAGTATCTTCTGGATATTTACTTAATGTGCGAACGAGGCTTGTATGTTTACGACATGGCCCGCCCCTGCGCCACGTTGGCAGTAAGTCAGAAGAATTTGGAACAGGGCTTGGTAACATTACCTCGTACATGGCGAGTACAGCAAGATAAATCATGAGTCCACGGCATTTTCGCTATTTTCTTGCCCTGATTTCCGCTCTAACACGCATCCGGCCCTTGTCTCTTGCTTATAACTTGGCCGCTTACACTGCTAGTCACGTTTCGCTACGTGAAGAGGAAATGCTGCTGGTTCGAGATCGACTTACTGCATGCGCACCAAACATTTCCTGTAACGGCAATCCTGCGCTATGGGCGACTGCTTATCGGGAGAATATGGGCGTCGCCGCACTGAATACCTATCTTTTCCGCGAAATGACCCCGGACTGGCTTGGGCGGCGGATTCATGTGTTGGGCGAAGCACATCTACAATCTGCGCTATCCCAAAATAAAGGCCTTTTAATCTTGACAGCACACCAACATCATCTGGTATTTCTTGGCGTCGCCATGGGTTTACTGGGGCTAAAAACAAATCCTATCCTTCTCGACCCAAGCCTGACAGTGCCTGATTTTCTTGAGCCATATATGGGCCGCATGTTAGGCGATAGTGAGCGTTTATTTAACGGCGGACGCTATCTGATCGTCGATTTACAAAACCAATTTATCCGTCAAATATATCGTGTATTCGAAGCTAAAGAAATCATCATATCTGCAAACGATTTTCCGAATGATCTCGCGCCCAAGAGACGCATTGTCTTTCCGTTTTTAAACCAAAACATTTCGATACCCTACGGAAGCATCAAGATCGCGGTCGAACACGAGGTACAAATTGTCTCGGCATTTTTACATTGGCGGGGTGGAGATCAATTTGTACTTAGTTTCACACCGATTGATGCGACATCGGTTTTTGACATTAGTGCGGCTTATACCAGGCAGCTGGAACAAGCTGTTAAAACTGATCCTGGGGGATGGGAGGGATGGAAATGGGGTGCCTTATTTCGCACGGAAGCAGGTTCAGCATGAATAATTTCTCAGCTTTAGGTTTAACCGAAGCTTTCCCTTCTCTAAATCTGGAAAGGATGGTGGATGTTCTTAATATTTCCCCGAATGAGCGAGTGCTGGATATCGGTGGAGGCGGCGCACCCTTACCACGTGCAGATGTAATAGTTGACCGTTATCTCGCAGCAGGCGTAGATAGAGACAACCAGCAAGCCCCCGTCGATAGCCGTTGGCTAGCGGGGGACGTCCAGGCCTTGCCTTTTGCAGATCATACGTTTGATTTAGCCTATTGCGTACATGTGTTGGAGCATGTCAACAATCCGGCCCGCGCGTGCGAAGAGCTGATGCGCGTAGCGAGACGCGGTTATATCGAAACACCCAGGCGCTTGACTGAAATGTTACATGGACATCCCACTCATCGCTGGCTGGTCGACGTCATCGACGGAGTCCTGGTATTCGAGCGCCGCATGTTCATCGAAAGCCCATTACATAACGTAATGCTTGGTCATGCACTGACCGACGAAAAGATATTTCAAGCCTATCTGGTCGAGCAAAGGCATCTCACCTGTGTACAATTCACATGGTCTGGCCGATTCGAGTATGCGGTGATTGAACCACCTGGCTGGCAAGATAAATTTGACTATGACAACGCAGAACATGCCGGATGGTCACATTTTTTCTTTGCACTCAACCTCCTCGCCCAACAAGCGCCAATTTCATATGTATACAGTCATATTTATCAAGCCAAGGCATTGTTGCCAAATGAAAGCCTGCCAGTACTACTAACCAGCGTCATTGAGCTTCTCAAGGGAGAGTTCGCCCACGCCAGGGCAATGTACAACGAAGCATGCCAATTGGGCTGCGAAGATGCTTCTTTGAACGAATTGGAAGCGATATTGCTCGCGCCCGAATCGGGACGAAAAGTGCCCATACCGCTAGATCGAGGATATGTAATAATGCCAGCTGTTGTTGAAGGCGAAAACAGATCAGATACAATGCTTGAGAAGCTTATAATCAAGCTGAAAATCGCGTTTGCCCGGCTTCAATCCTAAACAAATCGGGGCATTACATGCCCCCTTCGCACACTCAATCCCTCCATCTTGAAACTCTTCAAGCCCCGCAAGGCCTCGCCTGATTAGCTTCGTGTAATTGCTCCGCCGATTATTCGAATTCAACTTGCCCATTAACTATCCATCCGCTTCTTTTAAGTACGTTCTCAGGCAACAATGTTTTAACAAGCGATGCTCGTCTCTGCCCGCCTTTTACTCATTGAGCCACAGTCTGAGAGAAAGAGCTGACGGGGTGGCCAGGCAAGACCAAAATCATCAAAATCCAGTGTCAGATTGGGACTATAAGCCGGATCATTAAGTAAAAGTTCCCCCCAGCGCTGTTGCATATAAAGTATTTCGTTCATGTGGCGAAGTTTTTTCTCCGGCGTGTCTTCCTGTCCGCGTGTTGCAGACTCGTGATGATAGAGCTCTGCAAAAGGCGTCCAAACGTTTCTATAGCCTTGACTTTTTAACTTGAGACAAAAGTCAATATCGTTAAATGCCACTGTCAAGTCTGTCTCATTAAGTCCACCTACCTGTAGATAATGTTTCTTGAGTACAACCAGGCAGGCGGCGGTCACCGCCGAAATCTCTTGAGTCAACACAGCACGGCCATAATAGCCATAGTTGCCCATGGTTAAATTATGGTGTGTATGCCCCGCGACTCGGCCAGTTCCAAGGCCAAGAGTTACGCCTCCATGCTGAAGGAGATTGTTTAAATACCAGAGTTTCGCCCCAACTGCACCGATGCCGGGTTGAGCAGCGATGCTGACCATTTCACTTAGCCAATCGGGTGTAATGACTTCAATATCGTTATTTAAAAGAGCGATAAATTCACCTTTTGCTTGTCTTACCGCACTATTATTAAGCGCGGAAAAGTTAAAGGGGCGCTCGTCTCTGAGTACACGAAAATTATTGTGCAAGAGCTGAAGCTTTTCAAAATAACGCAAGGCATCAGGATCATCCGATCCGTTATCAATCAGAAGAATCTCGAAATTTTTGTAGGTTGTCAGATCATAGATACTCGTTACACAGGTACAAACAAGATCAACTGCGTTTCGCGTTGGAATAATGATGGACACTAGGGGTGGCTTGTCAGGAAGACTGAAGCGCAGACGATGCAAGCCAATAGGTAAAGCCTCAACTGTGCCTTTGACGTTCCGGCGGATTAGATGCTCGTTAAGCGCTTTCTCACTCGCTATTAGAGCATAGGGCTTTTCGCCTATACTCATAGAAGTGCTGCCGGGAAGAATGCGCCAGTGATAAAGAACCCTTGGAATATGGACAATCTGTTCCGGCGCTATTTCCTCAATAAATCGGGCAGCAAGATCATAATCCTGCGAACCTTCGTAACCGGTACGAAAACCGCCGATTGCTTTCACAATGTCGGAACGATAAACACCCAGATGACTAAGGAGATTGTGTCCCAGAAAAAGTTCAGGATTCCAGTCACACTTAAAATAGGGGTCAATACGAATGCCGGATTGGGATATTTTATCTTCGTCCGAATAAATTATTCCCACATTGGGGTTGGCGAGAATCGTTTCAGCGACACAAAAGAGAGCATGTTCCGGCAGCAGATCGTCATGGTCGAACAGGGCGATAAATTCTCCTGTAACCAACGCGAGTGCAGAATTGGAGGCGCGCGAGATATGACCGTTCTCATCGCGACATACCACTCGAATCCGGGTGTCCTCGGCTGCGTGGCGTTTGAGCAAGTCACGTACGGCATCATTTTTTGAAGCATCATCGGCAATGCAGAGTTCCCATTCGCTGTACAGTTGCTTGCGAACAGACCAAATAGCCTCATCCAGAAATTGTAAGGGGGGGTCATATACCGGCATCATCACCGATATTTTCGGACGGTGCTGCATGGCATCAATACTAGCTCGAATTTGCTCGCGATCCGCATCATTCAGTGTGTCGTAACGACACACCCATTCAGCATAATTGTTTCTATCAACTAAATGACCCTCTTCAAGCTGAATAGCAATTGATCCAGTTCCGTTAGTTCGCAGGTGATTTCGAATTCCAGACATACCCTCTCGTCGAAAGGCTGCAAAAACCAGTTGCAGGGTAGACTTAACGCCACCTTCATGCTTTACTAATTGTAAAAAATGGCGTATACGCTTTACCTGGTGCCCGACCCATCGAAGTGGGCTAGTCATCCGCCAACTAGTTGAAGAAAAGATGGCGGTGATATGCTGATCGCGTTCGGCGAAGGCTTGGTTGAGGGCGCTGATCCGCAAATCGCGTTCGGCGATGGCTTGGTTGAGAGCCGTGATCTGCAAATCGCGTTCGGCGATGTTTTGGTTGAGGGCGGTGATCTGCAAATCGCGTTCGGCGGTGGCTTGGTTGAGAGCGGTGATCTGCAAATCGCGTTCGCCAATGGCTTGATTTAGGGCGGTAACCTGCACTTCGAGTTCTGCAATCTGACCCTCCTTTAAGCGCTTAAGCTGAACAGTGTGCATTAGTTTAACAAGCTGTTCTTCATGTAACCTGGGTAGCCATTTATGGAACAAAATCAGGCTGGCTTTTTCAATGTCCGTAATGTTTGCACCTGGACCCAATTCTGATTGCTGGATGCCATCGTCAATTCGATATACCGCGCTGTATTCGTTGATAAATAGGAAGCTGGTAAACATTGATGCCTGAATCCAGAAATCCCAATCTTCATAATATTCAAGAGACTCGTCCACACGACAGCCAAATTTAAGCAGCTCTTTTGAAAATAAGGCAGCATGAATAGGAATGTAATTTCCTGCCAGGAGCTGCGTTGCATCAAAAGACGCGCCGAAATGGTTGGGCAGCGGTTTTTTTTCGCCATCGACACAGCGCACACCACTATAAACCACCTTCATTTCGGGGTGCTTCTCGATTGCCTGTACTAAATTATAGATATGACCGGTTTCCAGCCAGTCATCATCATCTAAAAAAGCTATATATTCGCCAGTAGCCTTGTCCAGCCCGGCATTAGCAGCTTTTGAGCGTCCCAGGTTGACAGGAAATTGCACCAATACAATAGCAATATCGTCACAATTAAAGGGACTAATTACTTCACTTACATCAATCCCTCCATCGTTTACAACTATGATTTCAATTTTTGGGTAAGTCTGTTCACAAATAGATTGCAATGCTTGTTGTAATAAGGCCGGACGATTTTTGGTGCGGACAATCAGGCTAACCAGAGGCATTTCCTTATCGATATGGAATTGTTTTTCTTGCATATTGGCTAAATGGCTTGAATTAAGACTTAGGTCATTAAAATATAACATTTTAGAATATATTTTTTAGTAATTTGGAGAAAATAAAATAGACAAGTTTACCCTTGATCAAACTTAAAAATGAGTAGCTTTCAGATTTTAAATTAACAGCCATTCGATACATTTCAGTAATCCATGTTTTGCGCTATATCAGGACTGATTCTTCCGTACTCGCCATCGGCATCAGCGTACCACCGGTTCCGCCATGTACATCCACCCATAAATGGGGTAAGCCCAAGCTTTCCAACCAGGCAGGTCCTATATCTTCCTTGAGCATGGCGATAGTGGAAGCGCTGCCTGCGACTACACAGAAATCACCAACCACGCTAACTGCCGCCAGGTATCGCACCGGCCAACCGGTTTTGGGATTGAGCACATGCCCGTAACGCACATCGTCCACGATAATGCAGCGTTCGTAATCACCGCTACTGGCAAGCGCCCCCTCCCGCAATAAAATTGTCTGCATCACGGCTTCTTTATTACGGGGATGACGGATGCCGACTCGCCACGGACTGCCGTCGGCACGAGGGCCAATGATTTTTATGTCACCGCCCAAATTGACTACGCCGTGTCGAATGCCGGCCTCCCAAGACAGCGCTGCGGCGCGATCGACTGCGTATTCCTTAACCACGCCACCGAAATCAATCTCCATGCCCGGCGTTGGAAACTCAAGCACTGGCGGAGTCCAGCGCAATTTGTGCCAGCCGACTTTGTCGAGTAATTCCTGAATTTGCGCCTGATCCGGCAACTTGCCCAGATCAAAGCACCAGGCACGACGCAAAATGCCGGAAGTAATGTCAAACAAGCCATCGCTCTGGTCATAACAGGTCGCGGCATAATTCAACAACCCTGCCGTTTCATCATCTACTGTTATAGATCCGCCAGCAGCCGCCACGCGATTGATGGCGGAAAGAAAACTGTCGCTACGATAGCGCGAATAAAGCGCTTCGAGCCGGTTGACGTCTGCAATGACTGCGTCTGCAACCATTTTGGCCTTGGCATGAGTGTCAGCAAAGAGTTGAATGTCGCAAGGAGACCCCATTGCCTTGAAGGCATAATGGTAATAGATCAAGCTCTTCGCTTTCATCCTAATAATCCCGATTCATCCCAGCTTGGCTTAGGACGTGCCGCGCGCGACAAGCCCTACTCGGCTGATCAAAACGCATAACTCCAGGTAGCGGACAATGCACCATCACGGGGAAGCTGATAGCCGTTGACATCATCGCTTACGGGCTGAAGCCACTCGAAACTCAGGTTGTTACCCTGCAAATCGCCGGTTGGCACAAAGGCATTGAGACCGAAGCCGACATCCCAATAACGCCCGCCGTAGTTGGATGGATAATCCTGGGGACCTAGTGGATTAAATGTTCCGTTGTACTCACCCCTGATCGAACCCTGTACGGTATAAACGCCTCGTACCGATGCCGAGAGCCAATCCAAGAGATTGTAGCTGCCCCAGGCGGTGGACTGAAAGATATCGCCAAAAGCGAAGCCGGACTCGTTATTATCCGCAAGACGTACAGTGCCGTTAAGCTGCGCGCCCCAGGAAAACTTGTCCATCTTCCCTGTATAAGTGATGCTCGGTTTGAAATCCCAGGTGCCGCTTCCCGGTTGCATACCGTAATGCTGAAAGCCGGCGTCTAGCCGATGGGTATCCCTGAATTTGATATCGACATCGCCGGTCGGCGCGGTGACACCGACGGTTCCATGTATATGATGATGGGGCACATCAAACAGCTTGACCATCGCATACATGCCGGTATCCCCTATGCCGCCCGTAGTATGCTCATGCAAAGTGTGATGTTCAATCAGCGCTTGCTGATCAAAAGTTGCCGGTGGCGCTCCGTTTAACTCCCGCGTGGACATATTCATATCGACGAACTGGGGCATCAGCATTAAGGTTAACCAGTCGGTAGGGGCATACATAAGTTCGACCATGATCATATTCATGTTCATCTCGCTCGGTGTAGTAAAGCATGGATCGCCTTCGCAGCCATTTTTTACGATGGTTTGATCGTTGACGTTATCGAAACCATGTAGCATATTACCACCCTGAGTGCTGCGCATGTAACGTGTCCCGACCATTAAATCGCCAGACTTGTCAAGCATATGATCGAACATGACGCCGGCCGGTGCGTGACTGCCATGATGACCACCATGACCAATATGTCCGCCGCCAGCCATCGAAAGCGCCGATAAATCAACCTTCAGAACCCCATTAACCGTGTAATAACTGTAATCCGCATAAGAGCTCTCTCCGCCCCCACCCAGCTTCAGTGAGCCTTCGTGTGTGTAATATTCAGCGCTAGCCTCAAAACTGATACCTCTGGCGAATTGCTTGCTTATTGTGACGCCTCCGCTTAAAGCGCCAAAACCCGACAGGCGGTGGTCACTGGAGTAGTTGGCA
This sequence comes from Methylococcales bacterium, assembly GCA_028714175.1. Taxonomy (GTDB): domain Bacteria; phylum Pseudomonadota; class Gammaproteobacteria; order Methylococcales; family Methylomonadaceae; genus JAGXGJ01. The sequence continues at coordinate 18,603 of JAQTMV010000053.1, forward strand.
GGAAGCTTGTTCCGGTCAAACGGGACCGTTTTAGGAACTGGATTAACTGCAACTTCATCGACAAGTTTCCCGTCTGCATCCACGAGATTAAAGAATTCATCACGAAAATAAACTTGTCCATTATTGGGATTGTCGGCTGAAACAAAAATAGGCCTGCCATTTTCATCAACAACGTTTTTGCTGAAGGCTTGATCGGATACAATATAAGGCGTATAGAAGTTGGCGGCATCCTGGGAGTAATAGCGCACCCGGGGTGTGATCGTCCAGCCGTAACCCACCGGTTGAACCCAATCGGCTTCGAAGGTATGGGCATTGATTCCCCAGTCATCGTGAAAAAAGCGGTAATCAAAATGTAAAGCTGCATCCAGAGCATCAATGTGTTGAACGTAACGTAAATTCTCAGTCCATTGATTACGCTCATTGGGTCGCTTTTCAAGTAAACCGATAGCCACTCCGCTTAACACGTCACCAATTTGTAAGGGATCAATAAAGGCGGCCTCCACTGTCTTATAGGGATTTGCCATATACCCGGTGCTGCGGGTATAACCCACGCCTGCTTCGACTAGCGCGTTTTGGTTAAGTACCTGAGTCAGGCCAAGAGCTGTCCCCCAATCCTGCCGATTACCCACCAGGACATTGTTTCCCCCCTCTTTTTTGATCTGGCCACTGCTAGAAGTGTTATTGAAGGATTCAAAACCACGGCTTGTATCAAATATGTAAGGCGTGGCATCGTGATCGAGTATGGCATTGATATCGCTGCTGGTATAACTCAAGCCCAGATTCAAACTGGTTTGCTTCTGGTTAAAATCCATTCGACCTGCGAGACTACCCCAATGAGAGTTAAAGTCGTTTTCCACGGAAATGCCGCCACCAGCATCCAGCGCCGCCTCATCCCATTCGTAACTCAGCTTGAAATCGCCTTGGTTGCGGGTCTCAGGTGAGGCGGCCGAAATCGTATGTACCAACTCGGTATCTTTAACGAGTTTACCGGTCGAGGCATCTTGTATCAGGGGATTGAATTGTTTATCAAATAGCACATTATTGTTTTGTAAAAATGGAGTTGCCCCTGCAATCACACCACCCTCTTTATTGCCCCCAAAAGAAAGCGGCGCAGTTGCGATCGGTGTGGCTCCACTCCAGATGTCTTGCGCGTAGCTGAAGGCAAACTTCACCCGGTCGGACAACTTGATTTTTGAGCTGCCAATAAGGCTATTCACTGTAATCGGATCGAATCTGCTCTTTACACCGAAGAGATTACGATCGCTCTCCTGGTAATAGCCATAGAGGAAGCTGGCCTCCTCCTCTGCAGCATGGACTGGTGAAGGCATCAAACCAGGTAAGGACAGGGCGGCAGCGGTCAGCGCCTGCAATGACGCACTTACTGAGGCAGCAGGTTTCGGCTTGGTGCTGCGGGGTAATAGACGATCGGTCAAGTGTCTATAGGCAGTCTTAAGTAGTGAACTACCTGAATTTTTGGCATGAAGCTTCCTTGTTTTGGGTTTAGTAACAGCCACAGCCGCCACCTCCAGCGGAGCTGCTACCCGTAGCAGCCTCACGGCTGCCATATATATGAGCATTATATGTGTTCTGTATAGGGTAAAGCTCCAAAGCCATCTGCGGCTTGGCGAGTGTGCCTCGCTGCCAGGGCGCCACCGGGGTGCAGCCAGAAACACAGACGCCCAAGGCAAATAACAGCGCCGGCAGCGCTTGATGTGTTAACTTCATTTACAGCTTCTCATTATATTTTTATTCTTCATCAAATCTCTTAAGCACACGGCCCTTATTTATAAGTTATATTTCACCTATGGCAATGAAGGCAATCCATGCGATTTTTGAAAATTTGATAAACAACCGTTCACTCTCAGATCGACGCACTTTATAGAATAGTGTCCAGGTTACTTCTGCCCCGGCTTTTCTGTCAGCAACTGTTCTGTAAGAACCCGAATTTCCTTGGCCTCCCCGGGCCGAAAACCCCAATGAACATGACGAATGACGCCATTGCGATCGACCAGGTAGGATGAAGGCATGGCTTTGACATCAAAGTCCCTGGCGCACTTCTCGTTTGCATCGGCTACCACGGTAAAATTAGCTGGATATTTGTCAAGAAACGTCCTGGCATCCTCTGGCGCCTGATCCAGATTAATGCCTATAACTTGCAGTCCACTGTCCTTGAGGTCACGTTCCAGGTCGTTCAGGAATGAAAAGGATTTCGCGCAGGGTGGACACCAGGAGGCCCAGAAATCCACATAAAGCACTTTGCCGTGGAATTGTTGCAGGTCATAACGTTGTGTATCGTTGATCGACGTTAGTGCGCAATCAGGCGCCTTGCTACCAATCTCTGCGGAAAATATCGTCTGCATTGGGGTAAGCGCCAGCGCGGCACAGATTAGAATTAAAATTCGCTGATTCATTTATGGAACTTTTTTGATAAGTGCTTGAGTTGCCGCACCGGCAGATTCATATGCCTTTTATAAAGAGCAAGGCCCGCAGCCACGCACGGGCGTTAACAAAGTCAAAAACTACTGAACTTGCAATACAGTAATGTTCGTACCTGTATGAATATCGCCACTGGTCATACAATGCCAGTTGACATCGAACAGTCTCACGCCTGCTGCAGTTTTAGTGGCTGATATATAGTACACCCCGGGGCCACCGTTAAGGCTGACGCCTGGACTATAGGATGCGTCCCCGGAAACGGTATCCGTGCTGGTCGTCATTTGTTGTCCTTTGAAAATATGAAAGCTCAACAATAGTCCCGGTACCGGAGGGGACATGTCCTTAATCTGTCCAAAAAGTTTTGCCGGCGCTCCGTTTCCATCGTCAAAACAAGTAACTGCTGCAAGATCGGTTGCACTGGCATTATTACTGCCTGAATCTATTGGTCCGCCCCCGCTATGGGCCAACGCGGCACCGCTATATTCTACTGCGGCCAAAATCAATACCGTTATAAAAGTTTTTTTTAAAGATGCAATTTTCATAATTATCCTCGTGTTGCTAGCGTACTAGCGAAAAATTAACACTAAACAAGTGCTGACTATCTCGTCCCCAGACCATCAGCCTGGGCAGGCGAGATTTAACTTTCGTTACCTCATTTAATCCCGTTTCTCCTTGGAAAGGAAAAACGGGTAAATAACAAAATCCTGTATCCACTGTTGACAATTGCCGGTTCGAAGGTCAACTTTTATTGGCAACTCTGGTCTATAAACCTGACTCTGCTGAGTGGGCGGACGTTACGTCAACAATATAACTGTCCCCTAAATACTTGCTTCTGCATTACCCTCCTCATCTATTTCCATGTAGGCATCCTGCAAAGACAGGCAGGTTTTTTTTATTGCTTAATTACTGTCAGTAATTACTGGGCACTATCTGTTTTCAAAAACGGCTCCAACCTTATTCCAGCCAATTGACGCACCGTTGCATCGCTGTCAGTGAGCGCTTGTTGAAGCAACGCTACATCGTTCCCGGCGTAATTTACCGCCGTTAGCCGTACTGAAATATCGCTATCGTGCAGCGCATCATGCAGAGCAGCGGATGCCCCGGCTCCTTCGCGATGCGCCAAACTGGAAACAGCCTGCACTCTTACTCTCGCATCCTGGTCTGACAGCGCAGCTTCCAGCGTCTCTCTGACAGTTGCATCACCCTCTCGTCCGCCAGCCATCAGGCGCCCTATTGCTTCTGCTCGCTCTGCAGGAACTTTTGAAGCCGCCATTTTCACCAGCTCATCGGTTTCGTCAGGTGCGGCCCCGGTCTTTGGATTCACCGCCGACGGCACTATTTGTTGTTGGGTTACAGCCGGTAAACACACAATTGAATTCGACTGACCCGCTCCAAACTTTGCTCCAAGTACCCAAGCTTCTACAGGCTGCCCCTGAGGGCCAACCTTCGAAGGCTGTTGTGAGTATCGAAAAACCAAATCTGCTTTACGAACCAGCAGACACTCCATGACCTGTTTTACTGTCGGCCCTACACAAGTCGCTGTCACCAACCCATCAGGCAGTACCGAATAGTTTATTCGCACGCCTGTTTTACTCGCGATGCTATCCAGCACTTTCGACAACGGCGCTTGCCTCGCCTCCAGTTGTAGCTCAGTACCATTATCTTCAGTTATGACTATCTGGACATTTTGCTCACCTGGATCACTAACATCTATAGCAGCTAGCAACTTCCCGGATATCAACAAGAACAAACAGGTCATCCAGAACTTTATTACAATCATGGCAGCCCCTTCCGAAACATAGGGTAAATATCCCGATAGTCTGTTCTCGCGGATGTATAAAAACGCATTATCAGAATAACACACTACCTATCCAAAAAAGCATGAAGCACAGGTGGCTTTATAATTTTCTTCCAGTGCTTCATGCCCTTTTTGGTGTTAACAAATGTAGACAGACAAAATATAAACACATCCCATGCTTTGATAACGTAACTTAACCAGTCGCTATATTTTTTTATCATATCCGTTCGGTATAGCGACCTGACAAATCTTTCCAATATTACTTCCTATTTGCTTGAGTGGCAAATTAGAAAATGTAAATACTTTTAAGTTACCGCACTACTCCAGGAAAGATAAAAGTCTACGGCGAAATCCGTCGCCGTCGACAAGTAAAAGTTTCAGTACTCTTGCAATCATGGGTACTGAAACAAGCTGCTGACATAACCCGCGCGGTTATGAGTAGCAAATTACCAAGGGTAAACCATCAAGCATTATTGCCAATAGAGTGTTCCTGTTTGATCAGGTTTTGACCAGACGGGCAACTCTTTATTAATCTGCTCAGCCGATGGGTATACATACACATCATCACCCGCACCGCCATTACCCGTGCAGCCTGCCGGCAGTGGATTAGCCGTCAAATTTCTGGTTACCGTCACAGTGGCTGGTGAACCCCATCCATCTCCCGCAATCGTATGGGCGGCGTCTGCATAACCGTCGTAATTGGAATAAGCGGGGCCGACAGGAATATTACGAGCGGCATCGGCGATACTGGCACCAAAAGGTTGTCCGGGTACCCCAGGAAAATTGGGAATAGGCGACCAATAGAGAACTTCCTCATCCGTGGCAGTAGCACCCGGTACCGAGATACTGCAAAAATCAGCAATGGCCAGTTCAAATGTCACGGAACGGGCACATGATGTTGGAGTAATAGTGATGGCAGAAATGTCGAGATCCACACTGACAACGGTGGAAATCGTTTGATCATATGCTTTCCCTCCAGCCCAGAATCCATCTTTATTTCCTTTGCTATCAACTTTAACATTGGTAAATTCCCATGGGCCACCTGTACGATTTAGCGCAACAATACCAGCCAACGGCGAATAAAAATCAGAAGCTGGGCTGGTAGTAAATTCCTTGCCATTACCTGAATCAACTCCTATTACGGGAGCATAATCGACAGCGTTCGGGGCCACCAGGCTCGTCCCCATTGTAGCTCCTCTATGATCACTTGGCGGGCACCCATGCCCAATTCTTAAATAATTGTGAACCCTTCCGGTTTGACTGTGTCCTGCCGTTACACCCTCCGCAACAGTGGGTATTTCCAGTCTGGTATGGGCAATAGCGCCCTGACTGCCCGCAACCAACGCTGCGGTTGTCAGTGAGCACTGTGCCAGTTTTTTAAAGGGAATTGATTTTGGCATAAGCAAGGTCTCCTTAAGGACATTTTATTATTGTAAGCAGTACATTTTTTTTAATGAGCATTTCTGCACGAGTTACTCATAACTAATAAGTAAAGCATGTTACATGCCAATAATAAAAACCGCGCCATCATTGGCCTCTTGAGAAGTCCGGGGAGTTTTTTAATAAAAAGTGTGTGATATGACCTATTGAGTGTGTTAAATAACATAGTTTAATTAATTGGTATGACTGGTGCATTTTGCCATTGCCTCTGCGTCCAAAAAGCCTGGGAATGTCATCTGGAAACCCCATTAATTAATTTATAGTAAATAGTTTTCTGATTCGGTCGTTATCAATGAGTCTCCTTTTTCTAATCCGGCACACAACGCACGCCTTGATTCATCGACACGGTTTCTTAGCTCTGTACCCGGTTTGAAATGGGGTGAATATTTGGCCGGTAAATTCAAGGGCTCTCCGGTTTTTGGATTTCGTCCTACTCGGGCTGGATGATAATGTGGCGAGAAAGATCCAAAACCTCTGACTTCTATTCTATCGTTAGCGATTAACGCCTGACACATGTGTTCGATAATACAGTTAACTGCCAGATCAACATCCTTCAGTGATAAATGCGGTTGTTTATTAGCCAAGGCTTCAATGAGTTCTGATTTGTTCATGTTGGGTCCTATAGTCATTGGGTATTCGTTTAATCAGTCAAAACAGACTTGTGAGTCATATGCCCTGTTTTTCCGAGCGAAATGCCTCAGTAATTCGTCAGATAGTTTATTTAAGCGCAGCCGCGATGGCATTCTGAAGCGCTTTCCATAAAGCAAACCAAAGATAATTAGCATTTACCGTGCCATTTGTCGCGGCATATAGCCGCGCGGCGATTTGCCACATTTTCAAGGGTCGGATAAATCTTTAGACTTTACCCAACTTTTGTTGATGCGCCAAACAGCAAAGTTATCTTTCCTTCCCCTCAATGCGGTCAGCAGCCTGGCCGCATTTTTTTTGTTTGTGGGAGAAACCATGAAACGAAATTATTCAATTGATGCGCTTAGCTCCGTTCTTGATCGGGATTTGATCAGGCAAATTGTCTTCCATGAAGCAGGCCACGCAGCGGCCAGTTATCTTTACAATAAACAAAACCAACTGCCCCCTCTGTATTTTCAAATCACCATTAAAAAAACAGATCACACGCTGACTAATCCTTTTACAAGCAGGGCCATCAGACATGAGCACTTTGTCGCGATGGTTGAGGGTGGATGCTTGATTCATAGTCTGCCGGTTGCGTTGATAGAAAGTGCTAATTATTTTTCACTCGATGAGCAAGATAATTATCGGGCTGCTTTTGAAGCTGACATGATCAATTTGCTGGTCGGGCCTCTCGCCGAAGCAAAGCATGTCGCCCTTCGTGATAATGTAGATGGTTTTAAAAACCCGCGTAAAACTGCCGCAGAAAGACTGAAATTCTCCTGGAGATAAAAACGAGCGGAATATTTCCATAGGAAAACAGGGGAAGTTAAATTCGGAATAATTGCAATAA
>JAQTMV010000054.1 GCA_028714175.1 Methylococcales bacterium
TCCGGCCAAGCTCCGCGTGTTCTAATCCAGGCTAGCCAGGCAATCGACCGGCTCATTCAGGAGGCTAAATTGGCGAACTGAAAACTTGACTCAATTTTAAAGATCAATCTCACTCAAGGAGCTCTAGGGCTTGCTGTGCGCGCCCAATTCCCAAGGCGCGCAGCAAGCCCTACAGCATATGTTTTTGTGCCGGCAATAGCAAAAAGAGAAAAACTTTTCTGAACAACTATACTCTTGCCCCGACCTTTAGGGCGATCGAGCTTGATTCCCTGCTCTTTGGTGAATTGTAATACTTCCTTCGTCCGTTTTGAGATCAAGCTCCGCTAAATCTCCTCTGCCATCGAGAACGTCAAGGCGTTGATCTTGCCTTAAATGCTATGATCGAGCTGCCAGATCCCCTTCACTGAATAAAAACCGATCCCTTTGCGCACCGCCAGCGCCAGGATATTCATGCACCCCAAAATGCAACGGCCTAGCCGCGAGAATTCGTCCATGATGATGGTATCGATGGCCTACCGGACATCCATGATCTCCGAAATCAAACGCTTGCTCCAAGGACATAGGCATCTGCACAAGCTACATTAGAAAATCCAGAGCTGTTTCTTGCAAAGCGGCAAGCTCCTCAGAGGAGTTGCAATCGGTTCTATCGCAAATATTCAATCGTACATCATTGGCAGTTTAAAGCGGTATTACCTGACATTTTTCGATGCTGATTGTCAGCAGAAGCGCCAGTAGTTGAAAAGAACCTTAATTAAAAGGCTTATATGAACCGTTAACATCTTCCTCAATTGTTTTAAGCCCCTTTTGTTTAGCAGATAAAGTTGATTTTACTCATGTTATTTTGATTATTAACTTGTGGCACGGAAATAGCTTAATTCTGTAAAAGAAGTTAATTTAATATTAATCCAGAGAAGTAACATGAAAAAACATTTCACTAAAACAGAAAAACATGGCCATTATCACAGAATCAGCTTAGGGATTCATGGCCCGGGTTTAGGACATCATGGTTCGCCTGACTATTCACCCTATTATGCCTATCCGCTCGTCGTGATCACTGTGCACAAGGTGCCACCCGCTCACATCCAACAGGATGCACCATTTATATGGACTCCTCGTTTGTTGCAAGATAAGTATTCACCATCGATGCCACCCACAGTGATCAAGATTGCAGCGAACTATATCAGTCGATTTATTTAGGCTTTATTAACTCAGGACACCTGATGAATCTATCCGCCCACCTTCACCTCTACCAAGTTGACGGCTTCAATACGCCTTTCTTAATAGATTATTATGATTTAAGACGCAATACAAACTAGTTGCTCTCATATAGAGGGCTGGATTTGGCTCAGAATACAGTCTAACTTTTTGTTAGAAACTTAGCACCAATAAAAAAACGGAGTAAGTGATATGCTGAAGAAAAAAATAAAGATAGTGGGAATGATGGCAGTGATTCTATGTTCCGCCTGCATGGCAATGACCGCAGCGGCACAAGATGATTTGCTTCAGGATGCTGGTAGCTGGCTGCAAGTTGTCGGCGAGGTCAGTCTGAAGGCTGTAGATCCGGGCCTGGGAAAAGGGCGTATCTGGCTGGAAGGGCAATCCCGTTGGGACGATAACTGGGGTCATTGGTATCAAGGTATGGCACGTGCAGGTGTGGGTTATTCACTCAGTGACCGTGCAACGATTTGGGCAGGCTACACCTTTCTGCCTACTCAAAACGTCGGCAAGAATTATGTAGCTCAGCAAGATGTATGGCCAGCATTCCGTTATGTCTTGCCCACCAGCATTGGAACTGTTACCTTCAGAACCATGATCGAAAGCAATTTCCTTCCGGGCAATGGCAATGATGTCCGTGTGCGTCCACGTCAGATGATTCGTTTCATGCATCCTCTGGAATTTGAACCGCGTTTGAGCCTGATCACTTGGGACGAGTTCTTCGTGCGGGTAAATTCGACACCTGCTGGTGGCCAATCCGGCTTCGATCAAAACCGCGCGTTTGCCGGCCTCGGCTGGACCTTCAATAAAAACTTCCGAACCGAAGCAGGATATCTCAATCAGTATCTGGATGATGCAACACATACCAATAGTACGATGCACCACTTGATTATGGGATCACTGTTTATCAACTTTTAACCCCTGTAACTTAAATTATACACTCCACAACGTCACATTTGTGGCTTTTAAAAGCCATCAAAAACACTTTTGACCCCCAATTTTTAGTTACTGGAAATTCCTCAATTGTAACAATGCGAGGTATATAATGCCCCCACTCAAATAAACTAAAGGAATTGGCGCTCCCAAAATGACCCACCCTTTTTTAAAAAGCATTTTTTTCACTTTTGCATTATTAAGTGGCTGTGCATTAGAGCATGAACCATTACCTGTAACGTCTTTATATAAAAACACCTTCAAACTCTCGGCAACAGAATCTGTTTTACCGGACCCGGCAGCGATAAATAAAAATGTTATCCCCCCGTCACCCTACGAAACACCAGTAACACCCAAAGAATTTACCTTGGATCAGGCCGTACAGACCGCATTGAAAACCGATCCGCGCATCAACGCCGCAATGGAAAATGTCAGACAAGCCGAAGCAGACCTGACAACAGCCGGATTAATTCCAAACCCCGATTTTTCTACCGGACAGTCTTTAATGCCCCTGAACAGAGAATTTACTGTTACTCGACAAGGTGGTCCGCCTCAATTTGATGTAGGCGTTGCCATGCCTGTCGACTGGTTTTTATTCGGCAAGCGAGCCGCCGCCATTGTATCGGGGCAATACGGTGTCGATGCAGCAGCGGCCGATTTTGCCAATACTATTCGCCTTCGCATTTCCGCTACCATTAAAGCTTTTTATGACGTGCTCGAAGCACAAGCGATGGTAAAACTTGCCCAAGAAAACCAAAAAAACCTGGTAGCAATGGAAAAAATCATTCTCAACCGAGTGGCTCTGGGGGGAGTTGGCAGCATTGAAGCAGATCGCATAAAACTCTCACTATTTGCAAGTCACCGGGAACTGCATACACAGGAACTTAATCTGGCCTCTGCACTCAATCAGCTCAGAGCTTTACTTGGTATTAGTGACAATACCGTTATTGGTGTCATCGGCACCCTCGACGTTTCCAAACCCACACATCCCATCTCCATCGAAGAAGCGTTGAAATGGGCCGAGGAAAACAGGCCCGATTTAACCGCTTTACATAGGCAGTTGGAAAAGGCCAACGCCAACATACAACTGGAAGAACGCAAGGCTTATCCACAAATCACTCCCCGAATCGGCTATACCCGCCAGTTCCAGCAGCAAGCAATTGGTTATCCGGATGCAAACTCCTGGGGCGCGGGTGTAGACGTTGTGGTACCGCTTTTTGATCGTAATCAAGGCAATATTGCCAAGGCAAAATCCGTGCGTATTCAAACCCAACACAATCTCCAGGCTCAATTGGTGGACTTGCGTGCGGAAATCGATCAAGCCGTAAAAACCTTCACTTCCGCTTACCAATTTATTATCAATGACGACCCTGGACAGCTGGACGCCGCAGAAAATGTGCGCGATAAAATCAATCAGGCTTACGAGTTAGGCGGCAAAACCCTTTTAGAAGTTTTGGATGCGCAGCGAGCCTACCTAGAAACCTATAAGGTTCATATCAGTGGTCACTCCAGTTACTGGCATGCTTTGTATCAACTTGATGCCGCTATCGGCAAAGACTTATTACATTAATGCAGCTTCTTGTTATGTCCACATATTCAACACACCTTACTCGTCCAAAAACAATCTTGCTGATCATTGTAATTCTAGCCGTCTTGTCAATAATCATATGGCAGGTAACATCTGACCAGAAAACCAACACTCCGGGAACGGATAACTCACCAGTCGTCAGCTTGATCGAGCCACGTGTAATTGCAGTTAAAGCAGGCAGTCTTTTAGAAAAAAAATTTAATATATCAACCGTACAAAAACAACAAGTCAGCACGCCTTTGCTGGTTGTGACCGGCGCTGTTGTTGCCAGACTGCCCAAAGGCTCCGGACCTACCGAAGACCGGTGGCAATTTAACAGCCTGGATCTTTCAGCCGCTTATGCTGACTGGTTAAAAGCAGCAACCGAAAAAGAATTTAATAGTAAACGTTTGATTAAAATACGTGAGTTGACGGCAGCTCAGTATAACTCTCAAAGATTAGCCGTTGACCGGCTCAGAAAACTGGTGGCTACCGGAACCGAAGCCATCCGCGATTTAACTAATGCTGAAGCCAGGCTGCTCGAAGTTCAGCTGGAAGGTCAAAAAGACGTATACGAAGCAGAAACTGCGTTAACAGTCGCAACTCGCACCCGTGCTGCATTGGAAAGAAAACTTTTTCAAGAAGGCATTGATCCTCTTTTATTGGAGCATTCAAACCCAGGCATTTCACTGATTATGGCTGATGTACCCGAATTAAAGATTAGCGAAGTATCCGTGGGCCAATCTTGCACCGCTCGCTTTTACGGACTTTCAGATCAATCGTTTTCGGGCAAAGTAAGAAGCCTGGCGCCTACACTCTCACCGGAAAGACATACGCTGCGTGTATTCTTTGAGCTGAATGACCAGTATGACCAGTTTAAACCAGGCATGTATGCTGAAATCGGTTTAGGGACTGATCCACGCCCTGCCATATTGATCCCGACCGACAGTGTTCTACATACTCAAAATTCGGATTATGTGCTGGTCAAGGCAGGCCTTGGCTTATGGCGTATCACTGAAGTTCAAGTGGGTGAAAGCATTGATGATAACGTTGAAATACTTAAAGGGTTACAAGGTGGTGAAGAAATCATTGGCAGCGGAGCTATCTTGCTGAAGCCGATGTTAGTAGTGGCTCTTCAAAATGAAGCTACAACTAATAAAGACAACACAAGCACCGGAGTAAAATAATGATACCGCAACTCATGAAAAAAGCGATGCATTATCGCTTGACGATATTGGGTTTAACCATCGTCATCATCATAGCGGGACTTTGGTCTTTCTCCCGTATGCAAATTGATGCCTATCCGGACATATCCTCGCAAATGGTTCAGGTCATTACAACGTATCCCGGCCGTGCGCCCGAGGAAGTGGAACGTCAAGTAACTGTTCCGGTAGAAATTGAAATGCGGAATGTTCCTAGAGTAGAAAAAATCCGTTCAAGAACGATTTTTGGATTGTCAGTCGTGCAGATGATTTTTGAAGAAGGAGTCGAAGCCTATTGGGCAAGACAGCGTGTTCAGGAAAAGCTCGGTAATATTGATTTGCCTGATGGTGCATCTGCTCAGCTCGGGCCGCTGGCAACGGCTTATGGCGAAATATTACGCTACGAGCTGGTATCCGACGGCCGCTATGATCTAACGGAAATGCGCTCCCTCAATGACTGGCTGGTTATTCCGCATTTGTTGCGCGCCGCCGGTGTCGCCGATGTTACCAATTTCGGCGGTTTTGAAAAGCAATATGCAGTGTTAATGAATCCGGCCCAGTTACAGCGCTTCGGGCTTTCACTCCATGATGTGGTTGATGCCATACAATCCAACAACGAAAGCGCCGGCGGCAGCGTGCTGTCGCGCGGCAGCATGTCTTTCGTCATTCGAGGCCGCGGCGCTTTACAGGATGTGGCGGAAATTGGCAATATTTTCATAAAAACGTTTGGCGGAACCCCTATTTATGTTCATGACGTAGCTGATGTAGAGATTGACGCCAAGGTGCCTGCCGGCATTTTAAGCAAAGATATCAAGAATGAGACCATCGAGGGTATCGTCTTGATGCGGCGCGGCGAAAACACGTCGGAAGTCTTGGATAATGTTAAAACCGTCATCAATGCACTTAATCAGGTTGATTTGCCGGAAGGCGTCAGTATTCAGCCTTTCTATGACCGTTCGCAACTGGTTGAAAATACCTTACACACGGTGGGTCACAGTGTTTTACTTGGCATTTCCTTAGTTACTTTTGTATTACTGTTTTTTCTGAGACGGCCTTCACTGGCCTTGCTGGTTGCATTAACCATTCCCTTTTCCTTGTTATTTGCGCTCGTCTTAATGAACGCAATTGGCATTCCCATAGGTTTATTGTCTATCGGCGCTATCGATTTCGGTATTATCGTTGACGGTTCGGTCATCATGGCGGAAAACATTGCCCACCGGTTAAATGAGGCAACTGAAACTGAAAAAAACGATACAACAGGCACCGCCAAAACAGTGCTAACCGCCGCTCTTGAAGTCGAACGGCCGGTATTTTTTTCAATCCTGATGATTGTTGGCGCATTTTTGCCGTTGCTTACGCTCACCCATATTGAAGGACTTTTATTTCGGCCAATGGCGTTAACTATTTTATTTGCCTTGTTCGGCGCTATGCTGTTTGCGATTTTTGTAGTACCGGTGCTATCGAGCCTTTTATTCAAAAGAGGTTATCATGATTGGGAAAATCCAGTCTTAACCTGGCTTTATCCCCGTTATTCGACATTACTTGCATACCTGCTGAAATACCGCTGGCAGGCAGTTGGGATAGCAACTGGAATACTTTTCAGTGTTTTGTTTTTAATTATTCCCCGCCTCGGTACCGAATTTTTACCCTATATGGATGAAGGTGTAATCTGGGTGCGTGCAAACTTTCCTGAAGGGACCTCTCTGCAACAGACATCAAAATTTGGACAACGGCTTCGTGAAATTGCACTTAAGTTTCCTGATATATCTTTTATCGTAGTTCAGACCGGCCGCAGCGATAGCGGCACAGATCCCTATCCACCCAGCCGGATCGAAATGTTAATCGGCCCGAAGCCTCGGGACCAATGGCTTCAGTTCCACCGTAAACAAGAGCTGGTAGCTGCGTTAGGCTCGCGTTTTCGCTCTGAATTTCCCACAACCCGCTTTAACTTTACCCAGCCTATCATCGATAGTGTAACCGAAGACGCCAATGGTACCTCCGCTAACCTGGCTGTCGAATTTTCCGGCACGGATTCCAATGTCTTATTAAATCTGGCCAGAAAAACCCAAACCTTGCTGAGTAAAATACCGGGCGCTATCGATGTGAGTATTGAACAGGAAGGGCCGCAACCACAGCTTGTGATCAAACCCGATAGGGCATTATGCGCGCGCTACAATGTAAACATAGATGATGTTACAAAACTGATTGATATCGCCATCGGCGGTTCACCTATCGGCCATTTATTTGAAGGTGAGCGACGCATTGATATTGTTGCACGCTATGATAAAGCTCACTTGCGCTCGCCCGCAGCCATTGGTCGCTTACCTGTTTATAACGCTGAAGGTATTCCTATTCCATTAGCTCAGGTTGCCCATATTAACATTATTGACGGCCAAACCCTGATAGCTCGCGATGAAGGAAGACACCGGTTAACTGTACGAACAGATATAGTTGGACGAGATCAAGGCGGATTTGTAGCTGAGGCTCAACGTTTATTCAATCAGAATATTAGCGTCCCGGATGGTTATCGCGTTGCCTGGCTGGGCATGTTTGAAAATCTGGAACGGGCTGCCAACCACTTCAAAATATTGGTACCGGCAAGTATTGCCGTAATCTTTGTCCTGCTATTGGTTACTTTTGCTTCATTAAGGGCATCATTAATTCTGCTGCTGGCTATTCCATTTGCCTTGGTAGGCGGTGCAACTGCTCTTTATTTGCGGGGCATGAATTTAAACGTATCCTCGGGTGTCGGCTTTGCAGCGGTTTTTGGTGTTTCCATAATGAACGGCGTGCTAATAGTGCGCACCATTACTGATTTACGTCTGGCTGGAATGCCGATGGAGCAAGCTATTGTCAACGGTGCAGTTCGATGCATCCGTCCGATACTGGTTGCCTCTCTGGTTGCTATCCTCGGCCTCGTTCCCGCATCACTGGCTACCGGCCTGGGTTCGGATGTACAGCGCCCGCTGGCCACAGTTATTGTCTGGGGGCTATTCAGTGCCACAATTATGACCGTATTGCTAGTCCCTGTTCTCTACCGTTTATTTAACCCGCCCATACACCTTCCCAGTGCAGAAGAACAGGAACTGGACACCATCTGACAGATTGAATTATGGAGTCGGTTACATAAGCCCATACTATTAACCGGTAAACTTATTTTGTCATCAGCGACTCATATATTCGAGGGCATCTGAAATATTAATGTCGCAATCCGCACCGCAATCGGGTATTAATATATCTCTTATTCAATATATCGTGAATGCTACCGTATTGCCAATCAACGGGACGTACGACTTAGTCATGTTTGACTGGATTGTAATGCATATTTGATATTTCGCCAGCTGACCAGAGGATGGAATAATCGGCATCACGGAATGGCAATGTCTGTAATGCATGGATGTGGTTCCGATAGTAACCACTGTATCGTTCTGAAATGCTCTGCTGGCTTTCTCTGCGCGAATTGCTTCGCGCAAAATGCCTGCCGCTTCCAGGCTAGCCCATAATAGTAATCGGCGGTATATAACCACGTTAAAAACAGGTGGCCCATTGGTAGTGAAACGGAAAATGGGGCAAGCATGACATGAACTCTCCCCCCAATTCCGCGTGGCTTCTGTGGGCTAGCTGGTAATATCTGTAATTCAGCTTATTTACATCGCAGATCGCAGGCTTGTTTAGATAACCCCCTTTTCAATCACAGGTAAAACCCAGTATTGAATACCCGAACCGGAAAAATCCTGGCGTAATTGCTCCAAAAATGCTGGCAGTTCCTGCTCTGGCACATACATCTGGAAGCGGATTCTTTTCTGACGGCCAGTCACTTGTTCAGCGAGCGATAAGCCTTTGTTAACATGATGATGAGCATTAACTGGAAAACTGCTGAAACCGTGCTCGGCTTCCAGCATTAATAGACTGTCAACCATCATTTCTTCAAGGCTGGGCGGAATGTTGAGTGTAACCAGATACTCTTTGCTGCTCATTGCTCAATCTCCTCGGGTACGCCAAATAATTTAAACAAAATCGGTAATAAAAACAGGGTCAAAAAGGTAGACGATACCAGGCCGCCAATCACGACTATGGCCAAGGGACGCTGAATTTCAGAGCCGGGTCCGGTAGCAAACAACAATGGAATCAAGCCAAAGGCTGCGATACTGGCGGTCATCAATACGGGTCTTAATCGCCGCGCGGAACCCAGCGTCACCACTTTGGCCAAGTCCATGCCGGTTGCCCGAAGCTGATTAAAATAACTGACCATCACCACGCCATTTAGTACTGCAATCCCGAGCAAGGCAATGAAACCAACGGATGCAGGCACTGATAAATATTCGCCGGAACCCCACAGTGCGAAAACGCCGCCGACCATTGCCAGCGGAATGTTTGATAACACCAGTACGGCCTGACGAACTGAACCGAAGGTTGAAAACAGTAGCAAAAAGATCAGGCCTAAGGAGATCGGCACTACCAGTGACAATGTCGCCGCTGCCCGTTGTTGATTTTCGAACTGGCCGCCAAATTCAACGGTGTAGCCTGTTGGCAACTTTACTTTTTCGCCAACGGTTTTGCGGGCCTCATCGACAAAGCCGACTAAATCTCGATCCTGCACATTGCAACGTACTACTACAAAACGTTGTCCCCGTTCTCTGCCGATTGAAACCACGCCCTCAACTTTTTCGATTTTGGCAATGGCGGTTACCGGCACATGTCCGCCATTGGGCAGGGTAATTTGCAGGTTTTCAAAGTTGGATGTGTCGCTGCTACCGCGCAGGATTAGCGGTGTGCGTTTAATGCCTTCCTGAACAATACCCAGATTTAGGCCTTCAATCTGAGCGCGTAACAGGGTTTCAATGCTGTCGCTATCAAGACCCAAACGTCCGGCGGCCAATTTATCTATAGTTACTTGCAAAAATTGCATACCGGTATTTTGTTTGGCAAACACATCACTGGAGCCGCTAATGTGTCTCAGTATTTCAGCAACTTCATTGGCTTTTTCATTTAAAACGGCAAGATCGGTTCCGAATAATTTAACCGCCACATCACCGCGCGTACCGGTAAGCATTTCTGAAACCCGCATCTCAATCGGCTGGGTAAAGCCGAAGGCAATACCCGGAGTTTGCGCCATGACTTTACGAACCGCTTCGATCAATTCTTCCTTGCTGTGCATACGCCATTGGTCTTTGGGCTTAAGCACCAAAAACGTATCGGTTTCATTCAGGCCCATAGGGTCAAGACCCAGTTCATCAGAGCCCACCCGGGAAACAATAGTAGCTATTTCAGGAATATGTTTGCGCAGATTCTTTTGGACGTGAACATCCAGCGCTACCGATTGCTCCAGCGTAATCGATGGCAATTTTTCCAATTGGACGATAATGTCGCCTTCATCCATCGTCGGCATAAAGGTGCTGCCTATCCGGGTAAACACCACTACCGTCACGACTAATAAAAAACCGGCTGCTGCAAACACTTTTTTACTATTGCCCAGACACCATAATAAAACAGGTTGATAAAGCTTTTGTAATTGCCTGGGCAGCCAGGGCTCTTCATGAGACACTGCTTTCAGCAAATAGGATGCAATAACCGGGATCGCAGTCAGCGACAACACCAGTGAACCACTGAGTGCAAACACAATGGTTAACGCCACCGGCGTGAATAATTTACCTTCCAGTCCTTGCAGCGTCAGCAACGGTAAAAAAACGATAATAATAATAAGAATGCCTGAAGTGACAGGCCCGGCAACTTCGCAGGTTGCCCGGTAAATAACATGCAGACGCGGCAAGCGTTGGGCTTTTTCGACGTGGGCCAGATGCGTAATGAGATTTTCAACCACCACCACCGCAGCATCCACCAGCATACCGATGGCTATCGCCAAACCACCCAAACTCATCAGGTTTGCCGACATGCCCATGGTGTTCATCAATATAAAGGTGAACAAGGCCGCCAGCGGCAAGGCCAGTGCGACAACCAAAGCGGCGCGTAAATTACCCAGAAATAAAATCAGCAAAACCACAACCAACGCTATCGCTTCCAGCAAGGCATGTAAAACCGTGTCTACCGCCTTGTCAACAAGGTTGCCCCGATTGTAAAAGACTTTGGCTTCAACGCCTGCAGGAAACCCCGGGCTGATTTCAGCCAATTTTTTCTCGATTCCGGCAATCGTTTGTCTGGCATTAGCACCACGCAAACTCAGTACCAGCCCGGTCACGGCCTCGCCTTCGCCATTTTTACTCACCGCGCCATAGCGCGTCAGGGCACCGATTTTGATTTCTGCGACATCGCCTACAGTAATGGGAATACCGTTTTTATTATCCACGACGATGGTACTGACATCAGCCAAGGTCTTGATCCGGCCTTCAGCCCTTACAATCAAGGCTTCTTCTCCATCAGTCATGCGCCCTGCCCCGTCATTACGGTTATTGCTTTGTAATGCGTGTGCCAGTTTATCTATGCCGATGCCTCTTGCCGACAACCGCATATTGTCGGGGATAATCTCAAAACTTCTGACCAAACCACCCAGGGAATTGACATCGGCGACTCCTGAAACAGTACGCAGCGCCGGACGAATAACCCAGTCCAGTAAACTACGGCGTTCCATCAGACTTAAACCGCCGCCTTCCACGGTAAACATATACATTTCACCCAAAGGCGTAGTCATTGCTGCGATACCGCCTTCGACGCCTGCAGGCAAGTTGCCCCACATTGTATTCAAGCGTTCGGCAATCTGCTGACGCGCCCAGTAAATATCCGTGCCTTCCTCAAAGTCAACGGTAATGTCGGTTAATGCGTATTTGGCAATGGAACGCAACATGGTTTGATGCGGAATACCCAGCAGCTCAATTTCTATCGGTGCGGTTATTCTGGCTTCAACCTCTTCAGGCGTCATGCCGGGCGCTTTAACGATAATCTTCACCTGCGTCGGCGAAACCTCGGGAAAGGCATCGATAGGAATTTTTTTAAAGGCATAATATCCACCGCCAGCCAGCAACACGACCACTATCATCATCAATAGCCGCTGACTCAGCGCAAAGCGAATCAGATGAGCCATTATTCAGCACTCCCCAAGCCCAGCCAGTTGGCTTTGAGCGCCACAGCGCCTTTGATGGCGATGTCTTCATTGCCGGTGAAATCTCCGCTAATAATCGACTCCTCACCCTGTTTGCCTACGACTGTTATCGGGCTGACTTTAAAACCGTCCTGATTACGGATGAAAATAAAAGATTTGCCCTCGTTTTGGGCAATAGCGCCGTTGGGTACTTTAAATACAGCATTTTCACTGGCTTGAATAATCTCGGTATTAATGTTTTGCCCGGCACGCACGGCAGTTTGATGACCCTTTATTTTCGCACGCGCCAGAAGCGTCTGATTTTCCGGATTAACACTTTGCCCTAATAAAGTAATTTCGGCACTGACCAGGGTATTTTCAACCAGAACCTGATCGCCAACTTTAATGCTGCCTATGCGTTCATGAGGAATATTAATCTCCAGCCAAAGTTCATCCAGATTGGCAATGCGATATAACGGCGCCAATATATCAATACGCTCTCCAGCGACAGCCATACGTTCAATAACCGTACCTGAAATAGGTGCATGGACATTTAGCTGGCCGCTTAACTGGCGGGTTCTGCGTAGGTGATCAATTTCACTGGCCGTCATCCCTGCGATTTCCAGAAGTTGCTTATGTTCATTAACTTCGGAAACAAAGGCATTATATTGGCTACGAGTTTCCTGCCAGCGTCTTTCGGCAATCACGCCATCTTCCAGCAATTTTTTATCGCGTCGATAGGAAAGCGAACCTAATTGCATGTCACTGACAGCTTTAAGATATAAACGCTGCATTGACAGCAGGTCAGGACTGTTAAGCTGGGCCAATACATCACCCTTTTTAACGTTATCACCGATCGACGCATTCAGTTTAGTGATTAATCCAGCCTGAGATGCGCTGACAATATATTCATGAGCTGAGGGTATAACCACTTTGGCGGGTGCGGTTAACACCGGGATTTGTTTGACAGGCTCCAGTTTACCCATGGTAATGCCCAGGTTATTAAAATGCTCCTGTGATATTTGTATACTATTTCCAGCTATTACTGCTGGACAGAACAGCATTGCCCACCCTGCAAAATTCAATAGCAGTAAAAAGGTATACGTATTCATGGCATAACTCCTACTGCCTGGTTATAAAGTGCTTTATCCCGCTGTAACATGACTGCCCGTTCTTTAGCATTGAGAATAGCTTGTTGGGTCCGGGACTCGATTTTTAATAAATCCAGCAGATTAATTTCACCCACGGAAAAAGCCAGCTGCGTCATATTTAACAGCTCTTCGGAAACCTTTTTCTGTTCATTGGCGGTACCCAATTCAACTCGATTCACTTCCAGATTATGTTCAGCTTCGTGATGCGCCTGTTCCAAATCACGGTAAAGCTGTTCGCGTTCTGCTATTAATTTGTTTAATTCAACATTTACAGCCGCAATTTGCGGTTGTAAATGAGCGGTTCCGCCAAATGGAATCATCACGCCGACGTTGAAAAACTCCGCCTTATTACTGCGGGAATCAACGCCTTCATCACTTAACATTCCTGCGATGACATGGCTTTGACCTGAGCCTATTAATTTAATGGCATTAATCTGAGCTTGTTTACGCTCAATCTGACTATTAATAGCGACCAGGGTCGGGTGGTTTTGCCCGATTTCTCTTAATGCCACCAGGTTTTCTTCGTAGTTACCTGGCACTTTATTGGTTTGGGTAATGGAGGTATAACGTTTACGTGCATGCATTAATTCTGCTTCTGCCATTGTGAACGCTGAACGTTTTTGCAACAACTCGGATTGTGCCAGCAATTCATCGGCGCGTGGCAAATCCCCTAATTCAACACGATGTTTAATGGTTGCAAATAATTTCTCATAGATACTTAGCTCCGCCTGTGCCTGTTCATAACGAATTTTTGCCAAAGCCATAGCCCACAAGGCCCCTCTAACCAATCCTGCAACGCGTAATTTAGTCGCTACCGCTTGTAATTCAGCGCTGGTTTCAGACTGATTGGCCAGGTTATGTTCCGCGTCACGCTGCCCCAAATTCCACAGCGGCACCTGCACACTCCCGGTCGCATAATTCAATTTTGTATTGTATATTGACTGATAGCCGATTGCTGCTAGTAATGATCCAGCGGTCCAGCTTTTACTCCGTTCCGCAATGGCTGCAGCTTCTTCTTCCAGAGAAGCAAGCCAGGCCGTATCCGGGTATTTTGCCATTGTCATATCAATGAGTTTGGGTAAAGTCAAGGTTGCGTCAATTTCAACGGGATCAAGATGATCAACCATCGTGGTCGAATCTGCCTGTTTCCAGGCTGAAGGTTGGGCACTGGCGAGCTTGGGAATCAGCAGCGAAGTTATCAGCAAAAAAACAACACTCCCCGGCAGAAGCCCGGGAACGGGTTTCCTGAAAAGGTTCAAGAAAAACATAAGGTAAACTCAATGCGGTTTTTTTACCGCGTATAAGTAGCAACGCGACTTATCGCGTCGTTATTAAACAGACGCGATAAATTGCGTCTCTACGAAAAGGACTGAGAATATTGGGCAGGCGGTGCGCGGGGAGAGTGTGAGGGAATAAGTAACTGATAAACCAGTTGTTGCGTTTGAGGAGAAAAATTGGTATCAAACCTGAAGAATGATACATTAAATGCCACAGGCTGTTGATACAGATAATACTTGTTTTCTGAATCGGTTTGGTGATTTGTCCGGTATTGTTTAATGCCTATATCAACACCGACAATCATACCATCCATAGAAACATTGCATCGCAGCGCCTCTAACTGAGCCGCAGGCGTATTATGTTCAGCGCCATAGTGTTCAAGACCAGGGACATGCAGTCCCTGCTTTGAACTATGATCACTCGCATGGGCATGTACCAACGGTGCAACGAATTGCAACATAGTCAGAAAAATGACTAGAAATTTGCGGGGTGTTGAAAACATGCGGACAATGCTATGCTATTAAAAACAATTAACGACTTGAAAAGTAGATTATACGCTCAAATATTAAGAGAACTTCTAAAAATTCCTTCTCCCTGAAAATGAGGTTTTTGAATTTTTACAGGCTCCTTTAAATTGAACTCGATTTTAATTCAGATCTCACACTGAACAAGTTGTTTTCATTCATAATTCGACAAGACCTTCTGAGCTCTTCGGCTACGCTCAGGAGCGTCTTGCCGAAGGACTTAATCAGAGATTTTTTTTATTTAACCCGGTGATTTTATGAACAAATATATCAGTGTTGTTGCTACTTTAATAATAGGTCTTGCTTTAACGCTGGGCAGTATATCAGACGCTGATGCCAAACGTTTCGGCGGCGGCAGCTCTTTTGGCGGCCGCTCCTCTTACAGTGCGCCGTATAAACGCTCGGCAATACCGCTAAGCCGTTCCGCCAGTCAACAACAAGCGTCTGCACAAAACCAGGCGGCCAGACAAGGCATGGCAAATCGCGGCGGCTTAATGGGCTTGCTGGGCGGTTTGGCATTGGGCGGCTTATTAGGCTCGCTGTTCTTTGGCGGCGCTTTTGAAAACCTCAACTTTATGGATATTCTGGTTTTTGCAGCGATTGCCTGTTTTCTGTATAAATTATTTGCTGCCAAGGCAGGCGCAAACCAGCGGCCAGTCTATGACCGGACCGCTAATGATTATGAAGAACCGCAACCAGCTCAATACAATCCGGCGGGCTTCAATACCGATGTTTTATTCAATAAAGATAAAAAGCAATCAGTTGGCCAAAATTTTCAACAGGCTATTGACTTCAACAGCACCGTTGCCGTCCCTGAAGGCTTTGATCAACAGGCGTTCTTATCAGGCGCCAAAATAGCCTTCAGTACACTGCAAAAGGCCTGGGATGACCGTGATCTTGCCGAAATCAGAGGCTTATCGACAGATAAAGTATTCGCTGAAATTCAGGATCAGCTGAAAGCATCGGTTACTGAAAACCACACCGACATACTGAAACTGGACGCTGAATTATTGGAAGTCAGGGAAATCGGTTCAGAACTTGAAGCCGTTGTGCTGTTTGATGCCATCATGCGTGAAGACGTCAATGCACAGGCTGAACAGGTCAGAGAGGTCTGGCATTTTGTCAAACCCAAACACAGCATCCAACCCAAATGGCTGCTGGATGGCATTCAACAGTTGGAAGATTAAAAATCCATTGTTGTTTGTTCATACGTTTCAATGACTATATCAACTGCGTGTTTTGCCAATTTAACAGGAAAATCCAACTATTTTCATCAGATAAATAATATAAGCAGGCATACAAACATGTTAACTAATAAATACTTAAGTCTTTTGCTGATAAGCCTGCTTGCTCTCGCAGGCTGTCAATCCACAGGCGGCCCGTTGGCAGATTCCGCAACAGATATCACTCGTGATTATAACGCCGCCCTGCAGGATCTGTACGCAAACAACCCGGAGGCCAAACACTTGGCAAGGCGGGCCAAAGGGATACTGGTCTTCCCGGGCATCGTTAAGGCCGGCTTCCTGGTCGGCGCTCAGTACGGCAGTGGCGGCGCCTTGTTTAAGTACGGATGAACAGCTGGTTATTACAATATCATTGCCGGATCGTATGGCTTTCAAGCCGGCGTGCAATCATTCAGTTACGCGTTATTTTTTATGGACGATGCCTCGCTGAACTACCTCAATCGTAGCGAAGGCTGGGAAATTGGTGTCAGCCCAAGTATCGTCGTCGTTGACAAGGGATTGGCTAAATCATTAACAACTACAACGGCGAAAAGCGGCGTGTATGCGTTTATCTTCGATCAAAAAGGCTTGATGGCCGGAATCGGGTTGCAAGGCTCGAAAATCAGCCGCATCAATCCGGATTAGAGCTTTCTTCTGCATGAGCTTGATTTTTTTGGTTAAACATTTGGGGCGGGGCATACCCTACCAGGAAATCGAAAGGTGTCCTGATAGGGTCATTTCGATTTTAGAGCAAGCTTTTCAGCGCTTCAAAATCTTTTTTGGCATCTCTTAATTCTTGCTCGGCTTCTTGCAAAGCGGATTCTTTAGCATGTGCCATTGCTGATTTCAACTTTCTATTAGCTTTTGCACGCGCATTATCCACTCTATCATTGGCATTGATTTCCTTGCTTGCATCACTCGCCTTCTTGATAAGAGCAACAGCTTCTTCGTTACTTGCTCCTTTGCTAATTCCTTCAATGGCTGCTTGTATTTTAGCGACTACCATATCTATTGCGTCAGCAGGTTTGTAGACAATTCTTCCTGGATCCACTTCGGCTAAAGCTGAAGTTGAAACAGCGCCCATAGAAGCTGCGATAAATAAAGATAGCAAGATTGTTTTTAAGGTTTTCATATTTCACTAATCCTCAAGTTGTTGTTATTTCTAGTTATATTGGCAAAATAACTGTTATATTATTTTCCGGTGACAATTCTATCACATTTGGCAAGTATTTAACCTATTAAGAGTTAAAAGGCTGGCGTTAAGAAGTTTTGGGTATTGTACTAAAGCGCAGGAATCAGATTCAATCAAGCTAACTGGATATAATCGAATCTGACTTTATAGTATAGAGTTATTAATGAGTTAAATCGTATTTAGCTTTCATTTCTGTAAATGATTTTAAAGCTGACTCCAAGCCGGCTTCTCCAGCTGCAATATCGCCTGCTTCAATAGACTTACGAGCGGCTTTTAAGTCATTAGTCGCTTTTTGACGTTGACGTTCGGTTATTTCAAAACGGAATTCTTTTGAAGCTTGGGCAGCTTTAAGAATATCTTGTGAAGCGCCTGATAAGTCTCCGCCTTTTACTGCGGCTTGAGCGGCTTTTATTCCGGCAATCGTATTTTCAATGGCTTCTTTAACGGCAGCTTCGCCCTGGGGTGCAGCAAAAGCGGTTGATGAAACTACAGCCATAAACGCCGACATGACAAGAGAAACCAGGATTTTTTTTGATACTTTCATGTTGATTGAAACTCAGTGTAATATTTTAAAGACCTAGTTAATTAAGATGAGTCTTTAAATATTAAAATCAAGCATTCAAATTAATTTCCTACGGGAGAAGTAAAATTTTAACATAAAAACACAAATAATACCGAATTGAAAGTAGTCAAAATAAAATTTATTCATCATCCCTTTTTACGTCAATGACCATTTCGCCTGCATCGTCTTCCGAAACAATGAATAAAATCGGCGCGCAGCATACAGCACAGTCTTCATAATATTGCTGGGGACCGGCCGATGTATCCACTAATACATCCAGTGCTTCGCCGCAATAAGGGCAATAAATAATTATTTCATCCGGATTGCGCATGATTATACCTTTCTGAGAAGAGTATCCAGCCAGGACAGGGGCAGGATGCGTTTAAGGAAAGCAAACAAATAGGTTGGAACAGTGACGTAATATCGTATTTTAGGCCTTTTTGCTTCCAGCGCGTGTATTACTTTTGCAGCAACTGCTGTGGAAGGCAAGGTAAATGCTACAGCAGCACCCTCTTTTTGCAGGCGCGCCTCCATAGCTTTATAAGCTTCTTTATGAAAACTATTTGTGGGGTCTATATTTTGCTTGTAGAGCATATACGAATTTTTTCTAAAATTGCTTAATATCGGGCCAGGCTCTATCAGCGAAATATGAATATTAGTGCGATAAAGTTCCAGGCGTAACGTATCTGCCAAACCCTCCAGCGCAAACTTGCTGGCGTTATAGGCGCCGCGATACCTCATCGCAACCAGTCCCAATACCGAACTGTTATAGATAATCCGGCCATGACCCTGTTTGCGCATAATAGGAATGAGAAGGTTGGTCAATTCATGCGTACCAAAAAAGTTGGTTTCAAAT
Source organism: Methylococcales bacterium (assembly GCA_028714175.1). Classification (GTDB taxonomy): domain Bacteria; phylum Pseudomonadota; class Gammaproteobacteria; order Methylococcales; family Methylomonadaceae; genus JAGXGJ01. Next base: position 18,737 of record JAQTMV010000054.1, read on the forward strand.
TGAAATCGAAGCAGATCACGGCTTAAATCCTCAACAGCTCCTGGCTGGCCAAAAGCTGCATTGTTAAACAAGGCATCAATTTTTCCATCAGTTATTTCAAGCGCCTGTTCGACCGCTTGCTGTATGCTAACACTATCCGCCAAATCCAGTTGTATTGCGGCAAAGCCTGCTAGCGCCAAACGAGTTACATCTTCTGATTTTCTTGCTGTTGCAATGACTTTATGCCCCCTGTTTTTTAATTCTACAGCGGTGGTGTAGCCAATGCCGCTGGAGCATCCCGTGATTAATATTGTTTTTGATAAACCCATATTGGCACTATTTTGTTAATTCCTGCTCGGTAAAGTAGAATTTTTTCGCGCTGCTGCAATCAATTAAAAACACCAGTGCACCTTTGCTGCTTTTACTATTCAGTTCTGCCGACTCAACACGGATACACTGACCCGATGCTAATGCTTTTTCTGCAGCTTGCCTTCTCAGGCGTTCAATTTCAGCTAACCTGGCCTGATAATTCTTGACTAAATCCGGCAATTTTTCGGGGATGTATGGCGGAATAGCGTAAGCGGAATATTTGTCTGGGTTATTTTTAATAAGAACCTGATTTTTTGCACTTTCATCAATCGCTTCTCTGTTTATATCAGCCTGTTTTTTCTGTAGTTGCTGTTGTTCACTTTTTTGTTGTTCCAGTGCTGCCTGTTCTTTTTTTTGCTCTAGAATTTGTCGCTTTTCTTGTTCATCGAGGTCAACAGAGCTGCCTGATTTGACATTGATTTGAATATTATTATATCCCGGAAGGCAAGGATTTGAGCGGTACTCTGTACCGCCATTTGCATCAGTACATTTATAAACGCCGGCAGCCGCATAAACAGAAAAAAAGCTTCCCAGAATAAACAGTGTAAATCTCATTTCTTTCCTCACAACACAATTCAGTTTATAAAGAGTATAAGTGACAGCTTATCGGGCATGAAATTTTTTTTGTAAAAATGGCTTGCCCGTAAAATAATGCTGCATTGGCAAACAGGTCATTAAAAGCTTACGCTCTTTTGCCTATGGCTATATCTGTATAGAATAGGGAACCTTTCCGTAAAAAGATTGTTTATAAAGGGCATAAATAGATGCCGATTTAAAATGCCGTTACCGAAAGCCAAGATAATACCAACAAGGATTTAACGGACAGAGATCTCATACCATGGATTTAATAAAAAATAATACCATCATGTCAGAACCAATAAGCAATAAAAATATCACCCAATCTTCATTAATCAAATTAAAAAACTTTATTAATCAGGAAATCATCGGTCAGGATGTCCTTGTTGAAAGAATGTTGATCGGTTTATTGGCCGATGGACATCTTCTGGTTGAAGGCGCTCCGGGGCTTGCCAAAACCAGAGCGATTAATGTCTTGAGTAAAGGCATTCAGGGCGATTTTCACCGGGTACAGTTCACGCCCGATCTATTGCCCGCTGATTTGACGGGAACTGAAATTTATCGACCGCAGCAAGGCACTTTTGAATTTCAAAAAGGGCCCTTATTTCATAATCTGATTCTGGCTGATGAAATCAACCGCTCTCCGGCAAAAGTGCAGGCGGCGTTATTGGAAGCCATGGCGGAGCGGCAAATAACAGTCGGCCAGGCAACTTATCCCTTGCCACGCCTGTTCATGGTAATGGCAACGCAAAACCCTATCGAGCAGGAAGGGACCTATCCATTACCGGAAGCGCAACTGGATCGTTTTTTACTGCATGTGAAAGTGGATTATCCCAAGGCTGAACATGAAAAAAGCATTCTGCACCTGGCCAGATCAGAAGCGCGTACTGAATCGATTAAAATCGGCGATAAATTTTCGCCGATTAGTCAAAATACCCTGTTCGATGCACGTAATGAAGTGCTGGATATTTACATGGCGGAAAGCCTTGAAGATTACTTGCTGCAAATCATACTGGCAACCCGTAACCCGGCTGCTTATGGAAAAGATCTGGCGGCATGGCTGCAATATGGCGCAAGCCCCAGAGCCAGCATTGCCCTGGATCGCTGCTCCAGAGCCAAGGCATGGCTAGCACAACGGGATTTTGTCGGCCCTGAAGATATTCAGGATATGGCCTTTGATGTATTGCGACATCGCTTGATTCTGTCTTATGAAGCGGAAGCGGAAGGCATCACCACCGATCATTTTATTAAAGAGCTCATTTCCAGGGTTGCCGTACCTTGATGTTATTCAATAAACCGGCTGTTCCCGTCAACTCATCAGGTCATGAGCTGATTTCGGTCTCATTAAAGACGTTGATTGATTTGGCAAAACCGGCTGCCAGTATAAACCTGCATCTTTTATCCATTCGTTCCCGGCAAAGCGGTGGCTATGTGTCCCGATTTAAAGGCCGCGGCATGGAGTTTGATGAAACCCGTTTATATCAACAAGGGGATGATATTCGCAGTATCGACTGGCGAGTCACGGCGCGTACCGGAAAAACCCATACCAAGATGTTCAGGGAAGAACGTGAAAGACCGGTATTTATTTCCGTGGATAACCGTCCTGCCATGCATTTTGCCACACGCGGTGTATTTAAATCGGTTTTGGCGGCAAAACTTGCCGGGCTATTGGCGTGGGCAGCCGAATATCATGGCGACAGAATTGGCGGACAGTTATTTTCTGAACATGAATGCCGGGAATTAAAACCGCAAAACGGCAGACATGCGGTATTGCGATTTTTAAATGTTCTGGTTAAACCCCAGACTCCGATAACAGGCAAAGAGTTTGCTCTGGATCAGGTCTTGGCAAGACTTAACCAGCATGCGCGCCCGGGCAGTCTGGTTTATCTCATCAGTGATTTTCGCGGCATCAATGACACGGCCGAAACGCATATAGCAAAACTGTCCCAGCATTGTGAAGTGGTGCTGATTTTTATCTACGATCCGCTGGAAAGGAACTTGCCCACTAAAGGCCGCTATCGTTTTACCGATGATGAACGTGAAGTAGTTGTGGATACCAGCGATCAACATCGGCTCTTGGCCTATCGACAGCGATTTGCTCAGCGGCTACAGCGGCTGGAAATATTAGCCAAAAAAAGGGGGCTGGCATTCATTCAATGCAGTACCGCGGAAGACCCCATACAATGCTTACGATGATAATTAGAAAATAAAAAGGTTTATGGGGGGGGCTAAAGCCGGCCCCTGCATCAGCAGCCGTTACTTTGATTACAACAAATGCCAAAAACTCAGCTTCCTCTTAAAGATATACACCTGCCCGAAGCAATCGGCTGGTGGCCCCCGGCTATCGGCTGGTGGCTGCTGGCGGTTTTGATTCCCATATTAATGGTATTTTTTTACTGGTTCTACAAACGCCTGACACATAAAACCGCCATTAAAACCGCTAAAAAAAATTTTGCGGTTATCAAAGAGAACCCGGCCCTGGATAACAACCAGAAACTGCGTGAACTATCCATGCTGGTTCGCCGCGTCGCTATCAGTGTTAATCCAAGAGTTGAAGTTGCGAGTTTAACAGGGCGTCAATGGCTGGCGTTTCTCGATAAATCGGTAACAGATGCGCCTTTTAGTGAAGGTTGTGGCCAGCTGCTGGCTGAAGCTCCTTATCGGAACTCTTCACCTACCGAACACGAAATTGCTCAACTCATCAGTCTGTGTGAAGACTGGCTTAAAGCCCAAACAAAACAAGCCAAAAGAAATCAAAAATCATGATTCATTTTGAATGGCCCTGGCTCTTGATCGCCTTGCCTTTGCCTTTATTAATTCGCTGGCTGGTTCCAGCTGATAATCCTGTAGAACAGGCGGCATTAAAAGTGCCGTTTCTGGATGATTTTTCCGAAGGTCAAACGCAAGCTGTTTCTCAAACCCGACAATGGCCGTTATTGCTAGCGGCAATCGCCTGGTTTTTGTTGATTATAGCATGTACCCGGCCGCAATGGCTGGGAGAACCGATTGAACAGGCGGTGAGCGGTCGCGATTTAATGTTGGCCGTGGATTTATCCGCCAGTATGGAAGAACAGGATTTTATAATTAACAAGAAGCCTGTGGATCGATTGACTGCAATCAAATGGGTGGCTAACGATTTTATTAACAGGCGTGTAGGCGACAGGATGGGATTAATATTATTCGGCACCCAGGCTTATTTACAAACACCTTTAACGTTTGATAGAAAAACTGTGCAGACCTTATTAGATGAGTCAGCTATCGGACTTGCCGGCGACAATACAGCCATAGGCGATGCTATCGGTTTGGCGGTTAAACGGCTTAAAGACCAGCCTGCCAATAGCCGCGTATTGATTCTGTTAACCGATGGCGCCAATACCGCCGGCGAGGTTTCCCCCTTAAAAGCAGCTGAATTGGCTGCAGCAAACCAATTGAAAATATATACCATCGGCGTGGGCGCAGATGAAATGATAGTGCGCAGTTTTTTCGGTAACCGCAAGGTTAACCCATCGCGCGATCTGGATGAAAATACCTTGGTCAAGATTGCTGAAAGCACCGGAGGCCGCTATTTTCGAGCCAGAAATACCGATGAGCTGAATAATATCTACATGTTACTGGACCAGCTTGAACCCGTTGAAAAAGACAAACAATACTTCAGACCCCGTAGCGAATTGTATTACTGGCCGTTGTCGCTGGCACTAGCTCTGGCCGCATTTATCTGCACTTTCAGAAGGCAGAAGACAGAGGACGGAGGATAGAAGATTGAATACTGTTGATTTTCCGCCTTCTGTCATCTGTCATCTGTCGTCGGCCTTCGGTATCGTATGAGGTTTTTATAATGAATGTCTGCCCTCCGTCTTCCGTCATCTGTCATCTGGCAGCTGAATTTCACTTTATCAGACCCTACTGGTTGTTGGCTATCATTCCCTGCGTTGTGATAGTCGTGTTAATGTTAAGAAACAAACTCGGCAAGGGCAATTGGTCGACGGTGTGCGATGCGGAATTATTGCCGTATTTGTTGCAGGAAAAGACGGTAAACCAAAGCCGCTGGCTACTAATAACAGGCGCCGTTGCCGCTTTATTGGCGATCATTGCACTGGCGGGGCCAACTTGGCAACGCATGCCTTCGCCTGTATTCAGAAATGAATCGGCCCTGGTGATTGCACTGGATTTGTCGCGTTCCATGGATGCTGAGGATATTAAACCCAGCCGGTTGATTCGGGCGCGCTACAAAATTGCCGATATTCTAAAGCAGCGCAAAGATGGCCAGACTGCGTTGCTGGTTTATGCCGGTGATGCTTTTACCGTCACCCCGCTGACCGATGATAGTGAAACCATTGATAGCCAGTTATCAGCACTCACTACCGATATTATGCCCAGCGAAGGCAGCAATACCGAGCTAGTACTGGAAAAAGCCGTTGAATTGTTTAAACAGGCAGGCCTGCAAAAAGGCCAGATACTGCTGGTGACCGACGGCGTTAATGTAAACAAAACGCTGGCCGCAGAAAAAAAACTCGATAACTATACGTTATCAATATTGGGAGTCGGAACAACTGAAGGTGCACCGATTGCGCTGCCCGAAGGCGGCTTTTTGAAAGATGGGCAAGGCACTATTGTAATTCCTAAATTAAATGCCGGCGAGTTGGCAAAGCTGGCTCAGGCAGGCAAAGGAGTTTATCAGACGATAGCGGCAAATGATGCCGATATTCAAACCTTGCTGGCAACCCTAAACAAACCAGTTCAACAACAGGGCAAGGAGAATAAAAATGTATTGCTGGATCAATGGGCAGACAAAGGTCCTTGGGTTTTGTTGCTGGTTTTGCCCCTGGCGGCATTGAGCTTTAGAAAAGGCCTGTTATGTTTTGCCTTGTTGCTGCTATTGCCGCTGCCTAAAAACAGTTATGCCTTTGAGTGGCAGGATTTATGGCTGACTAGTGATCAACAGGCGCAACAAGCCTACAAAAATAATCAATTTGAGCAGGCGGCAGAATTATTTGAAAATCCGGACTGGAAAGCAGCGGCACACTACAAAGCAGGCGAGTATGACAAGGCACTGGAAAGTCTGAAAAACAACCAGACCACCCTAAGCGCCTATAATCAGGGCAACGCACTGGCGCAATCGGGTCAGCTGGAACAGGCCATAAAAGCCTACGAAAAAGCGCTGACTCTGAATCCTGATAACGACGATGCCAAATACAATAAAGAACTTGTAGAAAAAGAACTGGATAAACAAAAGCAAGAACAACAGCAACAGAATAAACAGGACGACAAACAACAACAATCCAAACAGGATTCCCAGCAAGGAAAGGAGGGTGATAAATCAGAACAATCTGAACAACAGAAAGCATCCGAACAAAAGCCTGAACAATCTGTAGAGAAAAAATCTGAACTGCAACAGGCAGAGGAACAGAGGGCGCCTGAAAATAAGGAACAGCAAAATAAACCGGAAGAAAAAAAACAAGATACCGGAAAGGTTCAACAAGCTGAGCAGAAGAAAGACAAAAGTAAGCAGCAACCCGAACAGGTGCCTGCCGACGCTCAGCTTTCGGATGAAGAACAACAGGCCAATGAGCAATGGCTGAAAAGAATCCCCGATGATCCGGCCGGCTTGTTAAAACGTAAATTCAAATACCAATACGGGCAGCGCGGTCGTCAATCAGAAGATAATAATGAAGACTGGTAGCGAGGGTTCTAAAACTCTAATTTCTTCCCTATTTCAATTTTTTAATTTTAATCCGTAAACTCGTCATACTCGCCGGGAAGCGGTTATCCAGTGCCATGGCCTGTCCTGAGCGAAGTCGTAACCCATATTTAACACGCACAATTAATATCCATTTAGAAACAATAACTTGTGTTATAAAAAATCTTCGTGTGGCACTACACTTTGAAAAATATCGTCTAGGTCAGTCATTTAGACGATGGTTTTGC
>JAQTMV010000055.1 GCA_028714175.1 Methylococcales bacterium
GTTTTTTGAAGCTCTATTTTGATTTTGAGTCCTACTCTTTTCAATAGCCAGCGGGTAATTTATCAGGAAAGTAATATGACATGCTTGTAAGGCATTGTTTTATATCTCACAAATAGATCTACACCCGTTGATAAAGTGAGTCTGGTATGTTTTTGATGGTCAGTGCAGGCATCGATAATTCCTCTGTGTTGACTAAGGTTGCATTATGGTTGCAGTTTGTCATTCTGACAATAGGCAAGCCCTGTTATTACAAACTCCAGCGGATAGTAAATAAATCTTCTACTGCCGTTTTTTTTATCTAACTTGCTTTCCAGTTGCCCAATCAACGTTTCCCTGCGTTCATCGACTTCATCCTGGCGGTCAAAAAGTTCTTTAAGTTGACCGATGCCCATGTAGTGCTGGCGAAAAGATTTATCATCACCAAAAATATGTTCATCAAGTAGCGTCGATAATCCATAAAGCTCTAATAATGAGTTTTGTAATGGCGTGGCGGTTAGCAGTAATTTTTGCCGTCCAAACAATGCACGTTTTAACGCTTGTCCCTTTTTATTATTGGGACGATAAGCGTTGCGTAACTTGTGCGCTTCATCCATGACCACCAGATGCCAGGGTTCGATGACTAACGACTCTTCTAATCGTGCCGAAAAATTATATGAGATTATGTTAATGCAATTATTGCTAAGCGGGTTGTGGTGTGCAAACAATGCTGCATTGATTTGAAGCGGGTTAAGATCAACCGTCGCATCGAACAGCGATTGGGATAGCCGGTCCACGCCACCCGCAGCATTGTTGGCGAGTCAGTTCATAGGCGTAGTATTTGGCGTGGTAATCAGTAATCACTATCTTCTTCTATCCGTTGAGTTGACTGTTTATTAATCCCTTTCTCGATGATTTATTTACGGAAACAGCACGAATCTCGGACTTTGGATGTTGGAATTCTGCAACTAGCCGCAAATCAATGGACGGTTAGTTCGTTGATCTTAATAGTACCGGACTAGACACCACAGTACCTGTGGTGTCTAGCTTGTCATCAAATCATAATGCCGGACATGGGCCGGTTCATAGTATGATGTGCAGGTTCATTTATTATTAGTCAAAGAGTATCAAAGCAACCTTTTTATTAAAACCGGTTTAGAAAATGAAAATATCACTTATCGCCGCGATGGCGAGTAATCGGGTGATTGGCAACAATAATGTTATGCCCTGGAATTTGTCGGCCGATCTAAAAAAATTTAAACAAATCACGATGGGCTCATCCATTTTGATGGGCAGAAAAACATTTGAATCCATAGGCAGAGCTTTGCCTGGCCGTACCAATATTATTCTCAGCCGGAATCCTGAGTATCATCAATATGGCTGTCTGGTTTTTAATGATATTGAAACAGCAATAAAAAAGGGTTGCGAAATTGCTGGTGAAATTTTTGTTATTGGTGGTGCCGATCTTTATGAAGCGATATTGCCAATTGCCAATGCGCTTTATCTCACAATAATACACAGGGAATTTCAGGGAGATACGTTTTTCCCTGACATTGATCTGAATGAGTGGTCTGAAGTGGAGCGAGAAAACATTGATGATGATCCAGAGGTGGCATTTAGCTATAGCTTTTTAAAACTTGAAAAGGCAACCAGCAAAAATTAACAAGAAACGGATGAAAACAGTTAAAATATCGGAGTTTATCGATAATTCTGTAAAAAGCAATATCATGCATACTAAATATAATACTGATGACCTCCGGATTTGTGCCACAAAAGAAGTCATCCCTCCTGCTCAGGTTCACGATGAAATGCCGATTAGCGAGGCTGCAGCACTAACCACTGCCAGGGCCCGAGCGGAGATTCATAAGATATTAACCGGACAGGATGACAGGTTGCTGGTTGTGGTAGGGCCTTGCTCTATTCATGACACAGTAGCGGCTAAAGAATATGCCGGGCTCTTGAAGACAGTTAAAGACCAATTAAAAGACGACCTGGTCATTGTTATGCGGGTTTATTTTGAGAAACCGCGTACTACCGTGGGCTGGAAAGGTTTAATTAACGACCCCGATATTGATTCCAGTTTTAATATCAACAAAGGTTTGCGCATTGCCAGACAGTTATTACTGGATGTCAATAACATGGGTGTGCCCGCAGCCACAGAATATCTGGACCTAATCACCCCGCAATACGTTTCCGACCTGATCGCCTGGGGAGCCATTGGCGCCAGAACTACTGAAAGCCAGGGGCACCGTGAATTGGCTTCGGGTGTATCCTGTCCAATCGGTTTTAAAAACTCGACTGACGGCACGATAAAAATTGCCATTGACGCGATAGGTGCTGCGATGAGCCCGCATCATTTTTTATCGCTGACAAAAGCGGGTCATTCAGCAATCTTCTCGACCACAGGTAATAAAGATGTCCATATCATTTTAAGAGGCGGCAATGGCCATCCCAATTACGATGCAGTTAGTGTCGAGCAAGTTGCGGAAAGCCTGATAAAGGCAAATTTAAGGCCAAATATCATGATTGATTTCAGTCATGCCAACAGTTTAAAACAATGCCAGCGGCAACTGATTGTCGGCGATGATGTATGCGGACAAATAGCCAATGGCGATCACAGAATCATGGGAGTCATGATCGAAAGCCATCTTAAAGCAGGCAGTCAAAAAGTCATTGCAGGACAAACCCTGGTTTATGGGCAAAGTATTACCGATGCCTGTTTATCCTGGGATGATACCGTGCCATTGCTAAGAAATCTTGCCAGCGCCGTGCTGAAACGCAGGACAATCGACCCCAATCGGAGCTTGAATACATGATGATTTATATTAATGGTGAAACCCGTGAAGTAAATGATAACAGCCGGGTTGCTGATGTGATTGCCAATATGGGATTGACAGGAAAAAAAATCGCCGTTGAGTTGAATAAAGAGATATTGCCATTTAATCAATACCAGGCTCAGGCGTTACAGGCTGAAGATCGCCTGGAGATAGTTCATGCCATCGGTGGCGGCGAGGATGATTCATTTGTGCTCGCGAGCGTCACTTATCATTCAAGATTGCTGGTTGGAACAGGCAAATATAAAGACCTGGAAGAAACCCGTTTAGCTATTGAAGCCAGCGGCGCCCAGATTGTTACAGTAGCCATTCGCCGCACCAATATTGGCCAGACCCCGGGAGAGCCTAACTTGCTGGATGTAATCTCACCCGATAAATATACGATTCTGCCCAACACAGCAGGCTGTTATACCGCGGAAGATGCCGTGAGAACCTGCCGTTTAGGCCGGGAATTGCTCGATGGGCATAAGCTGGTTAAACTGGAAGTACTTGCCGACCAGAAAACCTTGTTTCCTGATGTAGCTGAAACCTATATTGCCGCTGAATTATTGGTTAAAGACGGTTTTGATGTCATGGTTTATACGAATGATGACCCGGTAGCCGCCAAACGACTGGAAGATATAGGTTGTGTGGCAGTCATGCCTTTGGCTGCTCCTATCGGGTCGGGCCTGGGTATCCGTAATCCTTATAATATCCTGACTATTGTTGAAAATGCCAAAGTACCTATTTTAGTGGATGCAGGGGTAGGTACGGCGTCGGATGCCGCTATCGCTATGGAGCTAGGCTGTGCCGGCGTCTTGATGAATACCGCAATCGCCGAAGCTAAAAACCCGATCCTGATGGCTTCTGCGATGCGCAAAGGCATTGAAGCCGGCCGGGAAGCTTTTTTGGCTGGACGTATGCCCAGAAAACGCTTTGCTTCCGCGTCATCACCTATTGATGGTTTGTTCTTTTAAATAATGTTACTCACGTCCAAAATGATTTATTTCGTGCTTTTCGTGGACAGTGCGTAATTTCAATTTTTAATTATGACCTCTCCTGAACGAATCTTCCCGCAAAGAATTCGTAGTTTTATTCGTCGACAAGGCCGTATCACGCCTGGTCAACAACTGGCTTTGGATAATTACTGGGCCAAATATTGTCTGGATCCTGAAGCGGATTATGATTTTGCCCAGGTTTTCGGCCATGCAGCACCATTAATCATTGAAATAGGTTTCGGCAATGGCGAGAGTCTGGCGAAAATGGCCGCAGCCAATCCTGATACCGATTATATTGGTATTGAAGTACACAAACCGGGTGTTGGACATTTAATGATGCTGCTTGACCAGCAAGGTCTTAACAATGTAAGAATTTATTGTCACGATGCCATCGAAATTTTTGAACACAAAATTGCCGACAACAGTTTGGCGGGAGTTCACCTGTTCTTTCCCGACCCTTGGCCGAAAAAGAAACATCATAAAAGACGCATAATACGGCCTGATTTTGTGCAATTATTAGTCAGAAAGTTAAAAACCGGCGCTTATTTTCATGCGGCAACGGATTGGCAGAATTACGCAGAAACTATGTTGGCAAATTTATCGGCTGGCTCAGGCTTAAATAATGCCAGCCCTGCCGGCGACTATTGCGAGCGTCCGGAGTACCGCCCGCTAACAAAATTTGAGCAACGCGGTATGCGTTTAGGGCACGGCGTTTGGGATTTGATTTTTAGAAAACAATAAAAAACAGGACTACCTTTAAACCGTTCATCCTAAAAAGCGCCACAGAAGCGTATAGCTCACAGAGAATCAAAAAATTACAATTCTTCTGCCCGCCACGCACCTGATGAATAAAAAGGTTCTACGTAATCAGGATATAAATTGAAAATGGTGATTTTTTTCGTTGGAGCCCATCAGTAGAGCTTATTGAGTCATATTAATCTTTAAAATTGAGCCAAGTTTTCATTTCTCTTCGAGTCAAGCGCGCCAGGATTTTTCGCGGAAGCTAAAATGGGATCCGTCCGATTTTAGCGGCGAAAAATCCTGGCGCGCTTGATTTTGCTACACAGCCCTTAGACCAGCTAACTCGTAACAGACTCAGTCTAGTTTGCATTTCTCATTTTAATCAAATAGACTGCATTTTGATCTAACTCATCATATCTACATATATTCTTATGGAAAAAGAAAACGTTATCAAAATCACCCACGGCGGACTGGGCAGCTTGCTTAACAGCATCCAGACATTGTTTGTCGGCATGTTGAGAATATGGTCGATTCCCATTGTATTGATGCTCAGTGTCGCATCGGGATTTACTACTTACTATGGCTTGTCACACTTTATTGTTCCGTGGATTGCACTGATCATCACCATTGCAATTCAGTCTATTATTGTAATTTGTTCGCTGGAAATTGCCGGAATTCACTGGAAGGCTAATCGATTACGTTATTTAAGCGTATTGGTATCTTTGCTGGTGGCTATCGCTGCATCAATCACTTTTTCGTATTTCAAGTTTTATGAAATTTCTCAAACTGAAACCATACACATTAATCGAATCAACGAGATTCGCAAGGATGTGAACGATTATCTGGCGGCAATTCAGATAACAAAAAGTGATATTTTAAAACAGCAACACAGCGAATTGGATAGTGCGACCACTGATGTGACCCAAGCCTATTTCGGTACCCATGCACAAATCCCCGCAGCTAATAAAAACATAGTCGGCGAGGGGCCTTTCTGGAGGCATTACAATCAACGTTATCAGGCTAAAAAAGGGCAATTTGAAGAACTTGACAAAGAATTTCATCTGCTGGATGAACATATACGAACATTACAAACCAGCCTGAACCACTTGACGGTTGATACTGAAAATAACTATCAAAAAGCTGTAGCCGGTTTGCAGGAAGTGCAGCTCAAATTCAATCAACTCGCTACTAATTCCGGACACACGGTTCCCCAAGCGCCCATACTAATGACCTATGCCCAGTTTGTTCAGGGCGTGACACCGTCTTTTTCCATGTGGGAAGACTTTTCATTGTTTGCCTTTGCCTGTGCAGCCATTGTCGATTTTTTTACCTTTTTGCTATCCTATCGTCTGGAAAGCACAGCTCCAGGGCCTCTTTCCGAGCAGGAACAAGAGCTGGTTTTTGAATGCTTGAGACAATTCTCGGAATTCAGGATCAATGATAACGATGAACTTGAAATGGTCATTGAAAAATCAGATATTGAACGCGCCCGGCGTTATTCTGACTGGTCGCGCATGTTCGCGGTCGGTTTCTTGTTAAGCCGTGGTTTTTTACGCAAAATCGATGAAAGATCGGTAGAATTCGCCCCTAATCTTTATCCACTTATTGCCGAACGCATGGGTACGCAGCTTCGAGCCATTAAAGCGCAGGCTCTGGAGACGGCAGCACAATCCAACACGAATCAGGTGACCCATGAGCAGTAGTTTATCACCCCTGGATGCCTGGTTAACCGGCGAAATTGCAACCGCCGATTCCGGGCAACTGTTTTGGGATCCCGGCTTTGACGCTGAACGCCGCGTTGTTATTTCCAAACTGGGACCGTATCACAAACTGTTTGAACGCCCTCAAAGTTTTATCCCGCGTTTTTTCCATCGTGTTTATTCATTACCGATAGACGACTGGTACTTGACGATAAAAACCCGGCTTTATGGCGGGTTTTGTACGATGACAACCGAGCTGCAAATCCATTTTCAGCCGACTCTAAAGTATGTAGAGAGAAATATTGACGCATTGCCGGAGGTAAACCGGCAGATTAAAACCAGCTACGAAAGCGTAGTAAAGGATATTGTGAATGCCGAATTAAGTTATCTTAAGGATGGCTTGTGGGTGCAAACAGGCTTGGCGGAAATGGAAAAGCAAATTGAAAATGTCATTAATGAAACTTTCATTTTAAAGTATATCCAGTGCCGGGCAGTTTGTCAGTTAATCCCTGCTTTTGAAGAACTTGCCGATGATGAAAAACTTGATGGCCGCTTCACTCAGGAAGCCGTTTATCTCAACGTCATGCAAAAACACTTTGAATTTCGTGAGAAACAACATCAGGAATTGTTTCGACAAGAGGAAGAACTGGAATTGTTGCGGCTGGAGCATAAAAAAAAGCTGCTGGAAAACATTAACCATGAGGATGAGATACAGCGGCAAAAACAAGCGCTGGAAGCTGAAACCATCAAGCGGCTATTGGAAGAACAGGAAGCGCAGCGTATTGAGCAATATGTTATAGAAACCCGCTTGCATGCGGAAAAAACTAAACACGAAACGCACCTGAAAGAAATCGAACTGGCCGCGGAAATTCAATACCGGAAAGAAGAGCAAAGCCGCCAACAACAACTTGAACTGCAAAAAAGGGCTCAGCAACTTGAACATGAGCGCTTGTTGAAAGAACTGCAACGGGATGCAGAAACCAGGGAATATGAGCAACAACGCATTCAATGGCTGCAAGGGAAAGAACAGGAACAACAATTAAAACAGCTGGAACTGGAAGCCGAACTTAAGGAGCAGGAAAATCAGCAACTGGAACGGCAAAAAATACAGGAAAGACTGGAAGCTGAAAAAATAAAACATCAAACCCGTTTGCATGAAATGCAGCTGGAAGCAGAAATTAAAGAGCTGGAACTGCGTGCCGAAGCCACCAGGAATAAAGATGAATATTTGCGCCGGGAAATTGAATGGCTGGTGCTGGATAAACAACGCGCGGAATTAACGCGTTCCATAAGAGAGGCCAGCGAGGGTGAAGATGACAGGCGCTAAGCGAGTTGAAAGTTATTCTTGTCAACCGGGATTGAAAAGAGTACAAAACATCCAGACCGTTTAATAACTTATCAGTCTTCCTGGAGGTGAAGTCTATGAGCTATGTGTTCGATATCGAGACACTCCACGCCATCGCCCGTCAAGGGCTGGGACAGGCGCACGACGAAATGGTGAGGATCGTGGTGGAAGAAGCAGCCCGGGCCTACCCCGGCCATATAGATCCTAGCCCCCGGCGCCGGTGGCTTTTCAGCCTGACGGCGGGGGCAACCGGGGTGATGAGCCTGCTCCACGCATCCTTCAGCGAATACCTTATTATCTTCGGAACGCCCGTCGGCACCGAAGGCTTTTCCGGACGCTACCGCATGGATATCCATGATTTTTTGCTGGCCGGTGAGATCTGGACTTACCGGCAAGACCGTTGCGGAGTGCGTGAGGTGGTCAGGCCTGGCGACCACACCGTGCTAGAACGCGGCAACGTCAATGGGTTCAAGATACCGGAATCGGCCTGGATGCTGGAATATGGCAGGGGATTTATACCGTCTGCCTTCCCGCTCATCCTGGGCGATGTTGTATTCAGCGCTGTCGATGGGACGACCTTGGCCGAGACGGTATGGACATACGGCAAAATGGCGTTGCGTGAACTGGTGGTAAACCGAAAGTTATAAATCAGACAAAGGAGCGGCTAATGAACGATCAAGACTTGAGACAAAGCACCGCCGTGGACGCTGTGCGGCAGAAATACGGTTTCGGCCTTTCCTGGCTTGTGCTCATGGTATCCTTGCCCCCGCTGGTGTATTACCTGTGGATCTGCGTCACCTATTACCAAGGCGAACTGGTGTTTCCAAGCGATGCGAAGGCATGGCTGCAATTTTGGTCTTACGTCTCGCCCCCCACCTGGAAGGCGGCCGGCCTCTATGGTACCTGGTTCCTGGCCCAGGCGGCTTTGCAGGTTTGGGCCCCCGGCCCAACGGTTCAGGGCATGGAGCTGCCCGGCGGCAGCCGGCTCGACTATCGGATGAACGGAATGTTTTCTTTCCTGTTCACTCTGGGCGTGGCAGCCAGTCTGGTGGTTTTGGGCTGGCTGGACGCCACAGTTTTGTATGACCAACTCGGGCCGCTTCTTAGCGTGGTGAATATCTTCACCTTTACCTTCGCCGGCTTTCTCTACTTCTGGGGCTTGAAAGGCGCGGACTGGGAACGGCCGACGGGGCGGCCTTTCTATGATTACTTCATGGGCACGGCCCTCAATCCAAGGATCGGCTCCCTCGACCTCAAGCTGTTCTGCGAAGCTCGCCCCGGCATGGTCTTCTGGATGCTCATGAACCTTTCCATGGCGGCCAAACAATACGATCTGCATGGCGTTGTGACGGTGCCGATGCTGCTGGTAGTCGGGTTCCAGAGCCTTTATCTCGTCGACTACTTTATTCACGAAGAGGCCGTCCTCACGACTTGGGACATCAAGCACGAGAAATTTGGCTGGATGCTTTGTTGGGGCGATCTGGTGTGGCTGCCTTTCACCTATACGCTACAGGCCCAGTATCTGGTCAACCATACCCACGATCTTCCGGCCTGGGGGATTGCAGCCATCGTGGCCTTGAACCTGGCCGGTTATGCTATCTTCCGGGGGGCCAACATCCAGAAGCACTATTTCCGGCGCAACCCAAACCGGGCCGTGTGGGGTCGGCCGGCTGAATACATCAAGACCGCCAAGGGTTCGCTGCTGCTAACCTCCGGCTGGTGGGGCTTTTCGCGCCACATGAACTACTTCGGCGATCTGATGATCGCCCTCTCGTGGTGCTTGCCAGCTGCTTTCGGCAGTCCTCTTCCTTATTTCCATATTGTCTACTTCACCATTCTTCTCCTCCACCGGGAGCGGCGGGACGATGCCATGTGCCTGGCGAAGTACAGGGAGGATTGGCTGCGCTACCGGGCACTGGTGCCATGGCGGATTGTACCGGGACTTTACTGAACAGGCCCATGGATCATTGGACAAGGTGAGTCCCAATCCACGGATAAGCCTGATCTGAATGTCCGGGACGGGTTGAGCCTGTAAGCCATCCCGGTACAGGATCGTTGGGAAAGTCTGCATTGTGAATTTGCGGTGTCTGAATTTTCAGCAGCGCATGCAGGCAATAAGTCAGCCCTGCTCGGGCACTTGTCCAGCGAGCGCTACCTCGGTGAAGCCTGCGCCCTGCTCGCGTGTGTGGCGGGCCAAGCAGCGGAGCGCACTCAAGGAAGCCAAGGTGATCGCCCGAAAAATGGGCCGGTCTACGAGGTGCTGCCGCTCTCGCAGTTGGAAAACAATATCCGTCTCAGTCTGAAGTAAGGCGCAGACCAAATGATCGTGATCATCAATCGTAAGCACGGCGAAGCCATCACGTTCCTGAGCGCGCAGGTGAAGACGGACAATACAAGCGAGGCGGTAGAGCAAACGATCAACGATGTGATCAACCGCGCATTGTGTCCTGCGGGTCTGCTCGAATTCGTGTACAAGGATAGCCCCTATGCGCTCAAGCTCGTCCAGCATGAGCTCGTCACCGTGCAGCGCTATGTCCTCAATGCGGCCGTGAGCCGTATCCCGAGCCCCAATATTGCGCTCCTGAATAAATACGGTGTCCAGGTATCCGAAATCCTCCTTGACATGTCCGTCAGACAGTTCTCACTCCTTTCTATTAGGATGATGGAAGAGGGCCTGAATGTCGTCAAGAAAGCATTTGAAATAAATATTCCGCCATCTCACCGTTCGCTGTGGGTCGAATGCAGATAAACTCTCGCTGTCCATCATGCAAACCCGTAAAATGGATTCACCGATAGGCAATCTACCATAGCTTTATGGGTGGTTGACTAACTGGCTACGAACTAAGCATATCTCTAAAATACACGCTGAGCATGACATGAACTACTGGCTAATGAAATCCGAACCCGATGCATTTAGCATTAACGATCTTTACAATAAACCTGACCAGACTGAACATTGGGATGGCGTGCGTAATTATCAGGCCAGAAATATGATGCGAGATGACATGAAGCCCGGCGATCAGGTGTTCTTTTATCATTCCAACTGCGATGTACCGGGCATCGCCGGCATTATGGAAGTGGTCAGGGAAGGCTACCCCGATTTTTCCGCCTTTGATCCTGACGATCGTCATTTTGATCCAAAAAGCGATCCTGCCAATCCTCGCTGGATGATGGTCGATGTTAAATATGTCAAAACACTGTCCCGCATCATTTCGCTTAAGGAATTAAAGTCATACCCAGAACTGGCAGATCTGGCTCTGGTAAAGCGCGGCAATCGTTTATCGATCATGCCGGTGAGCAAAAGCCAATGGGATTTTATTCTCGCGCTGGAATAAAAAAGCAAGGTGCGTTTTTGCTTCCCATTAGAAACTATGCCACATGAAGTGGTATGGTTTCACTGAACACGACTGTTATTTGTCATTTAACAGAACCAACTGGAAATAATGACAGATCAATATCAACCCGCTGGTATTGGTTAAGCGTCCAGCCCTACCAGTTTAGCCTCTCGAACTCACCTTACTTGAGTTTTTCAATAATTTTCGGTGCCAATGACAGTAATCAAAGAAGCCGAAGTCACTGTTGAAACCATCCGCTTTGACTCTGTTCTCAGATATGGCATTTATTATCACTTCATTCCCATTATTTCTCGCTGTTTCACATTGAACCAAGCCGCATTTCATTTTTTACGCGGTTTCTTTCTGGGCTTATTGCCGGTTTTTGCTTTTTTTACAGAGACTTGTTTTTCAATCAGCTCAAAATCAATCTTTTTATCATCCAAACTAACACGAACTACCTTGACCTTGACACTATCGCCCAAACGAAAATTTGTATTCGTACGTTCACCTTTTAACTGATGACTGGTCGGATCAAAATGAAAATAATCCTGTCCAAGATTGCTGATATGGACCAGGCCTTCTATATAAATTTCAGCCAGTTCAACAAAGAAACCAAACGAGGTCACTGCTGAAATAATACCGGAAAAATCTTCTCCGATTTTATCCATCATGTATTCACATTTTAGCCAGCTAACTACGTCGCGAGTGGCTTCGTCAGCACGGCGTTCATTGGCAGAGCATTGTTCGCCCAGAATCACCATATCGGGAAAACCATAGACAAAACTTTCTACGCTTTTACTTTGCAAGCAATGCCGTATGGCGCGATGCACCAGCAGATCGGGATAACGGCGGATGGGTGACGTGAAATGTGCGTAAGCGTCCAGCGCTAAGCCAAAATGACCCTTTAACTCGGGACTGTAAACGGCTTGTGACATCGAGCGCAATAATACCGTCTGGATTAAATGCGCGTCGGGCCTGTCTTTAATGGATTCGACCAGGTGCATGTAGTCCAGCGGAGTCGGATTAACACCGCCGCCTAATTTTAACCCCAGTTCACCCAAAAAAGTCTTTAAATTAAGCAGCTTATCCGCGCCAGGGCCTTCGTGTACGCGCAGCAGCTTGGGTATTTTTTTAGCATTTAAAAACCGCGCCGCTGCACTGTTCGCAGTAATCATAAATTCTTCAATAAGCTTGTGTGCGTCGTTACGCACGACGGGCACTATCTTCTCAATTTTACGATCCTTACCAAAAATAATACGCGTTTCCTGTGTGTCAAAATCCATTGCCCCGCGTTGTTCGCGGCTCATGCGCATAACCTTAAAAAGCGCGTATAACTCGTGTAAATGCGGCATTAAGGCTTTATATTTTTCTGCTAATGCCTTATCACCATCGACGAGCATTTTTGCGACTTCAGTGTAGGTCAGGCGGGCATGAGAGCTCATCACCGCATCAAAGAAACGTGAACGAAGCACTTTGCCCTGCTGATCTATGAACAGTTCACAGACCATGCATAAACGGTCAACATCGGGATTGAGCGAACATAAGCCGTTGGACAATATCTCCGGCAACATCGGGATAACTTGCTCAGGAAAATATACTGAAGTACTGCGGTTTTTAGCTTCTTTATCCAGTTCGCTATTAACCTGCACATAATGCGAAACATCGGCAATCGCTACCAGTAATTTCCAGCCCTTAGGCGTTCTTTTGCAAAAAACTGCATCATCAAAATCCCGCGCATCTTCACCGTCAATTGTAACCAGCGGTGTTTCTCGCAAATCTACGCGATTTTCCTTCGCAGATTCAGGTACTTCTTCGCTTAACGACTTGATTTCTTCCAGCAATTCCACCGGCCATAGATGAGGCAATTCATGAGAACGAATCGCCATTTCAATTTCCATACCGGGGGCAAGATGATCACCCAAAATTTCGATGATTCTACCGATAGGTTGGCGTAACTTGGTCGGTTGCTCGACAATTTCGGCAACAACAATTTGCCCTTGTTTGGCTTTACCTACACCACCTTTTTGCAAAAGAATCGTTTGCGCGATATTTTTGTTATCGGGTACTACATAAGTAAAGCTGTCTTCCTTATACAGCCGTCCGACGACTTGATGCGTGTTTCTTTCCAGAATTTCTACCACCGCACCTTCCCTACGGCCTTTTTTATCAACCCCTGCAACCCGCACCATAGCCCGGTCATTATGCAGCAAGGGATTCATTTCGCGAGGTGATAAAAACAGGTCATCAGAGCCGTCATCGGGCCTTATAAAACCAAACCCGTCGGGATGGCCAATAATACGGCCAACAATCAAATCCCTGTTATTAACCAGGCAGTATTGCTGGCCCCGATTAAATAATAATTGCCCATCGCGCTCCATTGCTCTCAGGCGCCGGCGTAAAGCTTCCAGGTCATCTTCTGATTCAAGGGAGAACGCGGCGGCAATGTCAACCCTCGACAAAGGTTTTCCAGCATGTTCGATAAGCTGAAGTATTAACTCACGGCTGGGAATGGGATTTTCATACTTTTCAGCTTCGCGCTGTGCGTAGGGGTCTTTTGTTGATTTAAAATCAACGTCTTTTTTAGACTTCGATGTCATTTAAATTAATGATTTACAGGATAATGGATACAATTTAAGAAATATTTCTATATCATACATGCTTAGTTTGTCAATTTGAATTGAAAATGGAAAATCCATTTGATATTATTCAATTAATTTTATTAATATGTGTTAACACTATTTAATGAATCCTTTTAATTGACAAAGACAAGCCAGATAGGTATATTGCCGCCTCACAGCTTTTACAGCATTGCATTGCCGAGATGGTGAAATTGGTAGACACGCTAGCTTCAGGTGCTAGTGAGCGCAAGCTCGTGGAGGTTCAAGTCCTCTTCTCGGTACCAATACAATAAATACTATAAATTTCCGTAGTATCCCACAATAGCCCAAAACCGCTAATTTCTTTGCATCTAGCGGTTTTTTTATGCCTGCCATTGCCGAATGAAAGGCTTTAAATCCCATCATGGGATTGGTGATTTTCTTGATGAAACGGCATATCTGACATAGAAGAAAACAGCGTACAGAATGGCATCTTTCGGATAGTAAGCGCCTTTAAAACTAATCATCTGTTCTTCCAATTACAAAATTTTGTAGATTATCGCTCAAACTGAAAAACTTTGCGACAGAACCACATATCTCTATCCTGTTTTTGTAAAAACACGATAAGTAATTTGATTAATAACAATAATTAACCATAGAATAATAAGTCTATGAAAAATATTTTACTTGTGTTCACTGGCGGGACTATTGGCTCTGTTGCATCGGAAGGCACAATCAATACCTCCGGCACAGCACGATTCAAATTGGTTCAGCAGTTTCGACAGCATTACAAACATCATCAACATATCCGGTTTAGCACTATCCAGCCTCTGAAAATCTTGAGTGAGAACCTTGCACCCTGCGCCTGGCAAACACTGATTACCGCGATAGAAGCAGAGCAACCCGATCAGTTTGACGGCATCATCATAACTCACGGCACAGATACGCTGGCTTATACAGCCGCCGCCTTAAGTTTTTATTTCAATACGATTAAAATCCCCATGCTGCTGGTTTCCAGTGATTATCCGCTGGATGATCCCAGGACGAACGGGCTTGAAAACTTTATCTGTGCAGTTGAATTTATCCTGCAAAAAAAACAGGCAGGCGTGTTTGTACCCTATCGCAATCAACAGCAAGCCACACAAGTGCATAGAGGGCCCCGCCTCACCTGTTCCTTACAGTTAAGCGGTGATTTTTTCAGTGTTCAGGGTAGCAGTTATATGCAGTTTGAAAATGCTCGGTTTACGCTAACAAAGCCACCCGCAAAAAGCCCCCTTCTCTCTCTGCGAGAGGGCCGGGGTGATGGAATACAAACACACATGCCCCCATTAAAAGCCGATTTTTCTGACCGGATTTTAATGATAAAGCCCTATCCCGGGCTGGATTATACTCATTTTAATCTGGAGAATATTGATGCAGTATTGCATGATTTATATCATTCGGGTACCGCCTGCGCATCGACGCAATGGGGTAATCATTATTCGCTGACTGAATTTATAAAATCCTGCATCGAGCGAAACATCAAGGTTTATCTGGCGCCGGCAATTAAAACGACTGTTGTTTATCAAAGCGCCAAGACCTTGACAGAACAGGGAGCTGAAATGATCTGGAATATGTCGATTGAAGCCGCCTATGTAAAATTAATACTGGCTTATGGGAATTTTACTGATGAACAGCAAATAATCGAATTTATTAACCGGGATATCGCTGGCGAGCATGTTTGAATGGAAGCGATGGCTGAACTCCAAAAGCTTCGGGGGATTTTTTCAATCACTTGGCATTCAATGACAAGACACTGACAATCTCTTTATTGTCTCTTTGAGGATCAATTACTGTATCAAGAATATATATCCTTTCGCGTGACACACCCCCCTTCTGAACCAAATATTTGGCTATTGTTTGCGCACGCGCTGAGGCGAGCACTTTAAGCCGATCTTGCTCAGGCTTGATAATTGTAAAAAGCTTTTGTTTGGCGATTTTATAAAAGTCGCCGGCTTCAGGATTAATTAATTTTGGCGTTCCAATAAACGATCTTTCTGCCAGCAGCGGAAACTTTTCAATAAACATATCCGCTAATAAACGCTTATAGTCATCATCAGAAAGTTTGACATATTCATCGCGTATTTTTTTTTCCGCCTCTTTATTGATCTCGGCGGCTCTGCGTTTTTTAAGTTGCTCATATAACGCGTCTTCTCTGATCACCGGCCAATCCTGCTCCTGAAATGCCGCGCCTTTGATGTCTATATTCAGTTCCGGACGCTCCTTTAGCGCTTTGGACAAGGCATCCAGTTTCTCGTGTTGCTGTTTTCTCAGATATGAATTACCTGCAGTAAACTCAATCGTACTCAGGTCTTTTTTACTGCCTATCAACGAGCCTAGCGCATTAAAAGGCGAAGTGACCACTTTGCCAAGTACATTCACCAAGGCATCGGTAACAATAGCCCCTATACTGAATTTAGGATCATCCAGGCTGCCGGTAATGGGGACATTTAGTTTTATTTTACCTGACGAATCTTTCAGCAGCGCCACTGCCAGTTTAAGCGGTAATGAAACAGCTTTGGGGTTTTCAACCTTCTCGCCCAACTCGAGCTGGTCAATGAATATACTGTTGGACGCAGTCAATTTTTTGTTTTCAACATTATATTTTAGCCCCAGCGTTATTTTGCCTTTTTCAACTGTATAGCCGGCAAATTGCACCATATAAGGTGATATCAGCGGCATCGGCAGGCCATTAAAATTTATTTCGACATTGTAATCGCCCAGATAGGGACTGATCTTTCCTTTGATATCAACCGGGGCTAAATCGTAGGCATTGCCCCACAAACCAACAGTCATTATTGAATTTTTATCTGAGGAGATGTCGCTGGCACCGCCATCCAGGCTTTCAATTTGTGCCGCAAATGGCAGAATTAGAGAAAGATCGGAAAAATCGGAAGAGCCATTCTTTATTTGAATTTTGCCTAATTTAAAATAAGGTTTGTTCAGGTTGGTTGCTTTGTTTTGTGCCGGTTTGGCGCGAGTCTCAGGCTTGCTTTTATCGCTAATAACAATGTCTTTAAAGTTTACTGTTTTGTCTTTTCTGATAGTCACCCTGGCATAAGGCTTATCAATAACCAGTGCAGATGCGGTATAACGATTCGCCAATAAATCAATCGCAACATCTTTAAAGCTTAAAATTTCCCATTTTACCAAATCCTTATGAAGCGTTTGATCGCGGGTTAATAGACTGGCTATCCCGGTATTGCCCTTAAATTTTACATCCAGTTTATCCTGGGCTTGTCTTTCGACAGATACCTTGCCATCAATATGCAATGCCCCATCCAAGACATCCAGGCGCACAAATTTATCGAAATAAGGTTGAAATTGTTCCAGACCGATATTTTTGACATCAAGGTCTAACTCGGCAGCAATGGGTTCGATAACAGTATCGCCTTTAAGTGCTATCAAGCCGGTCTTATTCATACCGACACTCAGTTGAACCGGCAGCTTAGCACCCTTTTTATTGCTATAGTTTGTCAGCTTGAAATTTATGGGTTTAAGATTCATGACAACAGGTTTTTTCAGCGCCTGATCTTCAAAATTGAGGCCAAAATTGCTGAAGACAATGTTGTTGGCTTTAATATTCCACGGTGCTTCTTTGGGTTCGACGCTTGTGGCTACAGGTTCATTGGCGATGTTTCCACCAACTTTAGTGGCCGGCAGCAAAGTTTGGTAGTTAATAACACCTTCGGGATTCAGCCATGCGTCAAATTCGGCATTATTTGCTGAAACAGTGCTCAGCTCCAGTTTCTGGCTGCCAAGATTAAAATCAATTCCCTGCACTGTAAAAACAGGGATTTTAGCCAGAACTTTTCCCTTGTCTTTTTCTTTAAGTCTCGGGTCCCGGATTAATAAATCTACAATCCCGGTATTGCCTTTAAAAGTCACATCCAGCTGATCTTTCTTCGGTGTGGCGACAACAGCATTGCCGTCAATAGCTAACTTGCCGTCAACAATCTCAAGGCTTGCAAACCTGGCCAGATAAGCCTGAAATTTTTCCAGGGCGATGTTCTTGACGTCAATGGCTGCTTTGGCAGAAAAAGGCTGAATGACGGTCTCACCGGCCAGCTTTATTGATCCGGTTTTATTGACACCGGCATTAAGCTGAAAAGGCACACTAGCGCCGGTTTCATTCGTATAATTGCTCAACTTGAAATTGATGGGCTTAAGCTCCATGGCAACCGGATTTTGCACGCTTTGATCTTCAAAATTCAGCCCGAAATTAGTTAATGCAACTGAGTTGACCTTGATTTTCCATGGTGCTTTTTTTGGTTCAACGGTGTTGGCTGCGGTTTTATTGGCGCTGCTGCTACCGGTTTTAGAAACAGGGAATAAAGCCTGATAATTTATAGCACCCCGAGCATTCAACCAGGCCCGGAAATCGGCATTATCTGCTGAAACGGACTCAATCAGGATGGCTTGCTTGTCAAGATTAAAGTCGATTCCTCGCAAAGCTAAAACAGGCATTTTAATCAGAGCCTTATCCTTACCTTTTTCTACAAGCTGAAAATCGCGAATTTCGAAGCCACCCTTGTTGACGGCAAATTTCAAGCTATTTTCGTTATAACTGGCCTTATAATCGGCATCAAGCAGTTCAAATCCCTTTAAATGAAAAAGCATCGTGTCTGGTAGAGCCAATGCCGAAATTGTTTCCAGCCTTACATTATCAAACTTGATATGGCCCTCTGATGACAATGGCTTCATGCTGGCAACGCCCTTCCAGTCTAATTGCCCACCCGACTTCAGCGCCAGCGACAAACCCAAACGGGCTTGCTTATCAGCATGAGTAGTGAAATTTTCAATATCGAGATTTACCGGATAAATGTCCTCTATTACAGGCTTGGCAGAACTGGCATCTTCCCATACCAGTTTTCCTTCTGATAGTGACAGTTTTTTGATGGTTATAGGGATAAGTTGCTGTTTTTCCTCCTTTTCAGCAGTTTTGGCCTTAAACAAATCCTGGAAATTGAGTGTCCCGTTTTTTTGTCTGGCGATATGGACAAAAGGTTTTTTTAGCGAAACTTTATCAAAAGCCAGAGACAACTGTTTTATTGATTGAAATAGCCCCATTTTGATATAAAAAACATCAAACGCGGCAAATGCTTGGCCGTTATGCTCCTGAATCTCAAACCCCTGCAGGCTTATGGACAAGGGAAAAGGTTGAACCTGAATTTTTGAAATTAATGCCTTTCTCCCTGTTTCCTGCTGAATAATTTCAGGTATTTTTGACTTTAACAGTGCAGGCAAGATAAAAACACCAGTCACTATATATATAATTATAAGACTGCCTACAACAACAAAAGGCTTTTTAATCTTGGATAATATGCGTCGAATTTCCATAAACTCTTAGTATGTTATCAGCGTTACCTATTATCCTTTTTGATACAAAAAAGCGACCTTCAAAGCCGCCTTTTTCACCACCTTAACGATCCCATCTTCAACACTTATAAATCAAGATAGCCTGTTTCTTCGTGCAGAACGGTGTCAAGACCTTGCACCTCTTCGTCAGGCGTCACCCGCAGAACTATCCATTTGTCTAATCCTTTCAAAATCAGATAACTGAATAAAGCGCTCCAGGAAACAGTCACCACAATAGCTAACGCCTGAATACCGACTTGATTCATAATGGAAACGCCGTCAGCCAAACCCAGACCGCCCAGGCTGCTTGCGGCAAAAACGCCGGTCAATAATGATCCGGTAACGCCGCCTACCCCATGAACAGGAAATACGTCCAGAGAATCATCAATTATCAGCGTACGTTTTACATATTGGGTGGCATAAAAACACACAATGCCCGCAGTAACGCCAATCACCAGCGCACCTGTAGGGCCAACAAAACCGGAAGCGGGAGTAATCGTGCCTAAACCTGCCACCATACCGGTAACAATACCTAAAACGCTGGGTCTACCAAAACGCTTCCATTCAATAAACATCCAGGTTAAAGCCCCTGATGCCGCGCCAATATGCGTTGCCAACATGGCCATTCCTGCGCGTCCATCAGCTGTCAAGGCACTGCCGGCATTAAAGCCAAACCAGCCTACCCATAACATGCCGGCGCCTGTTACCACCATCGTCATATTATGCGGCGGCATGGCGGTAGTTGGAAAACCTTTTCTTTTGCCTAATACCAGCGCACAGACCAAAGCGGCAACACCTGCATTAATATGAATAACAATGCCGCCGGCAAAATCCATCACACCCAAATCAGCCAGCCAGCCGCCGCCCCATATCCAGTGACAAATCGGCATATAAACAATAATCAACCATAACCCACTAAAC
The DNA here is from genome assembly GCA_028714175.1 of Methylococcales bacterium. Lineage (GTDB taxonomy): Bacteria > Pseudomonadota > Gammaproteobacteria > Methylococcales > Methylomonadaceae > JAGXGJ01. Next base: position 19,824 of record JAQTMV010000055.1, read on the forward strand.
CACAGCATCGCCGAGAATTTCATGCGTTCGACATAAGCGCCGACAATTAAAGCGGGAGTAATAATGGCAAAGGTCATCTGAAACATAAAATAAACGGCTTCAGGAATATCACCTGTCAATGACCCCGTTCCTATGTCCGGCAGAAATACTTTGGAAGCGCCGCCTATGAGCTTTTGCAGATCGCCGCCATCGGCAAAAATAAAACTGTAAACACCCGCAAGCCATAGGATTGAAACCATGCAGGTAATGGTAAAACACTGCATTAACACTGAAAGCACGTTCTTGCTTCTAACTAATCCGGCATAAAACAATGACAAACCGGGAATTGTCATAAACAAAACCAATGCTGTAGAGGTTAAAATCCAGGCCGTATTGGCCTGATTTAATGGATCCGCTAAAGCCAGTTCGGGGAATAACAGCAAGCCTGAAAGCAGCTTTTTATTTTTATTTATCGTAAATGACATCATTATTTTCTAAAGCCCTGGTGCAGCACCTGTTTCGTTAGTCACAGCCATGTGTTTGTAATATATTTATAAATATCATTGATAGCCCAATCGTCTATACAACATGGCGCGGCGCTAGATGGCATCCTCTCCGGTTTCACCCGTCCTAATGCGAATAACCTGCTCCAGATTAGACACAAATATTTTGCCATCGCCGATTTTCCCGGTATTGGCCGCTTTAACAATAGCACCAACCGCCTTTTCTACCGTATCATCTGCAACGGCAATTTCCAGTTTAACTTTAGGTAGAAAGTCGACCACATACTCGGCGCCCCTGTACAATTCCGTATGACCTTTTTGGCGTCCGAAACCTTTAACTTCCGTTGCAGTAACGCCTGCAACCCCTATTTCAGATAAAGCTTCCCGTACATCATCCAATTTGAATGGTTTAATGATAGCTGTTATTAATTTCATCTTATCTCCCGGTTATTGTTTAGCAAAAATTATTGCTCATGCACGCTGCAATGATACACATTATAAATCAACATACAATAAATTAAGTCCACTCAATAATCTGTTAATACCGCCTGTAAACAACATCACATCCTCTGGAAAATACTGCCGACCCAAGGCTTTAATGTCGGTTTGTTCAGGCAAACGATAACAGCGAATATCATCCTCGGCCGATTTAATCAGCACGTTTAGACGTTCCAACAATCTTAATAAAGTTCTGCGCTTCATCACCACGGTAAACACCGAATACTGCACCGGCAAGCCCTGTTTTTTCAGCGCTCTATGCACCTGCGACAAACGCCGGGGATCAGCAATATCATAGGCAATCAGATACAAACCGTTATGACTATCCGCCATTAGCTGACTGCCAGCAAAAACTGATGCAATTTACTGATTGTGCTTCTGAACAACAAATAAAACCGGTCTTCTCTATGCTGTACCAGCATCGCCATCGCGGCAAGCGCAGAAGTAGTGTCTGGTTCATCGGCTGCCAACAAGGATGGATAAAAATCCCACAACAACAGTTTGCTTAAATCTGATGCCAAATCCAGATCGCCAGTTAATAACGCTTCATCATCACTGCAAAACCCGCACTCCGGCAGCCAGTTCAACAATTCACTATGCAACAAACCTTGCAGTACAGTGGCACGGTACGAACCCTCGTCAGATAAACTTAGAGCCAACCGTTGACGCAATTCATTAATCGACACTTCCCGCCACTCCACAAGCCCCATGCGCCGGGCAAAACTGCGTGCCGCCAGCTTCTCCATCGACAAATACCAGTTTTCATAACGCTGCCCCCCATCGGCGCGCGCGAGCAAATCCACCATGCGTTGCGTCAGCGATTGTCTTGCGTTGCCACGGCCCAGCCAACGCGCACGCACCTCGCCGTTTTTCTCCAAAAACAGCAGAATGATACCGACATCGGCGCAAGCCAGTAAAGCCGACATCGACCACTCCACCACCCCTTTGCACACCACGCGGGAAATCCGCGACAGCGGAAACAACTGATCCGCCTTGTCCGGCACCACCACTCGCAATGCCGGTTCATCCAACACCACCCGGCAACCGGGCGAGCCATCAATATACAAAGGCCGCATTTACCCTCCTTTCCTTTCTGAATATCTGTGGGAGCGAATGCTCTTGTGGGAGCGACGCCTACGTCGCGACTAGCAAAAAACCAGCGCTAATTTTTAGTCGCGACGAAGGCGTCGCTCCCACCAACCGCCAAATAGCGCTTGGTCAGCGCATAGCCATAGCGCCGCAGCAAACGCCGGGCGGAACCGGCCCGGGATTCGTAAAAAGCATAAAAACATTGCCGGCCGGCTTTATTCATCTGGCAACGGCCGTTGTCATCGCTGAAATGCTCGATCCTTAACTGCCGTTCCCGAAACATCTGCCATACCCAACGATCCATCAACGGCCGCAATGGCTCCATCAAATCGCACGCCAGCGACTCACGGCCAAAGCTTAAATCATGATAAAACCCCAGCATCGCATCCAAACCCACGGTATGACAGGCACGCACCGCATCATAATGCAACAGTGTGTAACCCAACGACAAACAGACATTAACAGGATCCGGCGGCGGCCGTTTTTTACGCCCGGTAAAGTTCAGAGAATCGGCAAAGAGATGTACATAGCCGCCAAAATACGCCGCTGCGGCTGCGCCTTCAAAACCGCGCAAACTGGCCAGTGAAATATCAAAAGTATCCTCCCGAAACAGGCACAGATAAAAACGGATAAGCGCAGAAAGCAGGCTGCAAAAGCTATAAAAATGACCGAAGAAGTGATCGTTAAGCTTGAAGAAAAAATTCGCATGGACTGGGAGTCCGGTGCAAGTCTTGGGTTGGTTAAAAGACAATCATGGCATCGCTATCAGTCATGAACGCACACTCAACAACTATTAGAAGAAAAGCGTCATGGCGGCCCACTTTATATCGATTCTTCATATAATTGCACTATACTTTGTGTAGACTCATTAGGTGGCTTTTCATATCAGAAAACATATCTTTTGATATTAAGCATGGACTTGGGCTTGTCGCCGCAAGCCAAAATCGTAGCTAAGCCAAATTCCTAGAGTTTTAGTTTTCAAATACAGCCAAAACATAGCATTTCTGTTGATAAGGCCTATCAAGAGTTGAGCCATGCAGACTCTAGGATGCCGAAGAAATAAGGATCGCAATGGAACAAAATCAACGAGAGCGCTCCAATAATATAGAAAATAGTAATGAAAAGATTGTTAGCGACTTGTTCAGCGGTAAACTTCCCCTTGAACAAGTACTTCAGAAACTGCGCACACGTCTCCTTGACCTTTCTTCTCGCATCCGCCTGTTAAACTACCGACACCCAAAGGTCGATCCATTCAATTTGTTGATTCGCCTAATTTAAATCTGCTTTTTAATCGGCTCATTGACAGTAAGCCAATTCTCCTTAAATACATTCCTGATCCTCCACCAGATACATATTTAACAAAACGTCCAGACGCAAAGTCGTACGGCCAATCTCTCGGAATTGATATTAACTCTGAATTCCTCCCTTCTTCTTGTGGAACATCGACTCATAAACCTAGGCCGAAGCTTCAGACCTTGTTTTACCCAGACGACCTCGATAAGCTTTGTCGAAAATTGAGTTCAGAAGCACGGACGGTCATTGAGGAGACTGGGACGAATATGTTGTACCTCGTATTCGGCTTTCTTGAGTTTTATGATCGGGAGGATTCTGAGAAACCAATTTTAGCGCCATTGTTAGCTTTGCCAGTAAATATCGAAAAAGGCACCATCGACCATGATACGAGAACTTACCAATATTCTATTATCTATTCGGAAGAGGATATTCATGAAAACCAGACACTTCGTGAGAAGCTAAGTCAGGACTTTACGCTCCAATTGCCCGTTTTTGAGGAGGAGGATGAGCCAGGTTCATATTTCTTAAAAATCCGGCAGATGATTGAAAAAAGGAAACGTTGGAAGGTTCGTTACCAACTAACATTAGGCTTTTTATCTTTCGGCAAACTTGCGATATGGGATGACCTTGATCCAAAGAAGTGGCCGGGCTTACTTAATAATCCCCTCCTAACAGATGTGTTCTCGGGAGTTTCCAGTGATGGAGTAAATCTGCTATATCCAGAGGATTACGAGATTGACGATCACCCACAAGGAGATACGCAGCTTATTTATGATGCTGACTCTTCTCAACACAGCGCCATTATTGATGTGCTGTCTGGCAAAAACATGGTCATCAATGGACCGCCGGGGACAGGAAAATCCCAGACCATTACCAATATTATCGCTGCAGGAATTCGGAATGGTAAAAAGGTTCTTTTTATTTCCGAGAAACTTGCAGCTTTGGAAGTTGTAAGGCATCGTTTGAATCAACCTAAAAACCGCAGTTGAGCATTCCAAAATCCCGTTCGCCCTGAGCCTGTCGAAGGGTGAGCGGGGTTTTGGAATGCTTACCAAATGGGTGAACGTGAGAAAGCCGTTCATGCTTCGACACGCTCAGCACGAACGGCTTTCTCACGTTCCAACTGCGGTTTTTAGGATCAAGCCCACCTTGGACATTTTTGCCTGGAGCTTCATAGTCACAAAACGCAGAAGAAAAAACTTCTCAGTGACTTACAGGAGCGATTGGACGAAAAATTTTACTCACCCCAGCAATTGGAAAATAAGATTTCGACTCTAAAGCGCCATAAGAAAGAACTTAATCGCTACGCTGAATTAATGGCCTGCCGAGTTGGTAATGAGCTTGGGCTGACCGTTTATGAGGTTTTTTGGCGAATAGAGCGGTGCCGCCAAGCTATCGGTGACCTCGCGCAGGAGGTTCAATCACTCTTCCTAAATGAAGCCAGTCATTGGAGTTATGATGATATTGAGTATCGCCGAGCCAAGCTTGAGTCACTAGGTCAAATTTATGAAACGATTGGTAACTTCGACCCGTCTCATCCGTGGTGGGGGTTTACGCCCCAACCACTCGCACCTGGTGATGATGAAGCCATTGGTCGGATTGTTTCAGAGGCTCTCCATAAATCTGAAGCCTTATCTGACCTGGTTACCGAGTATTTCGTCCAACTTAAGCTTGAAATAGAACCCCAGTTCGAAACTCTACTTAATCAGTTCCAAGCACTGAACAGATTGATAATGCCCTCGGAGAAACTGGAGGGAGGACTTCTGCCAAGAATCTTCAGCGGCGAAGCCTCTGCTGATGAAAAAAACTGTGATCTGCTAATTGAAGTTATTAAATCCATTAAAAAAGCTAGAGAATTGAACACCGCCGCTGCTGCAGTTCTCACTCCAAATTGTGAACTTGGTCATAACGAGGCAGAGCCAACTCTCACGGTTTGTAGACAAAAACTTGCTTCACGGATTTTCACAGAGCCCTTGGAAGACTTGGCTGAGAACGTTGTAATTGCCAAAAAGGCGCATAGGCATTTCGCGAAACTTACATCTGAAATATCCTGTAATTACTTACAAATAAGTCATACCACACTTGTTTCTTTAAACCTAAAAACCGCAGTTGAACAAAAGCATAAAATCTGTAAGGCTTGTATTTTTTGAGTCGAGCCATGATTTTACCTCCCAAAGTTATTCACCCAACGGGTGAGCCAGAATTTACGCTTAAAAA
>JAQTMV010000056.1 GCA_028714175.1 Methylococcales bacterium
AGCGGGGCTTGACCAAACACCACAGGCTGGCCTTCAGGCAATTCCAGTTCAATGATATTTCCATCCAGGCTGCGTCGCTTTATATCTATTGAATAGTTAAGGCGGCCAAACGAGGTAGGGCCTTCGAAAGCACCGCCTGAGAAATTAGGCTGACCAGTAAATTCTACCCCGTTAAAGTTAATCGACTTGAAAGTTTCCGGGCTTAGTCCTCGCAATTCTGCCCTGGCTTTGGCAGCCTCCAGCCCGCCGGGACGCTTGCTGAACTGGCTTGTCAATGATGCCCAGTTGAGGCCAACAAAGCGTGCGAAATAGCCAAACTGCGCACCGTAAAAACGCTCGTTATTGCCAAACTGCGCGTTGTCAAAGCTCGTGTCATTACCAAACTTCGCATCGTCAAAGTGTGCTTCGTGATCAAGCACAAAGCCCTTAAAGTCGATCGTTTCCTTCAGGAAATCGAACCCTCTGAAGTCCGCACTGTTTTCCGAGATAATAAAGGAGCCGTCAACAAGGTATCGCACCGGATACTTTTGCCGCCAGGCATTCCAGGCGTCTTTTCCCAACCGCGCTAGCGCCAGACAGCCCGCCTGCGTGATGTCATCGGGGGTGCCGTTTTGCGGATCGTCAAAAACCGCGCGGTAAAGCGGATCGAGTTCGTCGCCGGGAGGGGGGGGGTTATTGTTCATTTATTCGCTGATAATGCTTTTAGCCTGCATATCCGCATGATAGGACGATCTGACCATCGGCGCGCTGGCGACTTGTTTGAAGCCCAGGGCCATCGCCTCTGCGCCATAGTCATCGAATTGCCCCGGTGTAATATAGCTCATGACGGGCAAATGGGCATTGCTGGGCTGCAGATATTGGCCCAGCGTCAGCATTGAACAGCCGTTTGCAACCAAGTCCTTCATTACCTGATGAACTTCATGCTGCTGCTCTCCTACGCCCAGCATCAGCCCTGATTTGGTGGGCGTTTGCGGCTGTGCTTCATGATACCGGCGAAGCAATCCCAACGAACTTTGATAATCTGCGCCCGGGCGTACCTGTTTATACAGTCTGGGGACAGTTTCCAGATTATGATTGAAGACATCGCAGGGCTCGTTAGTCAGTATGGCTATGGCTTTATCCATGCGGCCGCGAAAGTCGGGAACCAGAATTTCTATTTTTGTTGCCGGTGTTTGCTGGCGGATTTTTTTTATGCACTCGGCAAAATGTCCCGCCCCGCCATCTCTTAAATCATCACGATCCACCGAGGTGATGACGACATATTTTAAGGCCATTGCCTCAATCGCATCGGCCAGGTTTTGTGGTTCGTCTTTATCCAGCGCCAGCGGTTTGCCATGTGCTACATCACAAAATGGGCAGCGGCGCGTACACAAATCACCCATTATCATGAAAGTGGCGGTACCGTGTTGAAAACACTCAGACAGATTGGGGCAGGCAGCTTCTTCACAAACGGTGTGTAGCTGGTGTTCGCGCAACAATTGCTTGATTCGGGTGATTTCGTTGCTGGCTGATAGTTTTACGCGTATCCAGTCGGGTTTACGCAAGGCGTTTTCGGGCTGTTCAACTTTAATCGGGATACGCGCCAGTTTGTCGGCATTACGCTGGTGCGATTCGGGAGTGGAGCGGGAAGGTGCTTGCGTAGTCATGGTGTAAGTGCCGTGGTGATAGCCTGAATAACAGAATTTGCGAGTTGATGGGTGCCAATAGTAATACCCAGATCAGCCAGCTGGGTAACTTCAAGATCTGAATAACCGCAAGTATTAATGTGGTCAAAAGGGCGCAAATCCATGTCATTATTCAGACTCAGGCCATGATAGCTACAGTTTTTTTTAATTCTTAAACCGATGGAGCCGATTTTTTTATCATTCACATAAACACCGGGCGCATCGGCTCTGGAAACAGCGATGACGTCATACTGGGACAAGATGTCAATCATGGCTTGTTCCAGAATCGTGACCAACCGCCGGATGCCCAGATTCAGTCTTTTAATGTCCAGTAAAGTATAAATAACCAGTTGCCCGGGGCCGTGGTAGGTGACTTGACCGCCCCGGTCGGTATTTATGACTGGAATGGAGCCTGTATCCAGCAGATGTTCGCGCTTGCCGTTTAAACCCAAGGTATAGACGGGAAAGTGCTCCAATATCCATAACTCGTCAGCAGTTTCGGTATTGCGTTCCCGGGTGAATCGCTGCATGTCATGCCAGGTGGTTTCATAATCTCGCAATCCTAAGTTACGTATCACTACCATTAAGAGTGTAATGTTCGTTCATATGTTGCAGGGGCAATCCCTTGCGGTTGCCTCTGCTGTTCAATAAGGGCAATCACAAGGGATTGCCTCTACAATACCATCAGAATATAAGGGTGATCTGTTAAATCCTGATAAATGGCATTCAGTTGTTGTTTACTGGTGGCTTCTACGATGACGGTTACTGCGATATAATTCCCGCCTTTGCTGGGACGCCTGGTTACTGTGCCTTCGTTAATGTCAGGGGCATGCCGGCGCACAATTTCCATGACCAGCAGATCAAGCGCCTGATCAGCTTTCCCCATCGCCTTGATGGGGAAGCGGCAGGGAAATTCCAAAAAGCTTTCTTCACTCATGGCTTCGCTCATAACAGGGATTGTTTGTAAGCTTGAAAAAGTTGATTCATGGTTTGCCATACCGGACCGGGTTTGCCATCTGCTACAAGTTTGGAATCAAGTTCAACCACCGGTATGATTTCACGGGTAGAGCTGGTTATCCAGATTTCGCTGGCTGTTTGTAAGGCGGCAAATGAAATCTTATCTTCACGGCAAGGAATGTTGTTTTTATGGGCAATATCCAGAATCACATCGCGGGTAATGCCGGGCAAGATGTCATTGCCTTTGGGTGGCGTATATAAAACGCCATCAATAACTGCAAAAACATTACTGGCCGCGCCTTCAGTTACATAACCGTCTTTCACAAGGAGAGCTTCGGTACAGCCCTGGTCAATAGCCCCCTGTCTGTGCAGGATATTACCCAGTAGCGTTATGGCTTTTACATTGCAAAGTTTCCAGCGGCTGTCATCCATACTGACGGCTTTTACCCCCGTATTAAAACCGGCAATGGGCACAATATTTGAACACATCGCAAAAACGGTAGCCGGCGTATTGTCTGGAAAAGCATGATCCCTTTTTTCCGCAACGCCACGCGTAATCTGCAGGTAAATATACTGATCAAGATTTGCATCAAGTAACGGGGTCAGAATTTTCAGCCACTGTTCACGCGTGTGGGGGTTAGGCAAACGAATAGCCTCCAGGCTATTTTTCAAGCGCTCCAAATGTTCCTGAAAATGAAATAAATGACCGGAGTAGGACGGGATGACTTCATAAACGCCATCGCCAAATAAAAATCCGCGATCCAGTACCGAGATTTTAGCTTCATCAAGTGGCAGATACTGGCCGTTCAGGTAGACGGTTTTATTTTCCATCCGGCTTCTCGATCATTATCATAACGCCATCATAGAGTCTTCGAAAGATATTGCCTTTATCCACTGATTTCAGGGCTATCAGATCTTTGTCAGCGATCACCTCATCTTTCAGCGTAACCTTGACAGAGCCCAGTTTTGCACCTTCTTCCACTGGGGCTGTAATTTTTTTATCGACGGTTATAACGGCTTTAATATCATTGTAATGACGGCGGGGAATTGTCGCGTAAAGATCTTCGGCGAGGCCTAATGGAATGGTTTTGCTGGCTCCTTTCCAGATTCTTGCTTCATTTAAAGGCATTTTTCCTTGATAGAGCCGGTGTGATTCAAAAAAACGGAAGCCATAGTTAAGTAATGTTTGATTTTGGCTGGCTCTGGCGTTTGTACTTTTTGCTCCCATGACTACAGAAATAAGGCGCATGTCTTCCCTGAGCGCTGATGCCACCAGGCAATAACCCGCATCATCGGTAAATCCGGTTTTAACGCCGTCAACGGATTCATCACGCGAGAGCAGTGGATTACGGTTATGTTGAGTTATTTTGTTAAAAGTAAATTCTTTCTGCGAAAACCAGCGATAGTAGTCAGGAAACTCCCTGATTAAGGCCGCGGTGAGTATAGCCAAATCGCGTGCGCTGGTGTAATGATCTTCCATCGGCAGTCCGTCGCTGTTTTTGAAATGGCTATTCGTCATTCCCAGTCGGGCAGCATGCTGATTCATCATGTCGGCAAATGTAGCCTCATTTCCCGCAACATGTTCAGCAAGAGCGACACTGGCATCATTACCGGATTGAATGATGACGCCTTTTAGCAGGTCTTCAATGGTAACCTGGTTGCCGAGCTCAATAAACATACGCGAACCAGCCGTTTTCCATGCCTTTTCGCTGATGGTGGCCATATCTTCCAGATGCAAGTGGCCATTACCGAGTTCTTTGAACACCACATAAACAGTCATTATCTTGGTGAGACTGGCAGGGGCCAGTTTTGCATCGGCGTTGTTTTCTGCCAGTACTTTACCGGTGTGAAAGTCTTGTAATATATACGCGCTGGCTTCAATTACGGGGGCAGGAGGTGTAACAATTTCAGCATTCTCTGCGTTTGCACGAGCAGCGGCAAGCAACAGACCCAGGCATAAAAACAAATAAAAACAGGTAAAACTTTTAAAAGGTATCATTGCTTTTTGAAATGGACTCAGTAATACAGGGCATTATTGTATCATGCTCGATTTGCGGGAATCTCTAAAAATTGCTTTTTGGAAATTTACGGCATAGAAAATTCAACCATTTACAGACCAAAAGGTTTCTGATTGTTGAATTTCTGGAGGTTCCCTTGTGATTGCCTGACTTCAGTCTGGATATTATGCGGCGTGATGTTTGTTTTTGCCAGCTGTTGACACAGCTTGTTGGTATCAGAAAATTCCCGATGATAGGGAATATATATATCTTGAATTGTTTAATTGGAGATTTTAGTAGCGGCTTTAGCGATAATTGCGGCTAAAGCCGTTGCTGATGAGGAATTTTGTTGCTGCAATCAGCTTAAGTGTGATCGTCTGATTTAAATGATGTACGAGAAAATACAAGCGGCGTGATTTTTACAGCCCCGAGTCCTTTTTTGTGAATACCGAGTTCCTTGGCGGCTGCATAGGATAAATCGATAACCCTATTGCCAATGTAAGGCCCTCTGTCATTGATGCGAACGATAACGCTGCGGTGGTTTTTGAGGTTAGTAACTTCAACGTAAGATGAAAGGGGCAGGGTTCTGTGTGCAGCGGTCATTGCATACATGTTGTATCTTTCCCCATTAGCGGTTTTCCTGCCATGAAACCCGGGACCATACCAGGAAGCGGTATTGTGTTTCGGATTGCTCTTTGATACTCTTGAATGATGCCTGGATTTAGATGATGCTGCTCCATGATGATTGGAGTTGCTAGTAACCGAGTTGCGTTCCGATGCTACGGTTGTTTCAATGGGGGTGGTAAAAGAACTGCATAATACAACGATTGAAATTGCAAATATGAGTTTATTCATGGGAAATGGCCTTTTTTGTTTAAAATAGATTGGCTTAGCTGATAAACAGCCAGCGCATATAAAGGACTGTGGTTGTACCGGGTAATGACATAAAAATTGTCTAATCCAGCCCAGAGTTCCTCGCTATGCGGCTGTTCAAAAGCAAGCAGTGTTACTTTGGTGTTTAAAGGTAGTGACCTCGATATTTTTAAGTTGAGCAATTCTAACTCGCCAATCCTTAAATCCGGCTTAAGGTTCCCATTAAGCGCTGTTTTATATTTTTCGTCCGTTGCATAGACAGGAATAGCGATAGCCTGTCCGGGCTGCCACTGATGCTTGACAAAATAATTGGCAACGCTGGCGATAACATCACTTTTGTTGTGCCAGATATCGCGGCGGTTGTCGTTATTAAAGTCGGCGGCATAGGTTCTGAAGCTGCTGGGCATAAATTGCGGCATTCCCATTGCGCCGGCATAAGAGCCTGTTGGCTCTGTGGGGTTCAGGTGTTCATCTCGGCACAGCAGTAAAAAGTTTTCCAGTTCGCTGAGAAAGAATTTACTGCGTGGTGGATAGGCAAAAGCCAGTGTAGATAACGCGTCGATTACCCGATGCTTGCCAGTATGCTGTCCATAAAGGGTTTCAACACCTAGGATCGCAATAATAATTTCCGCTGGAACGCCGGTTTGCTGTTCCACGGAATTTAATGCCTCTGAATTTTCTTGCCAGAATTTTACGCCGCCGTTGATGCGGGCTTCAGTTATAAATATTTTGCGATATTTATACCAGGGCAAGCCTTCTGCGGGTGACGAAATTTTTTTGAGAATTTCCTCTTTTAGTTCGACACCTTCAAACAGCCTGGTAAGTTCGGCTTCGTTAAACTGATGTGTTGTTACCATCATTTTGATAAACGCATTAATTGCTGCTTTTATTTCGGCGGATTGAATCAGCTCATTAGCTTCGGCTGTGTCAGACGGGTATGTTCTTAATGTATTTTTGCCGGGCTTGGTAATCGATTCTGTTTCTTTTATTTTTGTGGCGCAAGAGATTACAGTCAGGCAAATGCCGCTAAGTAGTATGCGGGCTAAGGTGGGTTTTATTTTCATTAGAGTGGCAGAAATTTTCTGTGGGTGTGAATTGACATAAGAATGCCGAAACCGGCCAGTAACGTAACAATGGATGTTCCGCCGTAACTGATTAAAGGCAAGGGAACGCCAACAACAGGCAGGATGCCTATCACCATGCCGATGTTGACAAAAACATAAACAAAAAAAGTAAAAGCCAGGCTGCTCGCTAACAACCGGCTGTAGGTATCTTGAGCCTGAGAGGCGATGTACAGGCTCCGGCCGATAATCAGCAGATACAGTATTAACAGCCCTAAGCAGCCGGATAGGCCGAATTCTTCGGCAAATACGGCAAAAATAAAATCGGTAGAGCTTTCAGGCAGGAAGTCCAGCTCTGACTGAGTGCTGCCTAGCCAACCTTTACCATAAATGCCGCCGGAACCAATGGCAATTTTTGATTGAATGATGTGATAGCCGCGACCTAGCGGATCGGCTTCAGGATTTATGAAGGTGAGCACCCGATCGCGCTGGTAATCGCGCATAAAATGCCACAATGTTGGCGTTAATGCGGCTAATGCGGCGGTAATAGCCAGTATAAAACGCCAGGAAAGACCGGCAAAAAAAAGTACGCCGGCGCCGGAGCTTGCAACCAGTAGAGCAGTACCGAGATCAGGTTGTTTGGCTATCAATAAGGTCGGGATAATAATAAGTATAGTCGCTATAAGCAGCTGTTTGGCTTTTGGCGGCAACGGGTGATCCGCCAGATACCAGGCGATCATCATGGGAGTAGTGATTTTGATCATCTCTGAAGGCTGGAAACGGAAAAAACCAAGATCCAGCCAGCGTTGCGCGCCTTTACCTATCTGCCCCGTGATTAATACGACAACGAGAAGAAAAATACCCAGGCCGAACAGTAGCGCGGAATAACGTTTAAACTGATAAGGATCTATATGAGCCAGTACCGTCATTAACAGAAAGGCAAGGCCTACACGCGCAGCCTGGCGCATCAGAATGTCCATATCCTGACTGCCGGCGCTGTACAGAATTGCGAAGCTTAGCAATGAAGTAAGAAACAGCCCGATAAATAACGGAATGTCAATATGCAGCTTTCTGAGAAGTGTTCCGAGCAAGGAAGGCGGTTGAAATTGTTCGCTACGGGTTTCGGTTTTCATGATTTTCCTGTAAAAATTGCTTGATAACCTGTCCTGCGATAGGCGCTGCGACTGAGCCGCCGTGCCCTCCATTTTCAACGATCACGGCGACTGCAATTTTAGGGTCATCTGCCGGGGCAAAAGCAATAAATAGAGCGTGGTCACGAAATTTGATGTCGATGTCATGTTCGTTATATTTTGCGTTTTGCTTAATGCCAAGCACCTGGGCGGTTCCTGTTTTACCGGCGATTTGATAGCTGATATTTTGATTAATACCTCTGGCGGTGCCATGTGCGCCATGAACAACATTAACCATGGCGGCAACAATCGTATCGATATTGTTCGATTTAAGCGGAATGACTTGTTGGTGTGTTTCAGGGCCCGGCAGTGCAGTCTGGGCGGTAGCGATTTTGCCTACCAAAAAAGGTGTAACAACATTCCCTCTATTACCCAACGTTGCCGTAGCCCTGGCCAACTGTAATGGCGTAACCTGATGATAGCCCTGGCCTATGCCTGTAATCAGGGTTTCCCCGGGATACCATGCCTGATTTTTTCGAGCAAGCTTCCATTCGCGCGAGGGTAATAAGCCCGATTTTTCTCCCACCAGATCAATACCGGATTTTTCACCAAAGCCAAATTTCTGTAAAAAACTGTGCATTTGATCTATACCCAGTGCCGCTGCCAGCCGATAAAAATACACGTCGCAAGATTCAGTAATGGCTCTGTTTAAGCTAACTGAACCATGCCCGCCTTTTTTCCAGTCTCTGTATCTATGGCTCACGCCGGGTAATTGATAATAGCCTGGGCATAAGAGACTCTGTTGAGGGTTGATGGTTTCATATTCAAGTCCCGCCAGAGCGATAAACGGCTTGATCGTGGAACCGGGCGGATATAGTCCCCGGAGAGCCCGATTATAGAGCGGTTGATTTTCCGATGATTGCAGCACCTGATAGGCGTCATTGGCTATGCCGACGACAAAAGGATTAGGATCAAATCCGGGGCGGCTGACAAAGACCAATACACCGCCGGTTTTAATGTCAATGGCGACAACTGCGCCATTGAAATTGCCCAGAGCATCATAAGCTGTTTTTTGTAAATCAATGTCAAGTGTCAAATACAGGTTTGCGCCCGGATCCGGAGCTTTTTCATTAAGTGTATTGAGAAGTCGGGCATGGACATTGGTTTCAATTTCTGCGTAACCGGTTTTGCCATGCAGTTGTGCTTCATAAGACCCCTCTATACCCAGTTTGCCAACATGAGTAGAGCCGCGATATTCGGCGATCGGCAACTCTTTAAGTTCCGCTTCGTTAATGCGGCCTACATAGCCAATAACATGAGAAGCCAGATCACTGTAGGGATAATGCCGAACCAGGCGAGTTTGAATGTCGACACCGGGGAAAAAGGGCCTCGCTACGGCAAATTTTGCCAGTTCCTCGTTATTCATGTTTAACAACAAGGGAGTGCTGGTAAAGCGCTTCTGGCGCTGGCGAAGCTTCTGATAGAGTTCGATTTTTTCGTCAGGAATATTAAGCAGTTTTTGTAACCTTGACAGAGTGCCGTTAATGTCAGCGATTTTTTCCGGGATGAGCTCCAGGCTATATGACGGCATGTTTTCTGCCAGAATCTTGCCGTGCCGGTCATAGATTATGCCTCGGGTTGGTACCATCGGGACGATTTTAATGCTGTTGTCTTTTGCCAGTGATGAATAATGTTCGTGGCCGACAATTTGCAAATACATCAGACGAACAATCAGACCGGCCGTTAATACGCTAATGATAATGAAGGCGGCAACAATACGATTGAGAAACAGACGGTTCTCTACAGTATTATCTTTAACATAATAGTTGCGGGGCATGTGTTGCAGCGTTGCTCTTTAATACGTCGTCTTAATACTTCGTGATAAACGGACAAAGCGCAATGCCGTATAAACCAGGGGCCAACTTACCGTGCCGGTAAAAACAGGCAGCCAGAAGGAGGCATGAAGTTGCGCTGGATGCTGAAAATTCTTTATTAAAAAAAGCAGTAATTGTGATAGCAGTAGACAGCAAAAAATAAACAGCCCCTGCTGGATCAACGGAAACTGGCGCAAACGCTTGTGCAGTTTCAGGCAAATATAGATTACCAATGAATAAGCCAGGGCATATTGGCCAAGTAGCCTGCCTGTCAATACATCGGTAAGTAAGCCAAATGTCCAGGCGTGAAAGATACCAACGCGTTCAGGTACGGCAAGTGACCAGTAGATTAGCGATAACAGCACCCAGTCGGGATTAAATGCCGCTAAGTCGCCAGGCCAGGGTGCTATTCTCAGGCCCATTGCCAGGGCTATCGTCAAGATTATGCGGCCAAACCCAACGTATTTATTCATCGACATGGGCTCTGGTTTCGGTATCGTTTGCTGTTGGTTTTGAAATGAGCGGAACCGGCTTTGAGTTGCTCCAGACTATCATCAGTTCTCTGTTGCGGTCTAATTGGGCTTTGGGTGTGGCAGTTATGCTGACGAAAGCTTTATTAGGTTGAGAGGTGAATTCATCGACAACAGCCACGGGATAGCCTGGTGGAAACGTGCCGCCCAAACCCGATGTGATCAGCAAGTCGCCCGGGCGGATATCGGCATTGCCGGGTAAAAAAGGCAGCACTAAGCGGTTTAATTGCCCGCTGCCTACTGCGATAGTTAATAAGCCATTACGGTTAACCTGGACGGGAATGGCATGATTCGGATCGGTAATTAACATGATTTCGGAGCTTAACGGCAACGCTCTGAAAACCTGTCCGACTACGCCGTTTGCATCCAGTACCGCTTGTTGCGGGTGAACGCCAAAGCGGGTGCCCTTGTTGACGACAACAATATGTTCATAAGGCGCCATATTAATCGATAATAATTCGGCAACCAAAACCTGTTCACCGAGTTTAAAGGAGTTTTCCAGTAACGCTCGCAAACGAATATTTTCTTTTTCCAGGGCAGCAAATTTAAGCAGCCTGGTTTGGTGGATGAGTTGTTCCTCTCTCAACCTTTTATTTTCCTTTTTTAACGCCTCATATGAGCTAACGGTATTGGTAGCATTTTCGATCAGAGCGGTAGGCAAATCGACCAGATATTTTAATGGGTCGATAAAAAAGGACAATGTAGTACGCAGTGGATCCAGTTGTTGACTTTTGTGCTCGGTAGCAAGCAGGGCAATGGATGCAATTATTGCCACTAGCAGGCGGGTGTTGATTGATGGACCGGTGGCAAATAATAGTTTTATATTGGGATACCTCGTAAACAGGGAACCAAGCGCTTTTTAACAAAATGAAAAAACATTATGAGTAGCATCCTGCTACTCTAATGAAAAAGTTGAGATTCCTTTTTTATCCAGCATTTCCAGAACCATGCCGCCACCTCTGGCAACACAGGTAAGCGGATCATCAGCGATGTGCACTGGCAGACCTGTTTCTTCGGAAATAAGGCGGTCAATATCTTTCAATAAAGCGCCGCCGCCGGTTAAATAGATGCCGCGGTTGGCAACATCTGATCCAAGCTCGGGCGGGGTTTGTTCCAGTGCCATTTTTACGGCGCTGACAATGCCGGACAGCGGTTCTTGCAAGGCTTCCAGAATTTCATTGCTGTTTAAGGAAAAACTGCGTGGCACCCCTTCCGCCAGATTACGGCCTTTAACTTCTATTTCTTGTACCTCGTTGCCGGGGTAAGCAGTGCCAATTTCCAGTTTGATTCTTTCGGCAGTCGCTTCGCCAATTAAGGTACCGTAGTTTCTGCGGACATAATTGATGATCGCTTCGTCGAAACGATCACCGCCGATACGGACAGAGTTTGAATAGACTATGCCGTTTATCGCTATGATTGCCACTTCAGAGGTGCCGCCACCAATATCCAGCACCATTGAGCCACACGGCTCATTGACAGGTAAACCAGCGCCAATAGCTGCGGACATTGGCTCTTCAATTAAATAAACCTCGCGTGCGCCAGCCATTGCCGCAGATTCCCGAATAGCGCGGCGCTCCACTTGTGTTGAACCGCAAGGCACACATATTAAAATGCGCGGGCTGGGGCGTAAAAATTTGCCTGTATGGACTTTTTCAATAAAAAATCGCAACATCCGCTCAGTAACAGCGAAATCAGCGATTACGCCGTCTTTCAACGGGCGGATAGCAGTAATATTGCCTGGAGTGCGCCCCAACATTTGCTTTGCTTCAAGGCCAACAGCAACAATGGTTTTAGCACCACGAACCTTGTCTTCCTTGATGGCAACAACCGACGGCTCATTAAGTACGATTCCCTGTCCGGGAATGTATATCAAGGTGTTAGCGGTTCCCAAGTCTATCGACAGATCGTTGGAGAAAATGCCGCGAATTCTTTTGAACATTTTTTACCTGTTTCCTTTTGGAATAAAAATTATAGTACTTTATCAATCAAACGGGTATTTGAGCAAGCTATAAATAGGATATTTGTAGTAATATACTTCGTACGGGTGAGGAATATGTTATACAAAGTTGAAAGACGAAATACACCAGGCGCGAGGAACTTGTTGTTAGTCCTGTTCTGCCCACCTTTCTTACTGACTTTGATGGGGTAAAAAATGTCGTTAACGACGGATGAAGTGAAAAAAATTGCGCATTTGGCGCGCTTGGGGATAGATAAGCAGGATATTGAATCTTATGCAAAGGATTTATCAGGAATACTGGATTTGATGGCCCGGATGGGTGAGTTAAATACCGATGGCATCGAGCCGATGGCCCACCCGATGGATCAAGTACAGCGGTTAAGGGCTGATGTGGTCACTGAACAGGATAATCGCGAAAAATTTCAGGCTATTGCCCCACAAGTAGAAGCCGGACTTTATTTAGTGCCGAAAGTGATTGAGTAAAGGGACGGCAGACAATGCACAACAAAACAATTACACAATTGGCTCACGGTTTGCGCTCAGGTGAATTTTCCAGCGTAGAATTGACGCAGGCGTATTTAAACCGCATCAAACGACATCAAGGGTTGAATACCTATATAACCGTCTGCGAGGATTTGGCATTGCAGGTGGCTTATGCCGCGGATATCCGGCTTGCTAACGGAAACCCGGAGTTGTTGACGGGCATACCCATCGCGCAAAAAGACATTTTTTGTACCGAGGGTGTTAAAACCACTTGCGGCTCTAAAATGCTGGATAATTTTATTGCCCCCTACAATGCCACGGTGGTGGAAAAATTCAATCAGGCGGGCGCGGTGATGCTCGGCAAGCTCAATATGGACGAATTTGCGATGGGTTCATCCAATGAAACCAGTTATTACGGCGCAGTCAGGAATCCATGGGATATTAATGCCGTGCCAGGCGGTTCGTCCGGCGGATCAGCGGCAGCTCTGGCGGCACGGCTGGCAGTTGGTGCCACCGGCACAGATACCGGTGGCTCGATACGGCAGCCTGCGGCCTTATGCGGTATTACCGGTTTAAAGCCCACTTACGGGCGAGTATCCCGCTACGGCATGATCGCTTATGCGTCCAGTCTGGATCAAGGCGGTCCCATGACCCGTAGCGCTGAAGATGCTGCCATCATGCTGCAAGTAATGGCGGGATTTGATGAAAAAGACTCGACCAGCGTCGATCTGCCTGTGCCTGATTACAGGGCGGGATTAAATAACTCTATTGCAGGCCTGAAAATCGGTTTGCCCAAAGAATTTTTTGGCGAAGGATTAGACAGTGATGTGGCTGCAGCCCTGGAAACAGCTGTCAATGAATACCGTAAGCTGGGCGCGGAAATCAAGGAAATATCGATGCCTAACCTTAACTTGGCCATCCCTGCCTATTATGTGATTGCGCCCGCTGAATGTTCGGCAAACCTGGCGCGATTTGATGGTGTGCGTTATGGTTATCGTTGTGAAAACCCTGTGGATTTATCCGATTTGTATACACGCTCGCGCGGCGAAGGCTTCGGCAAGGAAGTAAAGCGCCGTATTCTGATGGGTACTTATGCATTATCTGCGGGCTATTACGATGCGTATTATATTAAAGCGCAAAAAATACGCCGTTTACTCAGTGAAGACTTCAAAAATGCTTTAGCGCAGGTTGATGTGGTTATGGGGCCGGTAACGCCTGGTACCGCCTTTGGCATCGGCGAAAAAATCGGCAATCCGATTGCAATGTATTTGTCGGATATTTATACGATTGCCATCAACCTCGCAGGTGTGCCTGCGATGTCAATCCCCGCCGGCTTTGTCAAAGGTAAACCGGTTGGTTTGCAAATTATCGGTAATTATTTTGCCGAAGACAGATTGTTGAACATTGCTCATCGGTATCAGCAAGTCACCGGTTGGCATTTACAACCCCCCAAAGGTTTTGAATAAGGAGAAAACAATGGAATGGGAAACAGTCATCGGCCTGGAAATTCACACACAACTGGCCACAAAATCGAAAATCTTTTCCGGTGCGTCTACTGCCTATGGCGCCGCACCGAATACTCAAGCCTGTGCCGTTGATTTAGGCTTGCCCGGTGTTTTGCCGGTATTGAATGAAGAAGCCGTGCATAAAGCAGTCATATTTGGTATGGCAATTGAAGCGGAGATCGCCCCTTATTCCGTTTTTGCCAGAAAAAATTATTTTTACCCGGATTTACCGAAAGGCTATCAAATCAGTCAAATGGAATTGCCGATTGTCGGCCCGGGACATTTGGATATTGAAGTTGATGGGGTAAGCAAACGCATAGGCATCACCCGCGCCCATCTCGAAGAAGATGCGGGTAAATCGCTGCATGAGGATTTTCACGGATTAACAGGCATTGATTTAAACCGGGCCGGTACGCCGCTGCTGGAAATTGTCTCCGAGCCGGATATGCGCTCGGCGAAAGAAGCCGTCGCTTACATGAGAAAGCTGCATGAACTGGTGCGCTATCTGGATATTTGTGACGGCAATATGCAGGAAGGCTCGTTTCGCTGCGATGCCAACGTATCGGTGCGTCCAAAAGGTCAAAAAGAATTTGGCACGCGGGCTGAAATTAAAAACATCAACTCGTTCAAGTTCGTCGAGAAAGCCATCAATCATGAAACCGGGCGCCAGATTGAGCTGATTGAAAATGGCGGTAAAGTCATTCAGGAAACCCGTTTGTATGATTCCGTCAAGGATGAAACGCGCTCCATGCGCAGCAAGGAAGAGGCCAATGATTACCGCTATTTCCCCGACCCGGATCTGTTGCCGGTCTTTATTAGCGAGGATTTCAAGGCGCTGGTAAAAGCGCAATTGCCGGAATTGCCGCAGGCTAAAAAACACCGTTTTCAGGATCAATACGCTCTGGATGAAGATAATGCGGCTATGCTGACTTATTCCTGTCAGCTGGCTGATTATTTCGAGGCAGTGCTTAAAGAATCGGGTTGCGAAGCAAGGCTGTGCGCCAACTGGATAACAGGCGAGCTTTCCGCCGCACTCAATAAAGCCGGATTGGAAATCACCGGTTCGCCTGTCAGCCACGAACGCCTGGCGGGTTTATTGGCACGCATCGGCGACAACACTATTTCCGGCAAAATCGCCAAACAAGTGTTTGAAGAAATGTGGCAAGGCACCGCCACAGCCGATGAAATCATTGCCGCAAAAGGCTTAAAGCAAATCACTGATAGCGGGGCAATAGAGCTTATTATTGATAGAATCATTGCCGAGAATCCCGGTCAGGTTCAGCAATACCGTAGCGGTAAGGATAAAGTTTTCGCTTTTTTTGTCGGACAGGTAATGAAAGAGATGCAGGGAAAAGCGAATCCGGGTGAGGTTAATAAAATGCTTAAAGCAAAACTGAGCCGGTAAAGCGAGAGTAAGCGACAAACAAGCATGGGGCTTGTATACTCAATTGTGCATCAACAATGGCACTTTACTTCCCTCTTCTGCCGCTGAGGGTTAAAGAAAATAACCATCGAGAAGCGCGCGAGACAGCGGGCGATAAACAAAACCTGAGACAAGTTATTACTACGGCACTGTTACCTGCGAGAATGGTAAAACCGCCCCCCAACACATCTTATCTAGAATTTTTTTCCAATTCGGTCTGACACGCCAAACAATATTTACAGGGAATAGCTTTTCTGCGGCTTTCGGGGATCGGATCGCCGCATTCTTCACAATTGATAGCAGATTCACCGGTATAAATCGATTTGCGCGCTTCTTCGATAAAAAGGGTCGTCATTTGCTCCATTCTCTCAATGATGGCATCCGTTCCGCCTGCCCATGCTGATGACATATTTGATTCACTTATTAGTTTGAGGATTATTACTTTAGCCTGTTTGAACGATTAATTTTCAATTGCATTAGGCTCTTCAATTAACAAAAAGTTTCATTCAGGTGTGAAAGATAGCAATCGAACTCGAAAAGGACATGCCGCGGCGAACCTGGCTGTTATCACTTTCAATAATACATTGATACATGCCTGTAAAGGTTGGTAAACAGCGGGCGAAGGTGACTGCATGATTGACTCTTACCCCCATTCCGTATACCTTTCCACTACTTTGAGCACTATTCGTCAGATAACTTTCCATGTCCAATTCGATTATTCCCAAAACCGACCACGTTTTTCATCATTTCATCTACACGCCACTGAACAAGCTTCTGGCTAAGCACCAGGCCGTCAATCCCGAAGATAAGGTGCTCGCCCTGTTTCACAGGTGCGCGGTGGAGGTTCCCGCTTACCGCCAGTTTCTGGAAGCACGCGGCGTAAATCCTGTGGAGATTACCTCTTTTGAAGTATTTCGGGAGCTGCCGCTAATGGGCAAGACCGATTACATGCAGGCTTATCCTCTGCCGGAGCGCTGTCTGGGCGGCAGTCTCAAAGGTTCTGACCGGGTGGCGGTGTCTTCCGGCTCCACGGGACAGCCGACTTTCTGGCCGCGCTCTGTGGCGCATGAACTGGATGTAGCGCTGCGTTTCGAGCAGGTATTTTGCGACAGTTTCCGCGCCGATGAGCGCAGCACGCTGGCTGTAGTTTGCTTCGCATTGGGCAACTGGGTGGGCGGCTTGTATACAACGTCCTGCTGCTGGCATCTGGCGCGCAAGGGCTATCCGCTGATGGTGGCAACGCCGGGCAACAACAAGGCGGAAATATTCCGGGTGGTGCGAGAGATGGCGCCCCATTTCGAACAAACGGTGCTGCTGGGTTATCCGCCTTTCGTCAAGGACGTGATCGACGCCGGCGCCGCCGAGGGCATCAACTGGGCAAGGTTTAACCCCAAACTGGTTTTTGCCGGCGAGGTGTTTAGCGAGGAATGGCGCAGCTTGATCGGACAGCGCATCGGTTCGGTGTCGCCCTGCCATGATTCCGCTTCGCTTTACGGCACGGCCGACGGCGGAGTGCTCGGTAACGAAACGCCGTTCAGTATTGCCATTCGCCGCTGGCTGGCAGACCATCCCGAAGCTGCCCGTACCTTGTTTGGTGAATCACGGCTACCGACGCTGGTGCAATACGACCCGGCCAGTCGTTTCTTCGAAATGCACGAAGGTACTCTGGTGGTATCCGGGGAGAATAGCGTGCCCCTGGTGCGCTATCACATTGCCGACAAGGGCGGTGTATTAAGTTACGATGAAATGTGGAATGTCCTCAGAGAACAAGGGGTGCAGTCTCTTGGATACCTGGGTCTGAATAAGGATTTTCAGCCGCGCAACCTGCCGTTTGTCTATGTCTTCGGGCGGGCGGATTTCACCGTGTCCTATTACGGCGCCAATATTTATCCGGAGAACGTCACCGTCGGTCTGGAACAACCGGAAATCATCGCTTGGGTGACCGGCAAATTCGTGCTGGAAACACGGGAAACCGAAGACGGCGACAAGTATCTGCACATTGCCGTGGAGCTATTGCCAGGCATTGAGCCAGTGGAGGAGATGGTGCCGGTGATAGCAGAGTCCATTCGCACGCAGTTGTTACGCCTGAATAGCGAATTCGCCAACTACACGCCGGCGGAGCGGCAACTGCCCCGAATTACTCTGCATTCGTTTGCTGATTCTGAGTATTTCCCGGCGGGAGTGAAGCATCGGTATACCCGTAGATGAGCTCATGAGGGCTATTGCCGTTCAACAGAATCCAGTCATCCAACCCATTGGCATTGATGGCCATCACATTTATGCCCGCGATATCCCATTTTTTAATGATGCTGGAAAAACAGCGGAGGCGGATTGTTGTGCTTGCACCAGTAAAAGCGCCGGCCGGTTTGTTGCAAACTGACCTAAGCCATGGGAAAACGTAGCTGAACTCGGTAATCCGCTGTTGCAAGCGTAGCTATATCCGGGACGAGAATAATCCCTATGTCAAAAATCATCATCTTCGCCTGAAAACGCTGGTACAGTTGTGCCGCGAGCCTTGATTGGTTATGCAACTGTATCTCAATGACCTCGGCATCCTGTCAGCTGCCGGCAATAATGGCGGTGAGATATTGTATCGTTTGCAGGCCGGAGACCGCTCAGGTCTGGTTAGTACCGATGAGTATTCGCCCGGACAGCCGTTTTATCAAGGAAGTATTTAATGCCAATTTCTCAACCCATCATTCCCATTAAAACCTATCTTGGGCTTTAACCGTCTATTTTGACTCAAGTAGTCGCCCCTGCAATGTCTTCAACATCGTTTGTAGCCATCGGTATTTTCCACAACCCAGCGTTCATCTTCGGTTGCCAGCAGCTCTTTTTTCCAAAACGGCGCCTTCGATTTTAATGCATCCATAATGTATCGGCACGCATCGAAGGCGTCACCACGGTGGGATGCCCATACGGCGACCAGAACAATTGGCTGAGCAGGCAGAATTTCGCCTACTCGATGCACCACCAAGGTGTCGATAACATGCCACTGTTGCCGGGCTTCGGTAATAATCTTTTCCAGCTGCTTTTCCGTCATGCCCGGATAATACTCAAGCGTCATGCCTTTAACAGCGTCGCCTTCGTTGAAATCACGCATCGTGCCTATAAAAATACTGGTTGCTCCTACAGCCCCGCCTTTACTCGGGTTCTCGTTCTGATAGGCTTGAATTTCAAGATACGGATCAAATACTTCAGCACAAATTTTGATTGCCATGTTCAGCCTCCGGTAACAGGTGGAAAAAACGCCACTTCATCACCATCCTTAACGTTGCTATCGAGTTCAACATAGTCCATATTGACGGCTGCCAGAATATTGGCGGGTAGAGATCTGCCGGGGTTGGCACGGTTCCAGACTTCATTTACGGTAGATAATCCTGTGAATGCCAGATTGTCTTCCGAACGACCCACGCTTTCTTTTAAGCTGGCAAAATAACGCACTTTAATAGACATAAGCATTCACGCAGTCATAAAAAAAATAGATAATACGACAGTTTGTTTACTTTTTTCACTAATTATTCCACAGATAATGACTTCATTAACCCATTTTAACCCGTCCGGTGAAGCCCATATGGTCAATGTCGGCGAAAAAGCCGTTACTGAGCGCACAGCCATCGCCGAAGGCTATATTGAAATGCAGTCGGAAACGCTACAACTAATCGTAAACGGTGGACATAAAAAAGGTGATGTACTGGGCATAGCGAGAATAGCGGGCATTATGGCCAGTAAAAAAACCGCAGACTTGATTCCGCTTTGTCATCCGCTGCCGTTAACCCATGTAGAAATAAACCTGAGCGCGGAAACAGACAAAAACAGGATACGCTGCCAGACCACGGCAAAAACCATTGGCCAAACCGGCGTGGAAATGGAAGCCCTGAATGCCACTCAAATTGCTTTGCTTACGATTTATGATATGTGTAAAGCCGTTGACCGGTGCATGGTTATCCAGTCGGTACAATTATTGGAGAAAGAAGGCGGTAAATCAGGGCGCTGGCAGCGCACGCATCAGCAACGCTGAGAGATAATAATTCGTAACGATAAAATGCGTTATTCACTATGAACTATTTCTCGGAGGCTTTTGCGGCCGCCATTCAACTCATTTTTCAGTTTGATCCCAAGATTTATCAAATAGTCTGGACATCATTAAAAATTTCACTGATAGCCACTTTTTTTGCATCATTGCTGGGTGTGATATCGGGAATAGGGGTAGCCATCAGTGAATTTACCGGCAAACGGTTTTTGCAGCATCTGCTCAATACCTTGATGGCAATGCCAACCGTTATGATTGGTCTGATTTTCTATGGCTTGCTCAGCCGTAGAGGGCCTTTAGGAGAGCTTGGTCTGCTGTACACACAAACGGCTGTAATATTAGGCGAAGCCTGTTTAATCCTGCCTATTATCATGAACATGACGCTGGTAGCTGTACAATCAGCGGATAATCGCCTGATAATTACATTAAAAATACTCGGTGCAAAAAGCCATCAGCAAATTCTGCTTATTCTAAGTGAATTACGTTTTGTTATAATGGCAGCGATTATTACCGGCTTCGGCAGGGCTATCGGTGAAGTGGGGGCTGCAATGATGCTGGGCGGAAACATTCAGGGTTCAACAAGAACCATGACTACCGCTATCGCTCTGGAAACCAGCAAGGGTGATTTTGAACTGGGTCTGGCATTAGGATTTTTGCTTTTGCTGATCGCCTTTGCTGTCAATTTGCTGCTGCAATTGCTCGAGAACAAAGCGTGAAACCATTACAGTCAAACAGCCACACATAGATTTGATACACCATTCAACACCATATAACAAATTGCAGAGACAACTATGCCGATTACATTAACAGAGCTTGCCGATTTTTGTAATGCCCGGATTCAGGGTGGAGATTTATCAATACCCATTTATTCCGCGGCCGATATCACATCGGCGCAAAAAGGCCAAGTCACACAGTTGACCAACAGCCGATATGCCCGGCATATCAAGGACTCAACGGCTTCTGCGTGCTTTATTGCCGAAGCCTTTGCCGTCGAAAACGTGCCTGAGAATATGGCATTATTAATTTGTGCCGATCCTGAGCTCAGTTTCATCAAGGCGGTCGAATTACTGCATCCTGTCAGGGTTTATAACCCACAAATTGCATCCCAGGCCGTGCTTGAAATTAATGTGACATTGGCTAATGATGTATATATCGGGCCTTATGCAGTGATTGGCGAAAATGCAAGCATAGGTGATGGCAGCGCAATACTGGCAGGCGTTTATATTGGTAAAAATGTAAAAATAGGAAAAAATTGCCGGATTTATCCTTATGCCGTTATTTACGATGGTGTGGTAGTGGGGAATAATGTCATTATCCACTCGGGAGCCATTATCGGGGCTGATGGTTTTGGCTATAAATTCAGGAATAATGTACATGTCAAAGTGCCTCAGGTCGGTAACGTGGTTATTGACGACAATGTCGAAATTGGAGCCAACACCTGTATCGATAGAGGTGCGCTGGGAAGTACTACGATAGGTGCGGGCAGCAAAATAGATAACCTGGTACAGATTGGTCACAATAACAAGGTCGGTAAAAACGTAATCATGTGCGGACTGACCGGCGTGTCCGGATCCTGTGTCATTGAAGATTATGCCATTCTGGCCGGGAGTTCAGGCATCGCTGATCATGTGACAATCGGCAGCGGTGCCGTGGTCATGGCGCGTTCCGGCGTGGCAGTCGATGTCAAGGCGGGCGCTCAGGTCTTCGGGAGTCCGGCAAAAGACAAGAAGACAGCCTATAAGGAGCAGATTGCAATCAGCAAATTGCCAGAGTTGTTGAAAAAAATAAAACTGCTGGAAGAAAAAATCCAGGCGCTTGAAGAAAAATCATAGTTTAAGTAGGGTGGGCAGGCTTTTTTACCCACCGGAATAAGTGATAAATGGTGGACAGAAAAGCGTTATCCACCCTACACAGCTCAAAAAAGCAACCTTAGGCAGAACACAAATGACGAATAACCCAGTAATATAGTAAACTATATCATCGCACATCAACAACGGCACCTTCATTCCCTCTCCTACTGGAGAGGTTTAGGGAGAGGAGGTTTAAATAAGCCAAATGTTGATGTGCAAACTTATACATAGATGGTCCAGCATGATAACAGCAACAGAGAACGTACACCTGCACGAAATCAATAAATTTGGCGCCATGGCGGAACGCTGGTGGGATACCCGGGGTGAATTTAAAACCTTGCATGATATTAACCCGCTACGTATCCAGTTTATTCAGAGTTATGCGGATATTGCCGGCAAACGCATCGTTGATGTGGGCTGCGGCGGCGGCATTTTAACCGAAGGTCTGGCCAAACTCGGCGCTGATGCGATGGGTATTGATTTAAGCGAAGAACTAATTGATATTGCCGATCTGCATGGACTTGAATCGGGAGTGAATGCGCATTATCAAAAAATCAGCGCCGAAGCGCTAGCCCAGCGACAGCCTGGTAGTTTCGATCATGTTACCTGTATGGAAATGCTGGAACACGTCCCTGACCCCGGCTCAATTATTTCTGCTTGTGCCAAATTGGTTAAACCTGGCGGTATGGTGTTTTTTTCGACCCTCAACCGTAAACCCAAGGCCTATTTATTAGCCATTGTTGCAGCGGAGCATATACTGCAAATGCTTCCCAAAGGCACGCATGATTATAAAACCTTTATCAAACCCTCGGAACTAAGCCAGTCAGCGCGTGCTGCAGGGCTTGAACTTCAGGGCATGGCAGGGATTGAATACAACCCGCTCAGTAAGCGTTTCAGCCTTGGCAAAGACATAGATGTCAATTATATTGCTGCGTTTAAGCGTTCCGAGTAATGCCGCTGATGGCTACTGATTTCAAATTATCCTGCGTATTATTCGATCTCGACGGCACGTTGGTGGATACGGCGCCGGATTTGATTTTATGCCTGAACAAAGCATTAAGCAGTTATGGCTTTGCTACTGCTGCAGCTGACGCAATCAAACCTTTTATTTCATTCGGCGCCGCTGCAATGATTAACAAAAGCCTGAATCGATCCATCTCGGAAGAACTTAAGTCAGATATCCTGGAAACCATGCTCGATCTCTATCAAAACAATATTGCCGAACGCACGGTTTTTTTTGAAGGCATGTCAGACACGCTTGATAGCATTGAAGCGCAAGGGCTGAAATGGGGTGTAGTCACAAATAAACTGGAGCGCTTCACTCACCCGCTAATGGACGCATTAGAGCTGACTGATCGTGCGTCTTGCATTATCAGCGGCGATACCACAGCAAATCCCAAGCCCCATATCGAACCTATGCTGGCGGCCTGTAAACAGGCGGCGGTAAGGCCGCAGGAATGTGTTTATATCGGTGATGCCAGTCATGATATTACCGCCGGAAAAAATGCCCGAATGAAAACCCTTGCCGCACTTTACGGCTATCTTAAATCCGGTGACACGCCGGCAGCATGGGGCGCTGACGCCCTGATAGAGTCCCCCGAACAACTAGCAGCCTGGATAAACTCAGCATTATGCCATTAAAAAATCACGTTATTCTAATTACTGGCGCGGGCGGCGGTCTGGGCAGCACAGCCGCACTGACTTTAGCCAAAAACGGCGCACATATCATCTTGCTGGATAAAAACATCGCCAGGCTGGAAGCGGTTTACGATGCCATTTTGGCTGCTAACGCTCCAGAACCCATTATTTATCCGTTTGATCTGGCCGGAGCCAATGAAAATGAATATCAGGAATTGGCAAACAGGATCGATGAAAAATATGGTTCTTTGCAAGGTCTGTTACATTCAGCGGTGGAATTCAGCTCTTTTACACCTATTGCCCAGTTCAGCACGAAGGACTGGGGGCATACCGTGAACGTCAACCTGAATGCACCTTTTATACTGAGCCGGGTGTTGTTGCCGGTACTGCAAAAAAGCCAACACGCATCTATCGTATTCACCTCTGATTCCTCTGCCAGAAAAGCTCACGCCTACTCAGGCGCTTATGGCGTGTCCAAAATAGCCCTTGAAGGCTTGGCAAAAATACTGGCTGAAGAACTTGAATCATCCAACAAAATCCGGGTCAATATATTGATTCCCGGGGCTGTTGATTCCCCGTTACGAAAACGCGCATATCCGGCAGAAGATAAATCCAAATTGCCTGCAATGGAGTCATTAGCACCTGTTTACCTGTATTTATTTGGCGCTCAAAGTATTGGCGTAACCAGGCAGGCCATTGATGCCCGGACTTTTCATTTATAATTAGCAATTATGGCAGAACGAGAAAGCTTTGTTTTAACCAGAGATGTCAACATTGTCACCATTCCTGACGGCACGCCAGGAACGTTAAGCAAAGGTGAACATGTGACTATTCACCAATCTTTGGGTAATAATTATACTGTAGTCACAGAGCATGGCCACATGGTGCGTATAGCAGGCGCCGATGCTGATGCCTTGGGCAAGGAGCAGCATCAACTGCATACTCTGGTATCGGAAACCAGTCCTGAAGCGGTTGAAAAAAACTGCTGGGAAGTCATGAAAACAGTCTATGACCCGGAAATTCCGGTGAATATTGTTGACCTCGGCCTAGTTTATTACTGCAATGTAAAGCCAATAGGTGAGGGTAAAAATGAAGTCCATATCATGATGACTTTAACCGCACCTGGCTGCGGCATGGGCCCGGTAATTCAGGGAGATGTGGAAAAATGTATCCGCGCGCTGCCTGGTGTCGCCAGTGTTGATGTTGAAGTGGTTCTTGATCCACCCTGGTCACGGGAAATGATGTCGGAAGTGGCGCAATTGCAGTTGGGGTTGTTTTAACACTGGAATTCAGTGATTGATAAATGCGAAATGCACTAAAGAGATCGTAAATGCATTTCACGAATACTACTCCCATTTGATTCAAAAATCGTATACTTTTAAGTACGCGAAACACTGAATCTAAGGAGGAGGGAATGATCCGCAGAATACGCCTTCAGTATCGAGCACCTCAAGACCAAAGCAATCGCGCTTAAATTATCCCGATGACACGAAGTAAATAATCATTATCCCATCCGGCCTTTAATCGTTTGATTTTGATGTTGGCCTTAGAGGTTTTTTCAGCCTTAATCAGATTCAGTGCTATATGCCGGATAACAGCCAGGTTTGCAGCACTATGTCCTTTGCGAGTCCGGTTACTATCTTCATCAAAGGCTATATCAAGAGCCCAGTGCAGATTATTTTCAATCGTCCAATGCGCTCGCACCACTCGCTCCAATCGCTTCGGGTCATTCGCATCAACCTAAAAAAATCAGTTGAGTTTAACCCTGCCGAAAATATTCAGCATAAATTTGACAAGCCAATTGGAGGTATGAGTTGAATTTAGCACTCACAATTTGTCAAATCCGGAGGCTTTAAAAGAGTTCCCTTCAGGTATTTTTTCATCGCTTCACTCAAAATACGGTACCAGCACTGCAATGGACTCAACTGCGGCGCAATGGCTTTGAGTTCATCAAAAAACGCACAGACACGTTCATAGACGGCCCTTACATAAGCGGCTCGACCGTGGGTGCTGGTTATGGTGAGGGTCTTTTGAGCGGCATGACTGGTTTGTTTGCCGACACCATGCAACAGCAGCGGCCTGGAAACAATGGCTTCATAATGCTTATCCGGTTCTGCCAGTCTGACAAACAGTGACCACCAGTTATAGATGAGGGCGATAATTCGTGCGATAAAACGGCACGGTTTGATTTTTTGGGTCACACACCCGCCCCAGCCCCATTGGTTTTTAATTTCATCAAAGTTATTTTCGCAATCGGCACGATCCCGATAATGCTGAACGATGGTCACCACCTCCGAGGCTAGCGAGGTGACCAAGACACTGTATTCAAAAGCC
>JAQTMV010000057.1 GCA_028714175.1 Methylococcales bacterium
CCGGCCGCCCACAACTTACCCACCACCGATTAATTTGAATTTCAGTAATAATTTTTAATATTTTTTACCATCCTGTAACAGGATCTTACTCCTATTTCAGGCTCATTTATGGATTGGAATATAGTCTCTTATATCTTTAGTTTGTTTAGCTGTATGGTTTTATGGATAATGTATTATGGATTCAATATCTTTAATGGTTTCAAGAGTTTTATTACAAGGTTTGACGATATGACAGAACTGATGAGCGGCGGAGTCGAATTAATGTTTGCCGGGATGGGCATTGTGTTTCTGTTTTTGGCGATGTTGGTAGTCGTAATTAATATTATGTCTTTTTTGGTACAGCGTTTTTTTCCGGATGCACCGGCATTGGTGGCGTCTGCCCCATTATCCGGTGGTATAGATAAGCGCATCGTTGCCGCGATTACCGCAGCGGTGCATCAACATCGGAGCAAACATAAATAATATTAAGAATTTTTGCTTGGATGTCTATAGCATTTAAGCCTTTTATTTTAAATACAATGCATTCAGAAGACCCGATAGGTCAATGATGAAAAGCTGGTAAAGGTTCCTGGAGAAATATTAAGAATGGCAAAAGATAAAAAAAAGCCCTTAGGCGTCACTGAAGTTGTCTTGCGTGATGCTCATCAATCAATCTTAGCCACTCGTTTACGCATAGAAGATATGCTGCCGATTTGTGAAAAACTCGACCAGATCGGTTACTGGTCTATTGAATCATGGGGCGGAGCTACTTTTGATGCATGTATCCGTTATCTGGGCGAAGACCCTTGGGAAAGATTGCGCTTGCTTAAAGCGGCAATGCCTAAAACCCCACAGCAAATGCTGCTGAGGGGGCAAAATATTTTAGGTTATCGTCATTATGCCGATGATGTGGTCGATAAGTTCGTCGAACGTTGTGCTGTCAACGGTATTGACGTGTTCCGTATCTTCGATGCAATGAACGACATGCGTAACATTGAACACGCGGTAAAAGCAGTGCTCGTTACCGATGCCCATGCTCAGGGAACTATTTCCTATACCATCAGCCCCGTTCACACTCTGGATACGTGGGTCAATCTGGGCAAACAAATCGAAGATATGGGGGCGCATTCCATCTGTATTAAAGATATGGCAGGGCTACTTAAACCTTACGAGGCCTTTGAACTGGTCAGCCGGTTGAAAAAAAGCACCAGGATTCCTATCCATTTGCATAGTCATGCTACCACTGGTTTAAGTGTGGCCAGCTTGATCAAAGCCGCTGAAGCGGGCATAGATAATGTCGATACTGCCATTTCAACGCTGAGCATGACTTATAGTCACAGCGCTACCGAGACCATTGTTGCCAGTCTTGAAGGCACAGCGCGTGATACGGGCCTGGATTTGGTTAAACTGGAAGAAATCGCACATTACTTTAGAGACATACGCAAAAAATACGCTCAGTTTGAAGGCAGCTTGAAAGGTGTAGACAGTCGTATTTTAATCGCTCAAGTCCCCGGCGGCATGTTGACTAACATGGAGAGCCAATTAAAAGAACAGGGGGCAGCTGACAAATTTGACGAAGTCATGCACGAAATTCCGCGTGTACGCGAAGATTTGGGTTTTATTCCGCTGGTGACACCCACTTCACAAATCGTCGGTACACAAGCGGTTATCAATGTCATTAGTGGCGAACGCTATAAAACCATCACCAAGGAAACAGCAGGAGTACTAAAAGGTGAATATGGAGCAACCCCGGCGCCAGTAAATAAACAACTGCAAGACAGAGTGCTGGAAGGCGCACAACCCATTACCTGTCGCCCAGCCGATTTAATAGCGCCGGAAATGGAGAAGTTGATTGCCGAGGTAAAGGAGAAAGCAAAAGCCGAAGGTGTAAAACTCGCTGCCAATATCGAAGAAGATGCTTTAATCAACGGCATGTTTGCTCAGGTCGGCTGGAAATTCCTGGCCAACCGTGGCAATCCGGCAGCATTTGAACCTGCGCCCGATCCTGAAGTACCTGCAGCGCCTATCGCGCCTAAAACGAATGTTGCCAATGGAATCACGGAAACCTACAATGTCAATGTGGATGGCAGAAACTTTAATGTTGTTGTAGGCCCCGGCGGCGAACCGCTGACTATTCAGCATGCCACTGCCGAAATATCTCATGTTACCCCCAAAACCAGTAGTGGTTCTGTTGTTTACGCGCCAATGGCAGGTAATATACTGAAAATCCTTGTTAATGTTGGCAGCACCGTTGCCGAAGGAGAGATTGTTGTTATCATGGAAGCGATGAAAATGGAAACTGAAGTGCGCTCAAAATTTGCAGGCGTTGTCAGTTCTGTTCATATTAAAGAAGGTGGCGCAGTTGCCGGCGGTAATGCTTTGGTTTCTTTATAAGAAAATAACAAAAAGTTTTTTAATTTATGCCGACGTTCCGGGTCGCTTTTTAAGCGATCCGCATAAATCCATGTGATTGTTGACGCCATTATACAAAATTGCAGATGGTTGTTCACTGCTTGAGCATTGCGGCACTGACTTGTCCGGCTGCCGATGTCTTGTTTGAGCTCTTTAAAGCTGGATTCAATTTTCTTTTCCGCCCTATAATGCTCGATGATCCGGGTTACGGAAAGCACCAGGTCAGTGCTGAACATTGCTATCCGCTGTGCTTACGGAACACCCAAACGGCCCGGACAGGTCATTTGAGTGTCTTCAGCATGACCATAGCGTCATAAGCGCAAACATCCCTGTGTTTACCGTAAAGGTTGATGGTATAGGGCTTGGCCTTTTGCCGAAACTCGGCCGCCATGTTGGTCACCGATCCCAAGCGTTTGCCGTACTTGCGGCGGCGTCCTCGCTGTCCAGACTGCGATGTTTCAGGCTGGGAGTTCCAAAGATATTTTTCCCTACCTTGGGATTGATGAAGTCGTCCAGGGCCAGCAACAGCCGACATTCTGTTTCAGGGGATGTTGTCAATCTCCAAACAGTAGACATAAGCTTTTGCCAGGGTAATGTCGAAAACGCCATATTATTAAGGTGTAAAAGCGCTTTTTTATTGATCTCAATACCGAGCAAGATTAACAATGACCGCAGTAAGTTGGAGGTCATGGACGATGTGAATAGGTATTACCCGTCAATAAAAACAGCATGTGTTTTAAAAACATTATGATAATTACTGCCGGTAAACTTTGATGCTATTTTTAAACTAAATTCTATTTGTATAAGAAGCTCCCTTTATCCATTGACTTAACGTCCCGCTTTATTTAATTTGCCAGCAATGCTAAAGTTATACTTTATCAAATTACTGGGTAATTATTAAAAATTACCCTTATTTTAGAAACAAACTTTTTTAACTTTATATCAGGACACTCTTATGGCTTTCGAACTTCCTGCTTTACCTTATGCTAAACACAGATTGGTACCCCATATTTCAGAAGAAACTTTAGAGTATCATTATGGCAAACATCACCAAACTTATGTGACAAATTTGAATAATCTGATTCCAGGAACTGAGTTTGAGGGCTTGGCTCTGGAAGAAATTATCATCAAGTCATCATCAGGCCCTGTTTTCAATAATGCGGCGCAAGTCTGGAATCATACTTTTTATTGGAACAGCCTGACTCCACATGGCGGTGGTGAACCTACCGGCGCATTGGCAGATGCTATCAATTCTGCATTTGGCTCTTTTGCAAAATTTAAGGAAGAATTTACCAAATGCGCAGTGACTACGTTTGGTTCCGGCTGGGCCTGGCTGGTAAAAAATACTGACGGCAGTTTGGCGTTGGTAAGCACCAGTAATGCCGGCTGCCCATTAACCGCAGGACAAATACCATTATTAACCTGTGATGTCTGGGAGCATGCTTATTACATAGATTACCGTAATGCCCGTCCGGCTTATCTGGAAGCGTTTTGGGCATTAGTGAACTGGGATTTTGCTGCGGCTAATTTTTCAGCATAATTTTATTCGATGAACTGTAATTGCTGATTAGTTACAGGTAATATTCACTAGACCTGCGAGGTTTTAAAAACCTCGCAGGTCTAGATCCAGCAAATAATGATAAGTTACGATGAACCTTCTTTATCTTTAAGATGCAGAAGGTTTTTTATGGCTGTTACAGGCTAAAGAAAATGAGGTGCCGTAATGTATAAAAAACTGTTGCCTTTGTGGGTGTTGTTTCCAACAATGGTTTGTGCCGAAGTCTCGATACCTGATGCAATCAAAGTACCGGCCGGCAATAGCCCTGTTTTGACTGTGCATGCGAAAGGCGATCAGATTTATCAATGTTCAGTTAATAATGGCATCTATTCATGGCAACTGCAGGCGCCTGACGCCAAATTGTTTGATGCGCAAGGCCATGTTGTCGGGAATCATTATTCGGGCCCTATATGGGAATATAAAGAGGGAAGCCGCGTAGTCGGACAAGTGGTCAGTAAAATTGATATTGACCCGGGTTTATCAATTTCCTGGTTGCTGGTCAAGGTAATCGCACATAAGGGCAAAGGTTTATTTTCGGAAGTGAGTTTTATTAACCGGATTAATACGCACGGCGGCCTGAAGCCTCTGTCGGGATGTAACCCTAATCATCTGGGCGCTGAGAAACGGGTTCCTTATACAGCGGATTATATTTTTTATGAAACTCTGCTAGCTGCAATTCCCTAAGTTTCATCAGCGCATAAACGGATTCCAGATGTGGGCACTCTATCCCTGATCGTTTGGCGGCACGTACTGCATTGCCTAATATGGCTTCCGTTTCCATGGGATGGCCGTTTTCATAATCCAGCAGCATACTGGTTTTGTAAGGCAGCATGGCATAGGTGTTTTCAATATTGGCATTCACGATATGATTGGACAGTCGATGCCCGCAGGCTTCGGCAATATTGCAAATTTCCTGCATAATGCTGCGTACAAAGGCTTCCTGGGATTGCAGGATGTCCAAGGTCGGCAATCCTCCCGATAATACCGATAAAGGATTAAACGACGCATTCCAGACACATTTTTTCCAGCGGTCAGTCACAATGTTTTCGGTCGCGGCGCAGTCAATGCCGGATTGCTTGAATAATTCACAAAGCTGCAAGGTTTTATTACTGACAGCGCCAGGTAAATTGCCTAAAGCCAACCGGCCATAAGCCAGGTGCAGTATTTCACCCGGTTTTACGCGATTGCAGCAAATAAACGCGAGGCCGCTGATGATTTCATTATCAGGGAAAGCCGCCAGCATTTCCTGCTCGATTTCCACACCATTCTGGATAAATACAACTGCGGTATCGGCAGAAACGGCAGGGCGTATCAACGCAACCCGATCTGCTGAAGGAATGACCTTCGAACAAAGAAAAATATAATCCGCAGTGCCTTTATAGTCGGCAGCATTGTTCAGAACCTGTGACGGCGTAAATGCCCAGGCACCCAGGATACGACTATCGATAATAAAACCCTGTTGTTTGACATGTTCATAATCGGAGCGGCAGACTACGGATACCTCCGCGCCTGCTTTTGCCAGCAATGCAGCGTAAAACCCGCCTATTGCTCCAGCTCCAACAATCAGCACTTTACTAGTCATGGCTTTCTTCATCCAGAATTTGCTTTAAAAATGGAATAGTTAATTTTCGTTTGGCCGCCAATGATGCCCGATCGAGTTTTTTTAACAAGACCCATAAAGAAGATAAGTCCCTGTCATAATGCGTCAGCAGAAAGCGCCCCGCTTGCGGGGAGATTTCGAAGCCCATTTGCCCGGCTTTGAAAATTAAGGCCGTGATTCTGTCGCTATCAACCAAAGGGTGTATTTTTAACGTCAGCCCCCAATTAAGCCGTGTTTTTAGGTCAGGTAATTGAATGGGAATGGTATTGGGCGGGCAAGATGCCGATAGAATAAGCGTGTTACCCTGATCGCGATGCTGATTAAAAAAATTAAAAAAAGCCTGCTCCCAGGCAGGGTTGCCTGCTATATGCTCAATGTCGTCGAAGCAAACAATGTCAAATTTGTCCAGCCCGATTAACAGGGCCGGATCGGGCAGTTCTACTGGGGGTAAAGCAAAATAGAATGAGCTGCGTTGTTGGCTTTGCGCCTGATGGCAGCAGGCTTGCAGCAAATGACTTTTACCTAGTCCCGGCGCACCCCAGATGAATAGCTGCTGTTCTCCGTTACCCGCGATGCTTTTTTGCAAGTGATTAATGATTTCCTGATTTGTGCCTGGAAAAAAATCATCGAAAGTTTGATTCGCCCTGAACTCAAAGTGTAATGGAAGTTGTTTGGCAACCGTCATCCCTGCTTTCCTGCAAAGCGAACATAAAATGTTGCACCGAAAAACAGCATCAAACTGAGCAGGATTTCCAATGATGCGTAAAAACGTTCGCTGACGTTAGCGTAGGCTTCAATCGATCCGTGTATAAAATAAATCAGACTGATATAAGCCATCCAGGCGCAGCTTTTAGGTTTGCGATCCAATAAACCGCGCATGTTCAGCAACAACGGTATAACTGTGATTACCAGCATTAACGCGACAGGAAAACGGGGAGAAGGCGCCAAAACGGTATTCCATAGCATTAATAAGGCAAACAGACCCAAAAAACCTGCTACTGCAAAAGCGTGATAATAGCTCGGCTTTATGTTCATGCAGTTGCTTCAAACCTGTTTTAAAAGGAGCGCTGTTTTAGCCAAACGTATTCCAAGCGCCCGGCACAGGTTTTTTTCATGATCAGTTAATCCTGTGTGTTCCAGTGACAAGTGGCTGGGTCCATAGGGAGTGCCGCCCGAAGTTGTTTCACGCAAGGCAGTTTCGGTATAGGGCAGACCTAACAGCAGCATGCCGTGGTGCAGCAGCGGCAGCATCATGGATAATAAAGTGCTCTCCTGTCCGCCATGCATACTGCCTGTTGATGTAAATACGCCGGCCGGTTTGCCTGCTAAAGCGCCGGAAAACCAGATTTCAGTCGTGCTATCAATAAAATATTTTAGCGGTGACGCCATATTGCCAAAACGGGTTGGACTGCCCAACGCCAGGCCGTCACACGTTTTTAAATCTTCCAGCGTCGCGTAAATTGCCCCGTGGGCCGGAATACTCTCTGCTGTTTTTTCACATACAGTTGAAACATCAGGAACGGTTCGCAGAACAGCTTCGGCACCGGCAACTGATTCAACGCCACGCGCGATATGATTGGCCATTTCAGCTGTGGCGCCGTTGCGGGAATAATAAAGAATCAGAATCTTTGTCATAATAATCAGTGTCGGGTTAAAAAAAGCGGGCGCTATAATATACTGAGTACATGTTCCGGCGGACGCCCTATCGCAACTTTGTCATTGGCAATTACAATCGGGCGCTCAATTAATATCGGATGGCTTATCATGCCTTTAATTAATGTCTGCCGATCCAGGGCTTCATCATGCAAACCGTTTGCCTTGTATTCGGCTTCGTTCTTGCGTATTAAGTCACGCGGTTCCATACCCAATTTTTGCAAAATAACATCAAGTTCCTCGGCACTGGGAGGCGTTTTAAGATACTCGATAATCTCAGGTTCAATACCTTGCTCCTTGATTAATTGCAATGTTTGCCGGGATTTTCCGCAACGCGGATTGTGATAGATTTTTACGTTCATGGTTAGCCTATTCACTGGTCACAAATGCTGATTAAAATAAAGCTATAATAGCATTTTTAATAAAACTTATGCCTTGAAAAAAAGCTACAGGAGTAGTAATAACAATGATTATGGAGCGGGTAATGGATCGAATTAAGCAATACTGGTTACTAGCGCGATTTGACCGGCCTATCGGCACTCTGATTTTATTGTGGCCGGCATTATGGGCGCTATGGGTGGCCAGTGATGGTAGACCCGATTTACTGGTGTTGATCGTTATATGCCTGGGCGTAGTACTGATGCGTGCCGCCGGTTGTGTGATTAATGATTATGCGGACAGGGATTTTGATCCACATGTAGAGCGCACCAAACAGCGCCCTATTGCCGCAGGCAAGATTAAGCCCGGAGAAGCCCTTATCGTTTTTGTCGTGTTATGTTTGTGTGCTTTCGCTCTGGTCTTAATGCTTAATATTTATACCATTATGCTGTCCTTCATCGCTGTATTTCTGGCCGCCAGTTATCCTTTTATGAAACGCTACACCAATTTGCCGCAAGCCTATTTGGGCATTGCTTTTGGTTTTGCTGTGCCTATGTCCTTCTCCGCACAGCTTAACAATATTCCTGCGGTGGCATGGGTAATGTATTTCGCTGTTATATTATGGGCTTTGGTTTATGACACCATGTATGCGATGGTTGATAAAGACGACGATTTAAAAATAGGCGTTAAATCAACAGCCATTCTTTTTGGAGCTTACGATCGTCAGATCATGACGATTTTGCAGATTATCATTTTGGGCCTACTGATCTCCGTAGGGCAGATGAAGCAACTAAGTTGGCCTTATTACCTCGGCGTTTTGGTTGCAGCAAGCTTGTCGGTCTATCAACAAAAATTGATTTTTCATCGGGAGAAATCACTCTGCTTTAAAGCCTTTTTAAACAATAACTGGTTTGGCATGGCTGTATTTGTCGGGTTAGTGATGGATTATTTGATTCGTTGATCCTAAAAATATCAGCTGTGTAGGCCGGAATAAGACGACCCAAGCATCTCCTGAGCTTGTCGAAGGGCATAGCGCGTGGTGGCGTTTCCGGCATTCGGACCGCGACGCCAAAAGTGCCAGCTTGTGCGATTATGTGCTGTATGCACTATAATTCCGTCAGGCATGGTTATGTTAAACGGCCGCTTGATTGGCCATTTTCGACATTACATTATGTATGTGCAAACAGGCGTGTTACCCGAGCATTGAGCAAACGATCTTGCTCTTGAAGATATTACCTGCGGTGAACTGTGAATTGTTGGGCTTCATTGCATTCAGCCCAACCATCGGGTCAGAGGAGGCCGCAGCCTCCGTCACCGGGTTGACGGGGCAGTCACCTGCACCCGTCTCCCACAGATCGTAGCGTGCGGATTTCCCGCACTACGCTCTTCAGATATTGATTCACAGCACCGCGATTGATTGCAACTTTTTCAACCAATTTGGTTTTGTTCGGCTCCAGGGTCAACCCAAACTTCGCCAACCGTTTTCGCAAAAACTTCTTGCACTCTTAGCGCATCCTCGCGGTATTGGAAACAGAGCACAAAATCATCAATGTAACGAACCAGATAAGCTTCAACTTTTAGTCGTTGTTTCACGACCCGTTCAAACCACAGGTCTAACACATAGTGCCGGTAAATATTGCTCAGCAATACGCTGATTGCTCCGCCCAGTGTGAATTAATAACTTACCCGAATGCCTATTTCTGCGCTGCGACCCGGTTCGGGAGCAAAATTACGCAGATAGGAAGTAGAGTTCCGTATGTTTTCATTCAGCATGTTTTTACCTTTTGCAAACAGCATCACTTCGGAATTATCGAAACTCGCCAAGCGATATTGAGCGCCCAGATTCAGCAACAAATAACCGGGAGTGTTTGACTGATTTTCGCCCGCATGGTTTTGCGCTTCGCCTCGCGTCAATCGTGCATCAGCAGTCCAGTCGTTTTTTTCATAACTCAGTTGCAAACCATAGCGCAGCGGCGGCATACGCGGAACATCGCCGCCCTGATCAAACGTGCCGCGGGTATAATCACCAAATAAAGTCAAATCGAGCGCACCGTAACGGTTTTGCATCAGCGGAAATACCGTCCGGGCTTCAAAACCACGGAAAATGGCGTTGGCCTGGGCGCTTTTCAATACCGGAAGGCAAGCGCCGGCAGGGCCTGAGCAGATCGCTTCAAAGTCATCCAGATCCTCGTTAAATATAAAATTAGCCTGTTGCTGAAAAATGTAATCATTAACCCAATTGTGGAAAAGATTAATCTCGGCTGTCATCCAGTCGGCATTAAATCGATAGCCCAGATCCAGATTATAAGAAATTTCTTTTTGCAGGTCCGGGTCGCCTAATTCGTAGCTCATTGTGGCTTCGTGGACGCCGTTGGAAAACAATTCCTGTACCTGCGGTGCTCGTTGGGATTGGGTTACCGCCAGACTAAGCTGATGCTGCTTGGTAATATCCCACAATGCCGAAACCGAACCGCTGATCGGCACATAGGAGACGCTGCTGTAAATTTCTTTTGGCGTAAGGCCTTGCCATTCGCCGCGCACACCCAGCTCGTAAGTGACGTCGCCAATAGAAAAAGATTCGGCTGCAAACAAGCCGTAAGAGTCAATGTCGGTTGACGGGACTAATGCTTCGTCGCCAAGGGCCGAAAATTGGCTGTTGACTGATTGAAAACCCAGCACACCTTTCACTATCCCTATCGGCTGATGCTCAAGTTCCAGACGGCTTTCATAGGATTTATTGAGAAATGTTGTTGCAGGCACGCCATCGTCCAGTTCGACATGTTTGTAGTCGGTATAGCCGAATTTAATACGCAACTCCTCAGCAAGCGCAAAGGGTTTATTGAGTTGTCCTTTAAAATCGTATTTAGTTTGATTCATTTGAATTCTGACTGGCGGACTGCCCGTGCCATTTGGAGGAATACCGTAATTATTTTCCAGGCTATTAATCGCGGCACCGGCCAAGCCCACGTCACCTATTACCGAGGCGCCAACTGATCCGCCGCGTGAACGGGCATTGGAGTTATTAATAAGCCCGTCCGGATTTTCAAGTACCGGTGTGCCTTCAAGGGTGGGATCGGTGGCACGCGCAGCAGATTCATCTATCGGCTGTCCACCGATATGCACGTTGCCCTGGTCATTATAAAAGCCATCTAAATGATAGGCAAAAATGTCCTTGCCGCCTTCAAGCTTGAGGGCGCTGGAAGTCATGGTAGACGCCGAATCATAGCG
The DNA here is from genome assembly GCA_028714175.1 of Methylococcales bacterium. Taxonomy (GTDB): domain Bacteria; phylum Pseudomonadota; class Gammaproteobacteria; order Methylococcales; family Methylomonadaceae; genus JAGXGJ01. The sequence continues at coordinate 10,809 of JAQTMV010000057.1, forward strand.
TTGCTCAAGCGCGCCGCCGAGCAACTTGTCGGGGACTTGTTCAGGAATGCGGTTGTCAATAACGTTCACCACGCCGCCGATTGCGCCGTTTCCATACAATAACGTGGAAGGGCCGCGCAAGACTTCAATCCGTTCTGCTATAATCGGATTCACACCATTGGCGTGATCGGGGCTTAATGACGAAACATCATTATTACCCAGGCTATTTTGCATAACCCTCACCCTCGGCCCTGCTTGCCCTCGAATGACCGGCGTACCAACGCCAGGCCCAAACGATTGACTGGTAACGCCGGGTTCATTCTCCAGCGTATCCCCGATGGTTTGCCCGATTTTCGTGCGCAATTTATCCCCCGACAATACTGTTACCGGTCGGGCTGATTTTGCGGTGGCGTGTTTGATGCCTGTACTGATGACGACCATCTCATCCAGTTTCAGGACGTTATTATCTTCAGCATGGACATTAGAGCCTATGACGCCTGTTGATATAAGAAAAATGGCGAGTTTTTTATTCATACGGCAGTGTGTTGTGCGTGATAAAAACCAGATGTATGTATAAGATATGTTATAACATAACACATTGCAACGATTTAACATGAAAAAAAATCTCACTCCATTCCCTTCGACATAATTCCGAATGCCGGATTATGCCGAATAGCGGATTCAGCTTTCACTGTAGCCATCTTCTCTCTTGGGCTTGGCACGGTAAATTAACTTTCTTTATTCCCCATAATCCGGTTATCTTCTTGTCTGGCCATAAGGTCAGTTTTACGAGGAGACGATCATGAGCATCTTATTATTTTCTGGTTCAAAGCCATGGCAATGTTCGCACGTCGGGCCTTTGAGTCCCTATATAGACCCTTATGCACAGTAGCTATTACAGCTGGGCTACGCAACCTGGACGATTGTCGACAAGCTAGGAGTGGTAACTAAGTTCAGTCAATGGCTCGAGCTCCACCAATTTGGCGTGGGAGCATTGGACGAACAGCAGGTCACTGACTTTATTCACCAGCTACACCAGAGTGAAGTGTCCACCGCTAAGGGCATGATTTACCTTTGTAATACCTTTGGGCACGATTACAACGTATAGTGGACTTGATTTGTCATCGGGCTTCGGGAGAGCGTGGTTATTGATGAGGTTTGTTACAAGCTGCGCCACGTCTTTGTCTTGAAATGGGTTCGGTTGACCAGCTGGAGATTGGGAGGGAGCGGCCGGTCCGAAAGCAGAACTGACAATGGTAGTACCCGCCAACTATCCATCGTGATTACTTTGACCAATGTGGGTGATGATTGTACTGGTCAACCTTAAAAAGATAGTAGCTATTAAGACAAGAAACGGTAAAAGCTGCCAAATTGCGAAGAAACCTTTAATATTAAGCAAACTATACGTCATTGCCTCTGACCGTATTATTTGAGCTTGACGGGAGTACAAAAGTAATAAAACCTGAACGCAATCAACAACCTATACTTCCATAGTAAAATAAATGTTTCTACGTGCATTATTGGGCTTTATCCTTTACCTGTATTGCCTTGCGGTTTTTGCCCATAAGGCCAGCGACAGCTATTTAACGCTTAAGGTATCCGCTACTCAAATTACGGGCCAATGGGACATTGCGCTGCGCGATCTGGATTATGCCATCAGCCTGGATGTCAATGACGACAGCGCAATCACCTGGAAGGAATTGCGCAGTAAACACGAAGCTGTCAGCACCTATGCCTTTAGTCATATACAGATTTCAGCCGGCGGAACTCCTTGTTTCATCAAACCAACGCAGTATCTGGTTGACTCACATACTGACGGCGCTTATTCGGTATTGCAATTCGACGCTGACTGTCCGAAGCAATTGACAGAAATCAGCATTAATTACACGCTGTTTTTTGATCTCGATCCACAACATCGAGGTTTGCTGCGCGTCGACTATGAAAATACAACGCATACAGCGGTATTAAGTCCAACGCAGAACAGGCAAAAAATTGAACTGGCTCGGATAAAACCGTGGGCTGCATTTTCTCAATATCTGCACGAAGGTATTTGGCATATCTGGACAGGCTACGACCACATCCTGTTTCTACTGAGTTTATTACTGCCCGCAACGCTTTATCGTCAAGCCGGACAATGGCGCCCCGCAATACGATTTCGCCCGGTATTGATTGAGGTTATCAAAATAGTCACCGCGTTTACGATCGCCCATTCCATCACCCTGAGTCTTGCTACGCTGGAAGTGATCTCCCTGCCTTCGCACTGGATTGAGTCAGCAATCGCCGCCTCGGTAATTTTGGCGGCATTAAACAATATCTACCCCCTCATCAGCAAAAAACTTTGGCTAGTCGCCTTTGGCTTTGGTCTGATACATGGGCTTGGCTTTGCCAATGTTCTAAAAGACCTGGGACTACCGCAAAATATGCTGCTACTGACTTTGCTCGCCTTTAACCTGGGTGTCGAAATCGGGCAACTCGCTATTGTCAGCGGCTTTCTACCGGCTGCTTATTGGCTAAGACGTACACAATGGTATCGTAAAGTGTTTATTAACCTGGGGTCTTTTTTAATCGCGATGCTCGCCTGCATTTGGTTGCTGGAACGATCGCTTAATCTAAAACTGATTAATTAGACATCCAGGCAGGTAGCCAAAAGTCATTTAATACGGCTTTACTCTATTTTTAGCACCTTGGCGCCTCGAATCTTCCCTGTTTTCAGCTCAATCAACGCCTCGTTTGCCTGTTCCAGGGCAAACACCTGAACCTCGGGCTTGAGATTCATTTCAGCCGCAAGATCCAAAAAATCCCTGACATCGCTTCGGGTAATATTGGCGACACTCTTGATCTCCTTCTCCTGCCAAAGGTGAACCGGATAATCCAGATTCAACAAACTGTGTTTGTCACCTTCCTTACGAATCGCATTAATCACCAGCCTGCCACCGGACTCCAGATTCGCCAATGCCTCAACGACGGGCTCCCATGCCGGCGTGGTATCAATAATGCTGTCCAGTTTGTGCGGTGCACGCTCAACAGTGTCTCTCGTCCATACCGCGCCCAGTTCGCTGGCAAACGCCCTTTCCTCGGCGCTTCGAGCAAAAACATATACCTCGGTATTCGGATACCTGTGCTGCACCATCTTTAACACCAGATGGCCTGAAGCGCCAAAACCCGTCAATCCCAGCCGTTGACCATCCTTTAAACCGGTTAAGCATAGCGACCGGTAGCCGATGGCGCCGGCACAAAGCAAAGGGGCTGCTTCAACATCAGAAAAGATTTCCGGAATTGAATAAACGAAATTTTCTGCAACGATCATATACTGTGCATATCCACCATTGGCATCCCGGCCTGTCGCCTCGAAAGCCTGACACAGGTTTTCCTTACCTGCCTGACAGAACTTGCATTCCCCACAGGCAGAAAAAATCCAGGCAACACCGATCCTGTCCCCTGTTTTAACGGCGCTTACCTTGCTACCGACGGCTTCGGCCCGACCTACCACCTGATGTCCCGGAACAATCGGTAATTGTAAAGGTGGAGTTCGCCCCTCAATTTCATCCAGTTCAGTATGGCAAATCCCGCACGTTGAAACTTTCAGCAGAATTTCTTTTTTACCGGGATTAGGAACAGGCAGTTCCATAAGCTCCAGCGGTGTCTGATTTTCTTTAAGATTACAGAGCTTTTTCAATACCATTGCTTTCATTGGCCTTACTCTTTCTGATGCTGATTATTGCGCTTGATTTTAACTGATACCGAATGAAAATGAAGATGCGTTTATAATTAAATCGGGTACGATAGTATTTGAGTGTGAATTATTCTCGGAGAGTATTAATGAACAACCTGCAACGCATGTTAAATGATATTGAAATGGAGGTCGAATTAACCCACAACTTCATCGGCAAGGATTCATTGGACAAGCGAGTGATGGCGGCCATAAAACAAGTACCGCGACATCAATTTATCCCCGAGGAGCTGCATTACTGTGCCTACAATAACGGCCCGGTACCCATAGGCTCAGGACAAACCATTTCCCAACCCTATATTGTCGCCATGATGAGCGACTTATTGAATACGAAACCCACTGATATTATCCTGGAAATCGGGACCGGCTCCGGTTACCAGGCGGCCATTCTGGCGGAGCTGGTAAAACAGGTTTATTCAATTGAAATAATCGAAGGACTGGCCGACAAAGCCCACAGCCGACTCAACAAACTGGGCTACAATAATGTGGAACTTCGGACTGGTGACGGCTACTTCGGCTGGCCGGAACATGCGCCTTTTGATGGTATCATCGTCACCGCCGCCGCACCTTATATCCCCAGGCCATTGCTCGATCAATTACGAGTGAACGCTCGCCTGGTCATACCGGTCGGCTTCCCATATAGTTACCAGGAACTGATAGTTGCAGAAAAAATGGCAAATGGCGAAATCGAAACTCAAATGATTCTTGGCGTCAGTTTTGTCCCGCTCACCGGTAAATGCTATGCAGAAGCCCCCCATAAAGCCCCTTTTTAAGCCAGAGTAAGCGCACTCACATTCCTGAGATAAGCCCTCGTAAATAGTCATCATCCGAACCAGCCTTCGCCAAAGGTTCAGGGCAGGCCTTTATGGCACGTTATTGCCGCAGCTTGAAATCAGAAAAAATATAAATTTTTCGTATTGAGAATATGGGTAAGAACTATTGTTTTTGATATTCTTAAACTAGGAATGGTCGAATAATTATTTGAAATCGAATGAATTAACCTTTTAGTTGGTTTATTTAAACCAAATCCGAACGCACTCAGCTGAGTTATTGTTCAAGTGAATTTTTTGCGTTTGTATTTTTTGGTGACAGGGTATTCAATGCGTATTTATGGGGTCTGACCCCTTTTTCCATTTTTCTGGAGAAAAGCTAAAAATCATTGGGAAGCTTATTAGCTCGTAGGGCGCAATAGCATATTGCGCCATTTTCAAAGCCCAACATACGGTGCAAAACTGCACGGATTGCACCTTACAGGTTGTTTACAACAAGAAAATGATTAAATCCTTGTTTTTGTAATCCGTCTTTCAAACGTTTATCGCCCGTCCAAAGTACAGCGCTGAGTTCTATTGTTAATGCAACAAATGGCGTGTCAGCTTCGTCAATATTTTTGCATAAAGCGTAAGCGGTTTGATAAGAAGACTTTGATATTAAATGCGGACTGAGAAAGTTTATGTGTTCCAATAAAACAGTCAAAAAAACGTAAATATTTTGTTCCGTTTCACTGGAAAGAGAAAGTATGCGCTCTTTATGTTTAAAAAGTTCAGTAAAAAGATAATTTGGCGCATAAAACTGCAAATCGGAACGCAAAAGCGTTTGACGTAAAAACGAATTTTTCGAAAGCATTGTAGAAAAAACAATGTTAGTGTCTACGACAACTTTCATGCTTATTTTTCAATTAAATATTCTTTATTTTCCTGCCACCATTGCCGCTTGATGTCTTCACCTAATTTAGCAATGTCAGGACTAAAATTGACTTCTTGCGCCATAGCTTCTATTTCAATAAGTTTCACCATAGCAATAATGGCATCTTGATTAAAGTGTTTTTTATCGAGGGTAATAAGTACCTTATCCGACGTGGTTTCAATAGTCATACTTTGCATGATAAACCTCTATATAACGTTTTTGTTGTTACCCGGTATTTTATACCTGAAAACAACGGAAGGTTTCATTCTTCGATCGCACCGATTTACAAAACGTGAGTGACGGGGTTGCAAACCCCGTCACGCTTCGGCATTTGCCCCGTTCGTAACGTTTCAACTGGCTACGGACAATACCAAACGTTAAGGACGGGGTACATACCCCGTCCCGCTCGGTATCATCGTCACCGCCGCCGCACCTTATATCCCCAGGCCATTGCTCGATCAATTACGAGTGAACGCTCGCCTGGTCATACCGGTCGGCTTCCCATATAGTTACCAGGAGCTGATAGTTGCAGAAAAAATGGCAAATGGCGAAATCGAAACCCAAATGATTCTTGGCGTCAGTTTTGTCCCGCTCACCGGTAAATGCTATGCAGAAGCCCCCATAAAGCCCCTTTTTAAGCCAGGGTAAGCGCACTCACATTCCTGAGATAAACCCTCGTAAATAGTCATCATCCGAACCAGCCTTCGCCAAAGGTTCAGGGCAGGCCTTTATGGCACGTTATTGCCGCAGCTTGAAATCAGAAAAAATTTAAATTTTTCGTATTGAGAATATATTTATGGGGTCTGACCCTGAGGTATCCCCACAAAATATATTTCAAAATCAATATATTATAACTTTTTTTAACGCCAAACTAGAGCATTATTACCCTTCCACACTGAGAACTACTGAAATACTGTGCGACAAAAAATTTTTTTCAAAACAGCAAGTTAAGTGGTAACTACTTGGGTTTTGTCGAAGCCAATTCTAACGTAACCTATTGATTGTTCTTTAAGATTCGTGGGGATACCTCAGGGTCAGACCCTTTTATTTTTACTTTTATTTTTTATTTATAGTAATGGAACAACCGTTTCTGACCCGCTCGGTCAGCGGCCTCTATCTTAACCGTAGCATTAAGGGATGTAATAGGCTTTTTGCTGTGGCCTGGTGTGATAACGTGCATAATTTGCCCTCAATATCGAATTGATATAGCTAAAAAAATGGTCATATCAGCTCTTGACTATACCTACATCCGTGGGTACGATTACAGGAAATTATCAAGATCGGATATGAGGTAACTTAATGACCGCAGGATCAAAAAAAGATGATACGTTAAAAGTGCGTATAGATAGTATAACCCTGGATTTGTTGGAACGTGCGAGCACCTACGTTGATTTGAACAAGAGCAAATTCATCAGGCAAAGTATCCGGGAAAAAGCTGTCGCTATTATTGCAGAGCATGAGAAAACCCGGTTCACTGAAGAAGACTGGCGCATGTTTTTTGACATGCTTGACAATCCTCCGGAACCTACTGATCGGATGAAAAAAGCTGCCCGGAAATATCGGGGGATTACTGGCGCTAATGGAATTTGAACAGCTGCAGCCTTTAAAACACAATCGAAAAGATTTTGATTGTAGCGTGGAAGCCCTGAACCAGTATTTGCAAAAAGTTGCCAATCAGGATCAAAAACGCAATTTAACGAAGATTTATGTATTGGCAGAGAACGAAGAAATCATAGGGTACTATTCAATCAGCGCCCATTCTGTAATGAGAAGCTATTTACCGGAAGATATAAAACCCGGAGCTTATAAAGATATTCCTTTTCTTTTGCTTGGCAGGCTGGCCGTGGATAAACGATATCAAGGGAGGGGCTATGGCGATACATTGATTCTTCATGCGTTCAAAACAACAATGGAGGCTGCTGAGAAAGTCGGAATTCTTGGTATTGTAGTTGATGCAAAAGACAAGAAAGCTGCCTCATTTTACGAAGGGTTTGGATTCAGGAGTTTATTAGGGACTGAGAATCGTCTTGTCCTTCCCATATCGGCAATCTCAGAGCTATTGTAGCCGCATTTGCAGCAAAGAGGGGTTGAAGTCTCATTCATCCAATATGAAACCGGAATCTATTGTGTTTCTGAACTCGTGTTATAGTGTTTGCACAGCATTGTCGGTTTTTCAAATCTCCTCTCCCTAGCCCACTCCAGTAGGAGAAGGGATGAAAGCGTCGTTGTTGAAGTGCGATGAGTATATATTAAGGGGATCTCTAAAAATACCCTCTCCCACAGGGAGAGGGTTAGGGTGAGGGGTTTAACTGCTTGATTTTAATACCCTCATCCCGACCTTCTCCCGGAGGGAGAAGGAGATTTTGGAATTTTTAGAGGTTCCCTTAAACCTTATGACTACAGAAGCGGCTATAACAATTCAACGGGTAAGCAAAAGCTATCTGGAATCGGGGCGGCGGCATGAAATTTTTAGCGAATTGGATCTGCAGGTGCGGCGTGGCGAGTTTATCGTTTTACTCGGTCGCAGCGGTTCCGGTAAATCGACTTTTCTGAATCTTGTCAGCAGCATTGATCCTCCGGACAGTGGCAAGGTTATCATTAACGGCGTTAATATAACCGGGCTTTCCGAGCATGATCGCACGCTGTTTCGACGGCATCATATCGGCTTCGTATTCCAGTCCTATAATCTGATCCCTACGTTGACGGTTGCGGAAAACCTGTTGTTGCCGCTGGAACTGATCAAGCGCATTACCCGTAAGGATAGAGAGAATGTTGTCGAATTATTGGCCAAATTGAATTTTGCCGACCGGCTGGACAGTTATCCTGACCGCTTATCCGGCGGTGAACAACAGCGGGTTGCGATTGCCCGCGTCCTGATTCATGACCCGGATGTGATACTTGCTGATGAACCGACCGGTAATCTGGATCTGGATACCGGCAAACAGGTTTTGGAGCTGCTGGATACACTGGTTACAAAAGCGGGCAAGACGATGATCATGGCAACTCATAGCCAGGAAGTCATCGGCAAGGCTGACCGGGTATTTTCAATCCAGAACAGGACATTGGTCAGCCGATGAGTTCAATTCTTGACCGCTCCAGCCGCAATTTTTTATGGCAGCATCCCTGGCAACTGGCGCTGGCAATAGTAGGGATTGCGTTGGGTGTGGCGGTGGTGATTTCCATTGATCTGGCGATGGAAAGCTCGCTAACGGCATTTGAACAGGCAGGCAAAGCATTTACCGGGACGGCAACACACAGAATTATTGCCGGTGATGGCGGCCTTGATGAACGGCTGTATACCCGGCTAAGAGTGGAGCAGGGTATACAAAAAATAGCGCCTGTGACAAGCGGTTACGTCGAGTTGGCACAACACACTGATGAAAGCTTCAAGTTAGTCGGCATAGACCCGTTCATTGAAAAATCGTTACAAGCGGTCTGGCAACAACAGCAAAACGCAAACAAAACCTCTGATTTTTTGACCCGTTTGCTTGGCGAGCCGAATACGGCCTTGATGAGTGAGCAGACTGCACGGCGCTTGCATCTTAAAATCAACGATGATTTCACTGTTATGGCTGACAACCGTGAACAACGCTTAAAAGTCATCGGTTTGCTGGCTCCGGACAATGCCGTATCAGAACAAGTCTTGGCCAGGCTGATAATTTCCGACATTGCCACAGCCCAGGAGGTTTTAGGTTTGTTTGGCCGCCTCAGTTCAATTGAAGTGCTGATGGATAAATATCACCCCGAAATTCTGACGAAAATAGGCAAGGTGTTACCGGCTAATGCATTACTGGTATCGACTGATAGCCAGTCACAATCGATGAGGGAAATGACCCGGGCATTTTCAATCAACCTAAAAGCAATGGGTTTGTTTTCACTATTGGTGGGCATGTTCCTGATCTATAACACGATGACCTTCCTGGTAGTGCAGCGGCGACGCCTGATCGGCAGTTTGCGTGCAATCGGTGTCACCCGGCGGCAGATATTCAGGTTGATTATAGGCGAAGCCTTTTTATTGGCGATAATCGGCACGTTAATAGGCATCGCGCTTGGTATAGCGCTTGGACAGGGCTTGTTGTATCTGATCTCTGAAACCATTAACGCACTTTATTTCCGCATTGATACCACTTCATTAATGGTTACGCCTGTACAAATTGGTAAAGGCGTATTATTAGGTATGGGGGCTTCATTGCTGGCGGTATTGCCTCCCGCCTTCGAAGCAACACGCTTCTCGCCGGTGACAGTATTGACCCGATCTCAACTGGAATCCGGCAGCCGCCGGTTAATCAAGGCAGCCGGGTTAATCAGTTTGGTTTTGATACCCGGCGGCATGGCTCTGGCGTTTTTTTCCGGAAAAAGTATCAATTTAGGGTTAGCCAGCATCTTTCTGTTACTGTTTGGCTTTGCCTTGCTAACACCGGTTTGTACCCTGTTGTTTATGAAACTGATTGAACGTTTATTCGGACGTTTGTTGGGTATTTTGGGGCGCCTGCCTGCACGTATGGTTTCGGCTGAAGTCAGTAGAACCGGCATATCAATAGCCGCGTTGATGATTGCTGTTGCGGCGACGATAGGCATGGACTTGATGATAGGCAGTTTTCGCCAGACAGTGGCGTTTTGGCTGCAAGCCAGTTTACCTGCCGACCTTTATGTGTCATTGCCGGGTGAGAAAATGACAGCCGACAAGACGCTGGCGGATCAGCGCTTGAAGGAAAAACTGGCGAAACTGCCCAACGTGCAAATGCTCAGCAGTGTATTGCATACAAAAATCATCGCTGATGATGAATTTACTCAAGTATCTGTGTTTGAGCTGAATGCGAAATTAAAGAAGAGTTTTATCTTTAAACATAACGTCGAAGATGATCTCTGGAACAGGTTTGAGCAGCAACAGTCCGTCATCGTGACTGAGCCTTATGCCTATCATCATGCTGTCAGAATCGGCCAAAAAATTCTGTTGCAGACTGCCCAGGGCAAACTGCCGTTTGAAGTGATAGCCATTTATGCGGATTACAAAGGAGATCGGGGGCATCTGGCCATGAGCCGGCAAAATTATCGGCATTTTTGGCCCGATTTGGGTTATTCCGGCATTGGCGTTTACGCAAAAGACGGCGCGGATGTACAAAAACTGGAAAATCAGCTTAGTAAACTGCTGACAGCTGAACAGTCGGTAAAATCCGATCGGGCGATTTATAAAGCCTCCATGGAGGTATTTGAACAGACGTTTACCATTACTGAAACATTGCGCTGGTTGTCGGCAGCTATCGCTTTTACCGGTGTTTTCAGCGCGTTGATGGCTTTACAGTTCGAACGGATACGGCAGATGGGTATTCTGCGGGCTATAGGCATAACGACCAGGCAGTTAACAGCGCTGATTGTCAGTGAAACCGGTTTGATGGGGCTGGTTGCAGGCCTGTTAGCTATTCCGGCCGGTTATGTCGTGGCCTATGTGTTGATTTTTGTCGTGTACCAGCGCTCATTCGGTTGGACTATGGCGTTTTATTTCGATCCATGGGTCATTGTTCAAGGTGTAGCTTTGGCCTTTATTGCGGCACTATTTGCCGGAATTTTTCCGGCATTGAAAATGGCGCAGACCAAACCTGCCGAAGCATTGGGTACAGAATGATGGTTAAGCGAGTTTTTCTTCTCCTTGCGATAGCGTTGATCATCTTGCTGTTGATGGTTTGGTGGCAGCCTATCAAATTTCCTTCAGATATCAAATTGACTATTGACAATTTTTTCAGTGCAACACTCTCTAAAGTTGACAGTTTTTTTAGTGCAACAGTCACCAAAAAGGATGATTCTTTCACTAATATTTTATCCAAAGACGATAGAGATTTTGCCCGGGCGTTAAATCTCCGTGAGTTCAAATTCCCGGCTGATCACGGTGCTCACAACTCTTATCGTACTGAATGGTGGTATTTCACCGGTAATCTGAAAAATTCGTATAACCGGAAATTTGGCTATGAACTGACGTTTTTCCGCTTTGCTCTTGCGGCAGAAACGCCAATATCAAAGTCTGCCTGGCGAAACAATCAATTATATATGGCGCATTTAACCTTGACCGATGTAAAGCAGGACCGTTTTTATACGGCTGAACGTTTCAGCCGGGCGGGCAATGATCTTGCCGGTGCGTCCAATAAAAAATACCGGGTCTGGCTTTATGACTGGTCGGCAACCACTCAGGGCGATTCTGACTTTCCGCTCCGGCTACAGGCTAAAAGCGATGAATTTGCGATTGATCTGCTGTTAACATCACAAAAGGGTTATGTGTTACAAGGGGATCAAGGCCTGAGCCAGAAAAGTCCGGAACCCGGCAATGCTTCCTATTATTATTCCTATACCCGATTGGCGACAGATGGCCATATCAGCACAGCCGACGATCAATTTTCAGTCATCGGCGATAGCTGGATGGACAGGGAATGGAGTACCAGCTCTTTGTCAGATGAACAAAGCGGATGGGACTGGTTCGCCTTACAGTTCTCTGATAACAGCGAATTAATGTTTTATCAATTGAGGCGCAAAGACGGGCTTCCGGACAACAACAGTTCCGGCTCGTTTGTTCTGGCAGACAACACAAAAATCCCGCTGAAAATGCAGGATGTGTCGATTAAAATTCTTGATAACTGGAAAAGCCCCCATTCAAAAATTACTTATCCATCGAGGTGGCGCTTGACCATCCCTGTACAGAAACTTGAGATTGATGTCGTCCCTTTAATAAACAATCAGGAACTCAATGTCAGTTATCGTTATTGGGAAGGAGCAGTAAGCGTTAACGGCAAAAAAAACGGCAAACCCATTTCAGGTCAGGGTTACGTTGAATTAACGGGGTATGAGTGAGGAACTGCCAATAGACATTTTGATATTATGTTGTAGAAGGGTCTTTTGTTTTGATTATTATCTGATTGAGAATCTCACAGATTCTGGCAATTGCCCCCTGGTTTTGAGAAACAAACGCTTTTCCTGTTTCGGTTAATTCCTTTCTGTAGGCTGGCTGTTTATACAGTTCCAATATCGTATTACGTATATCTTCTTCATTCTGGCATTGGATTGCTGCATGCTGGTTTAACGCTGCTGAAGCTATCTCTTTAAAATTAGCCATATAAGGGCCAAACATTACCGGGATGCCAACCGCCGCCGCTTCCAGAATATTATGTCCGCCTGCCGGCACCATACTGCCGCCGACAAAAGCTATATCCGAGGCCGCATATAGCATCTTTAATTCACCCATCGTATCAGCCAGATAGACATCTGTTTCTGGATTAACCCCCTCATCCTCTGTGCGCCTCACTACATTAAGCTGATGCTGCTCACACAGTTTTTTTACGTCTGCAAAACGTTCAGGGTGTCTCGGCACTATGACCAATAATAATTCTGGAATTTCCTGCTTTATCGCTTTATAAATTGGCAGAAATATGACTTCTTCATCTTTATGGGTGCTGGCAATCAGCCATACAAATCGACCGCCAAACAAACCGGCTTTTAACTGTAAGCCCTGTTCAATTATTGCTTGCGGAATTTCAATATCAAACTTTATGTTGCCTAATGTTTTGACTTTTTCACTTTCTGCACCAATGGCGACAAAGCGTTTTGCATCATCTTGAGTTTGGGCCGCAATAAGGTTTACTTGTGCTAAAGCGGGACGAACCAGTGCAGGGACTTTTTGATAACCGCGCGACGATTTTTCCGACAGCCTGGCATTGATAATATATAAAGGGATGTTGTATTGGCCACAACAGGCGAAAAGATTTGGCCAGATTTCGGTTTCCAAAATAACCGCCAGTTTTGGCTTAAAGCACTGCGCAAACCGCTTGACCGCACAGGGAATGTCATAAGGTAAATAGACATGCGCTACGGTATCCTGCATCACTGCTTGGACCCGTGCAGACCCTGTGGGTGTGGTCGTGGTAATGAGTAGTTTTAGATCAGGTTGTTGCTTTTGTATTTGCCGGACAAGAGGAAATAATGCCTCAGCCTCGCCTACGGAGACGGCATGAAACCAGGCAACACCTTGAGGAAATTTTTTGGTATAGAAACCAAAGCGTTCGCTCCATCGATAGCGGTAGGCCGGGGCTTTAAAGCTTCGCCAAAGCAGGCGTAAAAGGACAAAGGGAATTAACAGGTAAAAGAAGCAGGAATAAAAAAAACGCATATTTAACAAAGGTGCAAGGTTCAAGGCAAAAGGTTCAAAAAGCCACCTTCCACCTTTCGCCTTACGCCTTTAAAAATCACGCTTCGGCAGCAACTTTAATTGACAGTGTTATTACAACATCAGAGTGCAGATTGATGTCGATGGGATAGTCGCCAATATGGCGAATCGCGCCATGCGGCAAACGAATCTGATGTTTGCCAACGGCAATACCCGCCGCTGTAATAGCTTCAGCAATATTGTGCGTGCCTACTGAACCAAACAATCTGCCTTCGTCGCCCGCTTTATGGGTGATAACGATTTGAAGTTTGCTCAGTTCAGTGCCAAGCTTTTGAGCAGCGCTGAGCTTTTCAGCTGCTGCTTTTTCAAGTTCAGCACGACGCGCCTCAAACTCGGCAATTTTCTTGGCTGTTGCAGCAACAGCTTTACCTTGCGGAACAAGATAGTTTCTGCCGTAACCTGATTTAATGGTTACCTTATCACCCAGATTACCCAGGTTTGCAATCTTTTCAAGAAGAATAACTTCCATCTTTTAATCCTCGTCTTGCGGTTTTTAACCGGCTATTTATACGCCGTCTGGCGCGCGTTAATTCGATTTTTTTTTTCGTAAATCCAGCCAGGCATCACTGAGTCCAATCAAGGCAACAAGCAGCATGGCGCGGGGTATCAAAAACAATGTTATATAAAGCATCGGCACCATATAGCGGCCCAATTTTCTCCCGGCAAACAAGGTATGCAATACAGCTGATCCGATCC